>JADLBN010000042.1 GCA_020847675.1 Burkholderiales bacterium | reverse complement strand
TCAGGCCGGAGTCCAAAGCGCCGGCAGGCCCCGGATCGCGCGGAACGACCGCGCGAGGCTGCCCGCGTGCACCATTGCTGCGGCGCGCTCGATGGCGGGAGCGAAGTATCGGTCGTTCTCGAAGCGCGGCACCTGTTCGCGCAGCAGCGCGTGCGCAGCCTCCAGCGGCCGGCTGCTCGCGAGCGGACGCAGGAACTCGATGCCTTCGGCCGCGGCCAGCAACTCGATTGCCAGGATGTGCGCGACGTTGTCGATCATCGGCTGCAGCCGGCGCGCGGCGAACGTGGCCATCGACACGTGGTCCTCCTGGTTCGCGCTGGTGGGCAGGCTGTCGACGCTCGCCGGGTGGGCAAGCGACTTGTTTTCGCTCGCCAGGGCCGCCGCGGTGACGTGGGCGATCATGAAGCCGCTGTTGAGTCCCGCTTCCGCGGTCAGGAAGGGCGGCAGTCGCGACACGTTGCTGTCGATCAGCATGGCGATGCGCCGTTCGGCGATCGCGCCGACTTCCGCGATCGCGTTGGCCATCGCGTCGGCGGCGAGCGCGACCGGTTCGGCGTGGAAGTTGCCGCCGCTGACCATCGCGCCGTCGTCGGCGAAGACGAGCGGGTTGTCGGTCACCGCGTTGGCTTCGCGCAGCAGCACCAGCGCGGCGTGGCGCAACTGGTCGAGGCACGCGCCCACCACCTGCGGCTGGCAGCGCAGGCAGTAGGGGTCCTGGACGCGGTCGTCGCCCTCGGTGTGGGAGGCCCGGATCGCGCTGCCGGCGAGCAGCGCCCGGTAGTACTGGGCGACGTCGATCTGCCCGGGCTGGCCGCGCAGGCTGTGGATGCGCGGGTCGAACGGTCCGTCGCTGCCGCGCGCCGCGTCGACGGTGAGCGCGCCGATGACCAGCGCGGACTCGAGCACCGGCTCGAACGCGAAGAGGGCGTGCAGCGCCAGCGCGGTCGACACCTGCGTGCCGTTGATCAGCGCGAGTCCTTCCTTGGCTTCCAGGCGCAGCGGTTCGATGCCGCGCTCCTTCAGCACGGCAGCCGCGGGCCGGCGCCGGATCGCGCCCTCCGCCGACCGGCCCGACTCGTTGGCGAGGAACTCGCCTTCGCCGATGAGCGCGAGCGTCAGGTGCGCGAGCGGCGCCAGATCGCCGGAGGCTCCGACGGAGCCCTGGCTGGGGATGAAGGGCACCAGCCCGGCGTCGTGCACGGCCAGCAGCGCGTCGACCACCTGCTGTCGCACGCCCGACGCGCCGCGAGCGAGCGAGGCGGCCTTGAGCGCGAGCACGAGGCGCACGACGTCGGGCGCGAGCGGTGCGCCCACGCCCACCGAGTGCGAGCGGATCAGGTTGAGCTGCAGCGTCGCGAGCTCCGCGGCGCCAATGCGCGTGGAGGCGAGCTTGCCGAAGCCGGTGTTCACGCCGTAGACCGGTGCGTCGCCTGCTGCCGCGCGCCGCACGACCGCGGCGCCGGCCGCTATCGCCGAGCGGGCAGCGGCGTCGAGTTCGAGCGTCACGCCGCCCGCGTGCACGGCCTGCAATTCGTCGAGGCTCAGGTGTCCGGGGCGGATGCGCACGCTCAGGCTCCGGCCATCGGCAGCTTCAGGCCCTGCTCGCGGGCGCAGGCCAGCGCGACGTCGTAGCCCGCATCGGCGTGGCGCATCACGCCGGTGCCCGGGTCGTTCCACAGCACGCGCTCGATGCGCCTGGCCGCGGCATCGGTGCCGTCGCAGACGATGACCACGCCCGCGTGCTGGCTGTAGCCCATGCCGACGCCGCCGCCGTGATGCAGGCTGACCCAGGTCGCGCCGCTCGCGGTGTTGACGAGCGCGTTGAGGAGCGGCCAGTCCGACACCGCGTCGCTGCCGTCGCGCATGCTCTCGGTCTCGCGATTGGGGCTCGCCACGCTGCCGCTGTCGAGGTGATCGCGGCCGATGACGATCGGCCCCTTGAGCTCGCCCGACTTCACCATCTCGTTGAAGGCGAGTCCGGCACGGTGGCGCTCGCCCAGGCCGATCCAGCAGATGCGCGCCGGCAAGCCCTGGAACGCAATGCGCTCGCCCGCCATGTCGAGCCAGCGCCCGAGGTGTGCGTCGCCGGGAAAGAGCTCCTTCATCTTCGCATCGGTCCTGCGGATGTCCTCCGGGTCGCCCGACAGCGCGACCCATCGGAACGGTCCCTTGCCGCGACAGAACAGCGGGCGCACGTAGGCCGGCACGAAGCCGGGGAAGGCGAACGCGTTCTTCACGCCCTCGTCGAAGGCCACCTGCCGGATGTTGTTGCCGTAGTCGACGGTGGGGATGCCCATCGCCTGGAAGTCGAGCATCGCCTGCACGTGCACCGCACAGCTCTTCGCCGCGGCGTCCTTGAGCGCCGCGTGCCGGCCGGCATCGAGCTGCGCGGACTTCCAGTCGTCGACGGTCCAGCCCGCGGGCAGGTAACCGTTCACCAGATCGTGCGCGCTGGTCTGGTCGGTCACGAGGTCGGGCTTCGTGCCGCCGATCTTCGCGCGCCTGACCAGTTCGGGCAGCACTTCGGCGGCATTGCCAAGCAGGCCGATCGACACGGCCCTGCCTTCGGATGTGTACTTGCCGATGCGCGCGAGCGCGTCGTCAAGATCGACGGCTTGCTCGTCGAGGTACCTGGAGCGCAGCCGGAAGTCGATGCGCGACTGCTGGCACTCGATGTTCAGCGAGCACGCGCCGGCGAAGCTCGCGGCGAGCGGCTGCGCGCCGCCCATGCCGCCCAGACCCGCGGTGAGGATCCAGCGGCCCCCGAGATTGCCGCCGTAGTGCTGTCGCCCGGCCTCGACGAAGGTCTCGTAGGTGCCCTGCACGATGCCCTGGCTGCCGATGTAGATCCAGCTGCCGGCGGTCATCTGGCCGTACATCATGAGCCCCTTGCGGTCCAGCTCGTGGAAGTGCTCCCAAGTGGCCCACTTCGGCACCAGGTTGGAATTGGCGATCAGCACGCGCGGCGCGTCGGCGTGCGTGCGGAACACGCCGACCGGCTTGCCGCTCTGGATGAGAAGCGTCTCGTCTTCCCCGAGCTCCCGCAGGCTCTCGAGGATCGCGTCGAAGCACTTCCAGTTGCGCGCCGCCTTGCCGATGCCGCCGTAGACCACCAGCGCGTCCGGGTTCTCCGCCACCTCCGGGTCGAGGTTGTTCTGGATCATGCGGTAGGCGGCTTCGATCAGCCAGTTCCGGCACGAGAGCTTGCTGCCGCGTGGCGCGCGCACGACTCGCGGCTGCGCGATCCGGCGGGCGGATGACAGGTCGGACATGCGGGGCCTCCGGGGGATGGGGAAGGGATCGCCGACACTGTACTTGCCTAGACAAGCCTGGGCAAGTAGGATCGCGGGCACGATGACCCGCCGGACGACCCCGGGATCCAGGCTGCCCAGGGCGGCGGCGCCCTACGCGCGCATCAAGCAGCACCTGAAGAACGAGCTTTCGCGCGGGCGCTGGCCGCCGGGCGAGGCGATGCCGTCGGATGCGGAGCTGGTGGCGCAGTTTCGCGTCAGCCGCATGACGGTGACGCGCGCGCTCAACGAACTGCGCGCCGAAGGCCTGATCGAGCGCGTGCAGGGCGTGGGCACCTTCGCCGCGCACCTGGCGCGCGTGGCGTCGCAGCTTCGGATCCGCGACCTGCACGAGGAGATCCTCGCGCGCGGCCATCGCCATCGTGCCCGGGTGCACCTCGCGCGCGCCGAGGCGGCCAGCGAGGGGGTGGCCCGGTCACTCGGCCTGACCGTCGGTGCGCAGGTGTTCCACACGCTGATCGTGCACTTCGAGGACGACGTGGCGCTGCAATGCGAGGACCGCCACGTCAACCCCGCCAGCGCGCCCGACTACCTGGGATGCGATTTCACGCGGATCACGCCGACCCAGTACCTGCTCCAGGTGGCGCCTCTCTGGGAAGCTCGGTACTCGATCGAGGCCGCGCTGCCCAGCGCGCGCGAGGCGAGGCTCCTCGGCATCGGGCGCGGCGACCCCTGTCTCGTGGTCCAGCGCCGCACCGTGGGCAACGGGAGGCCGATCACCACGGCGAGGCTGGTGCATCCGGGCGCGCGTTATCTGCTTCAGGGCGAGTTCAAGCCGTGACCCATGACCCTGACGGCCCTGCCGTTGCCGCGGCGGTCAGGGCCGCTCGCCCGGGTCTGGAGAGGTGCGGCCGCGCAGCAACTCGCGCGCGATGATCAACTGCTGGACCTCGCTCGCGCCTTCGTAGATGCGGAGCGCGCGGATCTCGCGGTACAGGCGCTCGACCGGCTGCTCGCTGACCACTCCCAGACCGCCGAAGATCTGCACCGCGGCGTCGATCACCCGCTGTGCGCCCTCGGTCGCCACCAGCTTCGCCATCGCGGCCTCGCGGCTCACCGGGCGGCCGCGATCGCGCTGCCACGCCGCGCGATAGGTCAGCAACGCCGCGCTCTCGAGCGTCGTCACCATGTCCGCGAGCTTCGCCTGCGTCAACTGGAAATCGGCCAGGACGCCGTTGAACATGCGGCGCGAGAGGGCGCGGGAGACCGCTTCGTCGAGCGCGCGGCGGCCGAATCCGAGCGCGGCAGCCGCCACCGAGGTCCGGAATACGTCCAGCGTGCGCATCGCGATCTTGAAGCCTTCGCCGGGATCCCCGACGACCTGGCTCTCCGGCACCCGGCAGTCGGCGAACCTCAGGCGGGCGAGCGGATGCGGCGCCAGCACGCGGATGCGCTCCGCGACTTCGAAACCCGGGGTCCCGGCGTCGACGATGAACGCCGAAATGCCGCTCGACGGCTTGCCCGATGTCGTCGCGCCGGTCCTGGCGAACACGACGTAGAAGTCGGCGATGCCGCCGTTGGAGATCCACGTCTTCTCGCCGTTGAGGACGTAGTGATGACCGTCGCGGGTCGCCGAGCAGGCGAGTGCGGCGACATCGGAGCCCGCTTCGGGCTCGGACAGCGCGAACGCCGCAATGGCGCGTCCCGAGACGACTTGCGGGAGGTAGCGTTCCCTCTGGGCCGCGCTGCCCGCCAGCGAAATTGCGCCGCTGCCGAGCCCCTGCATCGCGAACGCGAAGTCGGCGAGTCCGGAGTGGCGGGCCAGCGTTTCGCGGATCAGGCAGATCGCCCGGGTGTCGATCGCGTCACCTGCGCCGCCATGCGCCCTGCCGGCAACGGCGTGCGCCAGCCAACCGCCGGCGGCGAGCGCGCGGACCAGGGTGCGGCACTCGTTGTCGAGGTCGTCTCCGTGCGCGTGATTCGCGTTCCGCGGCGCCCAGTCGTCGAGTTCGCGCGCGAGGGAGCGGTGCCGGTCCTCGAAGAACGGCCAATCGAGCCAGGAATGATCGGTCGTGGGTGCGGTCATGTCGGACGGAATGGGCGATGGGTGGTGGCGGAGCGCATCGGGTGGGCGGTCGGCCTTCCGGTCGATTCCGGAGCGTTGTCCGGTGTGATGTACCCCGGCTCCCCGGACCGCGGAAGGCGAGCCAGACCGGGGTGGCGAAAGTGTAGCGGCTTGCAGGGCCTCGCGGCGCTCCGCCCTTCGAGGGCGCCTCGTCGGGCGTTGCGCGCTCGAGCCGGGGGTTCACGACGTTCGGCCGGCTTCGAGGCGACAATGGCGTCATGTCCGCGCCGCCCGTCTTCACCGTCGGCCACTCGAGCCAGACATTGCAAGCATTCATCGAACTGCTGGGCGCAGGCGAGGTGGAAGTCGTCGCGGACATCCGAACCGTCCCGCGTTCGCGCCACAATCCGCAGTTCAACGCGGACGCGATCGGGGAGGGACTGCGCCCGCACGGCATCGGTTACGAGCGCATCGAGGAACTCGGCGGCCTGCGCGGCAAGTCGAAGACCGTGGCGCCCGAGGTCAACGCCTGGTGGACCCACCCGAGCTTCCACAACTACGCGGACTACGCGCTGTCGGGCGGTTTCCGCACCGGGTTCGACCGGCTTCTCGCGCTCTCCGGCGATCGGCGCGTGGCCATCATGTGCGCTGAAGCGGTGTGGTGGCGCTGCCACCGGCGCATCGTCGCGGACTACCTGATCGTGGCCGGTCGCGAGGTGCTGCACCTGATGGGCGAGGGCAGGATCGAGCCTGCGCGCATGACCGAAGCGGCGGTGCCCGCGAAGGACGGGATTCGCTACCCGGCAGCTTGAGAGGGCGGCGCAACCGGTCGACGTTGCCTGGCCTGCCGGCGGCGTCCGCGTCGACCGCACCTGGTTACACTGTCGCCACCGAGGCAGGAGGGTCCGACGTTCCCGGCGTTCGCGCGGAGAGTTCGCGCGACCGGCGTGCATCGCGCCGGCCTCCGGCGACCCTGACACAGGTTCGTGACCGGCTCAACCAGGCGACCGAGGCAGGAGACGATGACGGCCGAGACGATCGACGCGCGAGCGAGCGCGCTGGTGCTGGTGGATTTCCAGGCGCGGCTCTTGCCGGCGATCCACGACGCGGACAACGTACTCGCCCGCGCGCTGCTCGTCGCGCGGGCGGCGCAGGCGCTCGGCGTCCCGGTTCTCGGCACCGAACAGAACCCGAAGGGGCTCGGCCCCAATCTCGACGCGATCCGCGAGCAGTGCGCGGTGACGATCGCCAAGACGCACTTCGACGCCTGCGCCGATGGCCTCGTCGAGGCGCTGGACGCCGCGAAGCCCGGCGTTCGTGAGGTCGTGGTCGCCGGCTGCGAAGCGCACGTGTGCCTGATGCAGACGGCGCTGGGGCTCCTGCGCGCGGGCAGGCGCGTGTGGGTGGTGGGCAACGCCTGCGGTTCGCGTCGCCCGATCGACCACGCGACCGCCATGGCACGGCTCGCGGGGGCCGGGGCGACGCTCGTGACCCACGAGATGGCGATATTCGAGTGGCTGCGCGACTGCGACCATCCCCGGTTCAGGGAGGTGCTCGCGATCGTCAAGGAAGCCGGCTGAGTAACCGCGCCCGGGCGTGCCGTTCGCGCTCGGGCGGCGAGCTGTCCTTCGCGACGCAGCGGCGGCGCACCGGAGGCGTCGACTCCGCTGCCGTCAGCCGGCAACCCTCGCGCGGCGCACGACCTGCCGCGCGGCATCCTGCGTGATCGCGCCCGCGACCGTCCCGTAGTGCGAGCCCCACGCGCCGGGCGCTGTCGCCGCGCGGGTGGCGAGGAAGAGATCGGTCACCTCGTGCGTGCCGTGGCGGATCAGTTCCGCTCCCTGCAGCACGCGCGCCACCGCCTCGGCCATCGGCCGGGCGAAGTATTCGTCCGCGACGGCTTCGTGGGCGAGACGCTCGGCGGTGCGCACCAGCGTGTCGAAGCGCGGGTCGAGCCGCGTGAGCGGCCTCACTTCGTCGAGCAGCGCCCCGAGGGTTCCGGGCTCGCGGAGCATCGCGCGCCGGACGTCCATGCACATCATGTTGGCGGTGCCCTCCCAGACGCTGTTCAACGGCGCTTCGCGATAGACCCGCGCCATCGGGTTCTCCTCGATGAAGCCGTTGCCGCCGTGGCACTGCAGCGCTTCGTTGGCGATCGACGGCGCGCGCGAACAGTTGAAGTACTTGGCCGCCGGGGTGGCGACGCGTGCGAGCAGGCGCTCGTGTTCGCTCGCCTTCATGAGATCGGTGGCGCGCGCGATGCGCATCGCCATCAGCGTGGACGCCTCCACTTCCACCGCCATGTCCGCCAGCACGTTGATCATCATCGGGCGATCGGCGATCGATGTTCCGAACGCCTGGCGCGTGGAGGTGTGGGCGAGGGCCAGCGTCAGCGACTGGCGCATGAGGCCGGCGGACCCGATCGCGAAGTCGAGCCGCGTCAAGTGCGCGTGGGTGAGGATCTCCCGGATGCCGCGGCCTTCCTCGCCGACACGGATGGCGAGGGTGCCGGCGAACTCCACCTCGCTCGAGGCGTTCGATCGGTTGCCTGCCTTGTCCTTGAGGCGCTGCACGAAGAACCGGTTGTACGATCCGTCGGGCAGCGTGCGCGGCAGGAAGAAGCAGGTGACGCCGCCGTCGACCTTGGCGAGCGTGAAGAAGCCGTCGGACTGGGGCACCGAGCAGAACCACTTGTGCCCGGTGAGTTCGTACCAGTGCGCCGTCGCGCCGTGGTAGTTGCTGACGTGCGTGAAGCGCGCCGTGGTGAGCGTCTGGCGCAGGTCGGAGCCGCCCTGTTTCTCGGTCATCGCGTAGCCGATCACCACCGACGGCTTGTCCGCCACCTCGCGCCGGCTGAACTCGTAGGCCGTGCCCTGGCTCTTCTCCTTCCAGATCGCGAGCGCCGGTTCGGACTCGAAGCCCGCGTAGGCCGCGTAGGCCATGCCCGCGGGACAGCCGGTGCCGTGCTCGACCTGATTCCAGAGGTAGGAGAGCGCGGCGCGCGCCGAGTGCCCGCCGGGTTCGGACGTGCGCCAGCAGAGGTTGGGCACCTCGTGCCGCCACGCGAGCGTCATCAGTTCGTGCCAGCTCGGATGGAACTCGACCCAGTCGATCCGGTTGCCGAAACGGTCGTGGGTCTTGAGTTCGGGCGGGTGGCGGTTGGCGAGACGAGCCAGTTCCTGCACTCCCTCGTCGCCCGCGACCGCACCCAGCGCCGCGCAGCGCTCGCTCGCCCAGGGGGCGTCGCGAGCGACGGCCGCGCGGATCACCGCATCGCCGGTGAACGCGTTGAAGCCAGCGGCGGGCTGCGCCTGGTTACGGACCGGGTGGGTGGCGTAGCGGTCGGCGCCTGCTTCGAGGACTTCGGCCGAAAGCGGCTTGTTCATGTCGGTCTCCGGGGGATTCTTCTGACGTTGGAGGGCGGGGCGGCGACGCTCGCGCAGGCCATGAGCGCGATCTGGTCGGCGAGTTGCGCCACCTCGCGCCGGTAGGCCTCGGTGGTGCGGCGCTGCTGCCGGCCGAGTGGCGAGAGCGGCCCGACCAGGCCTTCCATGAAGCCGCCCACGATGACGGTGGCCGCGACGTCGGGACGCACGTCGGTGCGCATCTCGTTCGCTTCCCGTCCCGACTCGATGATCGAACGGATCACCTCGCTGATCGCGGCGCGGTAGGTGAGCCGCGCCTCGTCGATCTCGCGGTCGCAGGGCTCGGCGATCAGCGCATAGGCGAGCCGGGGATTGCGCATCGCCCGCCGCACGAACGTCGCGACCGCCGTGTGCAGCCTCGGGGTCGCGGGCCCTCCGGAGCGGGCGATCTCGGCGAGAACGTCGACTTCTCGCTGCGAGACGGCGGAGAGCACCTCGGCGAACAGCTCGGCCTTCGACGGAAAGTAGCGATAGACCGTGCCGGTCGCCATGCCGGCGGCTGCCGCGACGTTGGCGACCTGCGCTTCTCCCCAGCCGCCTTCGCTCACCAGCGCGCGCGCGGCCGCGAGGATGCGGCTGCGGTTGTCCTGCAGGCGAGCTTCGACGGCGGGGGTCTGGCGGTAGGCCATGAAAGAATGAACGGACGTTCAGCGCAGTGTGAATGATCGTTCACTCCTTGTCAACGCACCGTGTTGCGGATGGGGCCCTCCTCCGACACCGGGCCTGCCGCACGCACGCAACGCCGATGCGGCAGAATGGAGCCCCCGGATCGGTCGTCTTGCCGCGGATCGTCGGCGATGGTCAGACATCGCGCGGCTCCGTGGCGGGAAGGCGCAAACAAGCAGGGAATCGACACGATGTCCGACGATCTTTCGCGCAAGTCAACGGGCGGATTCGCGAAAGCTCCCGCGACGATCCGCTACTTCGGCTGGTCGGCGCTGCAGGTCGCCACCGCGCAGGGCACGCTGTTGTTCGATCCGTTCTACCGCCGCTACTGCGGCGTGCAGTGGTTCGGCGAGGACGATTTCGCGCACGCCGACTTCATCGCCGTCACCCACGGCCACGAGGAGCACTTCCTCGACGTGCCGTCGATCGCGCGACGGACTGGCGCACGCGTGATCGGTCCCTCGTCGGTCACCGGCTTCCTGCGCCGGCGACGCGGCATCCCGGTCGAGAAGCTCATCCCGCTCGACGCCGGCAGCCGCGTGGAGCTGCCGGGCTTCGCGGTCGAGTCGTTCGGCTGGCAGCACCGCGACATCAACCTCGTCAAGGCGTTGTCGAAGGCGGTGTTCCTCGGCCGGACCACGCAGATCAAGTGGGCGTGGCACAGCGCCACGCAGGCGCCGTTCCTCGCGCCCTACACCGGCTACCGGCTCACGCTGCCCGACGGAACGACGGTGATGAATTACAACGAGGGATTCAACTCGAAGATGACCGACGGCGAGATCCGCGCGCTGGCGGCGCAGCGCCCGACCGACGTGCTGCTCGGCGGAATCCAGCTCGACTTCACCGCCGATCTCGCGCGCGGCGTCGCGGCACTGCGTCCGCGCCTCGTGCTCCTGTATCCGCCGCACGAGAAGTTCCACGCAATGATGGGGGCGAGTTCGCGCCCGGACGAGGAGTTCGTGGCTGCCGCACAGTCGGCCGCTCCGCAGGCGCGGATCGTCGTGCTGAGGCCGGGGGCGGAAGTCGATCTGGCGACCGGAGCCGTTTCGAGATTTTCCCCGAAGGCGGCGCCGTCCCCCGTGCGCGCCGCGTAACGGGGGCGGCCTCTGTCGCCGGCGGCGCCGGGCGCAAGCAGGGTGCGGCCGGGAGCGGATGTCGTTCGCCCGACGTGTTGAGCAGTCAGGGAGGAGTTCGGAATGCCGGCATCGTCTGATTCGCGTCTTGTGCGCCGCTTCGTCGCACCCCTCGCGCACCGACTCGCGCGCGTTGCGTTCGCCGTCGCGGTTGGCTGCGCGACTTCGGCCCAGGGCGCGCCGCCGATGGATGATCGATTCGACGGCACGGCATTCGATGCGTGCCGCTGGGACGACGCGAGCCACATAGGCACGGTCGCACAGTCGGACGCGCTCGTCCTGTCGACTCCGGGCACCTCGACCACCTCGTCCGCGCGCGTGCTGACCCAGGCACGCCTGGTCGGCGACTTCGACATCCAGGTGGCCTGGCGGCGTGTCTCGGGATTTGCGCCGCCGCCCGTCCCTTCCGGGGGAGACTTCGCGCAGTTGCGCGTTGCATTCGGTCTGTGGTGGGACGAGGCCCGCTACCTCGAGTTCGCCAGGATGTCGACGCACGCGGGCGAAGGACTCTCGGCGTTCTCGAGCATTCCCGGGTCGGCCGCTCCCCTGTGGCAGAACTCGTCGGCGGAGTCCGGGACGATGCGCCTCGTTCGGAGCGGCGGACGCGTGCGCCTGCTCCATTCCACCGGTGGCGCGTTCGCCGAACTGGGTACGATCGAAGTTCCCGCGACGCCGGTGTTCGTGTACCTGGAAACGGCGAACGTCAACGTCGCCCGCGCCTTGAGCGCGCGGTTCGACGATTTCGTCGTCAACGCCGGGGTGAACGACGATTTTCGCTGGGCGCAGCCGCACTTCTACTCGAAGCGGCAGGCCTTCGCGCTGGGCGGCGTGAGCGAGAACTGGCCCGCGTTGCGCTACTTCGGCAATTCCCTCGCCGGAGGCGACGTGCTGGCGCTCCTGCGCCAGAACGGCATGGAGTGGATGCGGGTCGGCGTCACCACCCAGTCGCACCCGGTGCTGGACGCGACGCCGCCGCAGCGGTGGAACTCGCTCCCGTGGAACGACGGCTACTGGGGCTCGCGCGAGTACGCCGCGCGGACGCTGCGCGACGCGAAGGACCGCGGCATGCGCCTCTACGCCTACCTCTATTTCAGCGACCGGGCCGCGAACTGGGGCAACCAGCCGGCGCCGCCCGCGTGGGCCGGCAAGAGTGTCGCCGAGACAGCTGCGCTCATGGAGCAGCACGCGTACGACACGGCGACCTATTTCCAGTCGAAAGGGCTCGAGGTCGAGATCTACGAACTCGGCAACGAGATCGACGTCGGCATGACCGGCTTCGTTCCCGGATTTCGCATCCCGATCCCGCCGGGCGTCAACTTCGTGGGCGACCGGGTGTGGCTGCGCGAGAACGTGTGGTCGATCCAGGCGACGCTCCTCAAGGCAGCGGCGGCGGGCATCCGGCGAGCGGCGCCGAACGCTCACATCGCCGTGCACGCGGCGTCGGTGGAATCCGGCAGCGGCCAGCAGATGGGACCGGACTTCTTCCGCGCGATGCGCGAGTACGGCGTCGACTACGACATCGCTGCGATCTCGCACCCGTACGCGCAGGGCGACCGGGCATGGAAGCTCTCGCACTACGCCACCGCGTGCTGGCAGAAGCGCGTCGCGCGGATCGTCGACCAGATCGCGGTGCCGGGCAAGCCGGTGATGGTGGTCGAGGCCTCGTACCAGTCCTCGCCCGAGGGGCTCGTCTCGGCGCCGATGCCGGCCTTCCCGTTCACCGAGCAGGGCCAGGCGGACTTCCTGCGCGAAATGCTGCGCTTTGCCTCCGGCCATCCGTCGATCGTCGGCTGGTTCGCCTTCTATCCCGAGTTCCAGGCCGGGATCACGAGTCCTGCGGACCCGGGCCTCGTCCTCCAGCACGGGAGCATGATCCGGACGAACCTCGAGCCACGGCCCTCGGTCCTCGAACTCCGCGCGAACCTCGGACCGCCCTCGGGGAACACCGTGGAGTACCACCACGCAGGCATCGACCACTATTTCATGACCGCCGATCCCGACGAGATCGCGGGCATCGATGCCGGCGCCTACGGCGGCGTCTGGAAGCGGACCGGACAGACCTTCATGACGCACCAGCAACCGGCGGTCGGAACCGTCCCGGTGTGCCGCTTCTACAGCACAGCGTACGGATCGAAGGCAGCCCACTTCTACACCGCGGACGCTGCCGAGTGCGCCTGGGTGAAGCTGAACCCGAACTGGCAGTTCGAGAAGATCGCGTTCCACATTCCGATCCCGGACGCTTCCGGTGCATGCCCGGCGGGGACGCAGCCGGTCCATCGCATGTTCAATCGGGGTCAGACCGGCGCTCCGAATCACCGCTTCACGACCGATCCCGCCATCCGCGACCAGTTCGTGAACGCTCGCGGATTCGCGCCCGAGGGCGTGGCGATGTGCGCGCCGTACTGATCTGCGGACGCCGGCTACCGGCCGAACCGGGAGTTCGTGTTCGCCGCACAGGCCGCCGCACCGCAGGCACGCATCGTCGCGCGTTCGCCGGCGAGGAGGGGACTGGTAGGGCGCCGCGCCCCGCGCCGATCAGGTAGGCTGCGCGGCATGGCGAGCCAACGACTGCCCGCGCTGCCTGCCGACGGCGGCGCCTCGTTCATCCCCGGCTGGGGCAGCGCCGAGGTCGCCGTTGCGGCGCTCGCGGTGTTCGTCGTCTTCTGCGTTGTCGCGACCGCGACATCGAAGTCGTGGCCGTTCGACGTCGCCTTCCTCGTGCTGGTGGCGGGCGGGCTCCTCGTCACATGGCCGGTCATGATCCTGATGACCGGGGCAGCGCTCGTCGCGGTGGCCATCGTCGGCTTCGCGCACAAGCTCCTCGCGCCAAGGCGTGCTGCTGCGCTCGACGCCGAGGCGGACTCGCTCGCGAAGCGTGCGCTCGAGCGGCTCCGCGATCGACGCGACGGGAAGGCGTGACGATGGATGCGCTGTCGATCCTCGATCACGTGACGGCCGCCTGGCGGGTGGTCGGGAGCGTTCCGATGATGGTCGCGCTCGTGTTGCTCGCGGCGATCCTTGCCGCGGTCGGCGGGCTCGTGTCGTGGAAGATGCGCGTCTTCGGCGCGATGGTCGGCGGCATGGTGGTCAATGCCCTCGTGAAAGCGCAGGGGGCGGGTTACGAGGCGGCGCTCGCCGCGATGCTCGTCGTGACCGCGCTTGGCGCCGCCTTGGGAAGTTTGGGGCTCATCGTGCGGCTCATGGCCCTCAAACGGCGCTAGCTGCCGCTTCGGGACATTCGGCAGCCGGGTGGCAGTCCCCGGGGAGAGACGCTTACCGCGGCCGCAAGCGAGACGCGGAGAATCGCCGCCGTGCATGGCGGCCGATTTCGCACGGTGGCGCGCCGGACGCGCGGTCACCCGGGCGGTCCGCGGAACCAGTCATTGCGCAACGCACTCGCATTTCGAGTTTGCGGCGCATGAACCACCTGCGCCAGCGGTGGCCGGCGCACATCGCGCCTGCTGTCCCGTCGAACAGGTGACCGAGCAGCCGGCGCAGGGGCCGGTGTCGGGAATCGAGCACGCGCCTGCGGCCGAAGGGACCGCGACCGGCGGCGGGCTCGCCTGACGGCCCTCGATGATTCCCGAGACGTGCGTGAGCGAGCCGTCGAAGGTGCTGCTGTCCCATTTCAACTGGCAGCGCCGCTCCGGAATGCTCCAGGTGAACGCCTTGCAGCGCTGCTCGGCGAGACAGCGGTTGGCGCAGTCCTCGGGGCTCGCCGTCGGCACCGGGTAGAGGTCGTGGCCCGGGAACGAGGTCCCAGGAAACATCTTCGGCTGCTGGGCGAGCGCGCCGCCTGCGCACAGCAGGAGCGAGGCGGCGCACACGATGGCGGCGCGACTCATCGACGAACTCCCGGCTCGGTCACGCTCATCCGTTGCAGCGGCACGAGGTGTTGCGCGCGCAGGTGCTGGCCACGCCTTCGACAGCGTGTTCGCACACCGGCGTCTGCCCGGGCGCGCAGGTGACCGAGCATCCCGGACACTTCGGCGTCCCGCCCACGCTGCACGAAGGCCCGGAAGCGGCGGGAACGGCCTGGGTCGGCGCAGCGCCGGCGGCGCCGGACCGGTTCAGGACGCCGGAACTCGCCGTGCTCGTCGGCGCAGGTCCGCTCATGCCCGACTTCAGGTAGCAGCGGTGCTGGTCGGCAGCGAACGTGAACGCATGGCAGTCCGACGACCCGAGGCACTGCGCCGCGCACTGCTCGAAGGAAGCGGCGCCCTGGTCCCGGAGGTCGTGGCCGGGAAGATCCGCGTTGTCGTAGCGCACGACCGCGCCTGGCGGAAGCGCGCCCGTTCCCGCCGCGGGCGCGCCGATCGAGAAGGAAACGTGCGGAGACGCCGCGGCGGCGGGAGCCTTGTCGTCGCATGCGCACACCGGACGCTCGGTCCAGCCGACCTTGCGCCAGGTGCCGGTCCAGTGGAGTTGCTTGGCGGAGCACAGGGCAGGGCATTTCGCCTGTGCGTCCTTGTCGTCCCAGAGGATGTCCGCGTCCACGTCCACCGGAGCGGCACGGGCGCTGCACGCCAGGAGAACAGCCAGCACGGCGAAGGCGGGGAAGGGTCGCATGGATTCCCGGCAGGGATTTCGGGCGCCAGATTGTCGCGTTTCGTCGCCGGCAAGCGCAACGCAGGTGCGGCCAGGGCAGTGTCCGCGCATGATATCTTTGGGCCGGACCGCCGGGGAGCCCCGCCGGCGGGACGCATCGAGCGACATCGACGCCGGCCGCGCCGGCGCCCAGGAGAGGACATCGACATGAAACGGATCGCGCTCACGCTGGCGTTGACCATGGCGGCGGCGTCGGCCCTTGCCGCCGACGCCCGCCTCGACAAGGCGAAGCAGGAAGGCGAAGTCGCGTTCTACGCCAACATCACCGCGGTCGAGCCGCTGATGAAGGCGTTCGCCGCCGAGACCGGCGTCAAGGCGACCTACACGCGCATCTCGAGCAACAAGTTCGTCGCGACCGCGATCACCGAGTTCCAGGCCGGCAAGCTCATGGCCGACGTGATCCAGGGCCCGCTGCCGGTGCTCGAGATGCTGAAGGAGAAGGGCGTGCTGGCCTCGTACCGGTCACCCGCCGCTTCGGGCTACGCCGAGTGGACGCGGAAGGACGACGCGATCCAGCTCTTCGGCATCGAACTGGTGAGCGTGATCTACAACAAGGACCTGGTGAAGCCGGCCGACGTGCCGAAGCGCTACGAGGACCTGGCCGATCCGAAGTGGAAGGACAAGATCGTGATGGCCAACCCGTCGAACCATCCTTCGACGATCTCGTGGCTCGTGGGGCTGAAGGAGCACGTGTTCAAGTCGGAGGCCGACTGGAGGGCGTTCCTCAAGGGACTCGCGGCCAACCAGCCGATGTTCGTCGCGTCGTTCGGGCCGACGCCCGCACCGATCGAGAGCGGACAGAAGCCGATCGGCATCTCGCTCCCCAAGTACATCGTCACCAAGGCGCCTGCGCCGCTCGACTGGGCGCGCCTCGACAACCAGCCGCTGCTCGGCAACCCGCGCGCGATCGCGATCGCGGCGAAGGCTCCGCATCCGGAGGCTGCACGTGCGTTCATGGACTGGTGGCTCTCGCCCAAGGCGATGGGAATGCTCGCCAAGGACGTCGGCGAGACGGTCACCGCGCCGGGCGTCTATCCGCCGATCGCCGGGATCGACAAGGCGAAGGTGCTCTCGATCCGCGAGCTGTCCGACGAGGAACTCGCGAAGTGGGGCGCCGAGTTCAAGCAGATCTTCAGCGTCCGCTGACCGTGGCGGCGGGGGGCGCAGTGCGCGGCTGATCGCGCGATGGAGATCCGCATCTCGGGGTTGACCCGTCACTACCGGGCCGAAGGGCGGGTGGTGAAGGCGCTCGACTGCGTCGACCTCGTCATTCCGGCCAACCGCATCTTCACGCTGCTCGGCCCGAGCGGATGCGGCAAGACCACGCTGCTCCGCTGCATCGTCGGGTTGGAGACGCCCGACGACGGCGAAATCTCGATCGGCGGCGAGGTGGTGTGGTCGAAGGCGCGGGGCATCGCGGTCCCGACCGAGAAGCGAGGTCTCGGGATGGTGTTCCAGACCTACGCGATCTGGCCGCACCTGTCGGTGTTCGACAACGTCGCCTACCCGCTGCAGGTGCGCGGGGAGCCGCGCGCCGCGATCCGCGACAAGGTGCGCCGCGCGCTCGCGTTCGTGCAGCTCGAAGGAGTCGAGACGCGCTCGGCGACGCGGCTCTCCGGCGGCCAGCAGCAGCGCGTGGCGCTCGCCCGCGCGCTGGTCGCCGAGCCCAAGGTGATCCTGTTCGACGAGCCGCTGTCCAACCTCGACGCCAAGCTGCGCGAGGAGACGCGCAAGGAGCTGCGGACGTTCCTCTCGGAGCTCGGCATCACCGCCGTCTACGTGACGCACGACCGCGTGGAGGCGCTCGCGCTGTCGGACACCATCGCCGTGATGCGCGCGGGCAGGGTGGTGGAGCAGGGGACGCCGCAGAAGATCTACTTCGACGCCGAGCACCGTTTCGTCGCCGATTTCATCGGCCGAGCGAACCTGGTGCCTGCGACGGTGCGCGAGCGTGCCGGCGGCGTCACGCTGGTCGACTGCGCGCTCGGGCGCATCGCCTGCGAGCCGCACGACGCGCCGCCGGGCACCGAACTCACGCTGTGCATCCGACCGGAGTTCATCCGCGTGGACGAGGCGCCGGTCATGGGCGACCGCGTGGGCCACGAGCCGCCCGCGGACGCGACCAACGCGGTAGAGGGACGGCTCGCCTCGCTCGACTTCGTCGGCGAGCTCTACGAGGCCGAGATCCGCGTCGGCGACACGCCGATCCTCGCCCGGCTGGCGGCGGATTCGCGCTACGCCGAAGGCGACGCGGTGCGCTTTCGCGTCGATCCGGCGCACTGCCGGCTGGTCGTCGCCTGAAGCTGCGCGCCCCCGCGGCCGCCGGTTGCGCGCCGGAGGGTCACGCGGAGACGCCCGGAGATTCGGACGGCGCTTCGCCGGTGGCGCCGGATGCGCACACGACGCGGTCTCGTCCCGCCTCCTTGGCCCGGTACAACGCGGCATCCGCTGCACGCACCTGCTGCGCCGGATTCGCGTTCGGGGCGTCCGCGACGCCGGCGCTGATCGTGAATGCCGGCAGGCCGGCCCGGCTGCACGCGGGAACCAGTTCGGCCCGGAAGCGCTGCAGCAGGGCGACCGCCGAGTCCATCTCGATCCCGGAGAGGATCAGCAGGAACTCCTCGCCGCCGTAGCGGCACAGCATGTCCTGGCGGCGGATGCAGCCGCGGATGACTTCGACCAGGAGCTTGAGGACGCGATCGCCCACGTCGTGTCCGTTGGCGTCGTTGATCTTCTTGAAGTGATCGACGTCGATCATCGCCAGCACGTAGCCGTCCGGCTGCTGCGCGAGTTCCGCGAGCCGGGCTTCGCCGCTGCGCCGGTTGGCCGCGCCGGTGAGCGGGTCGGTCGCGGCCTCGCGCGCCGAAGCGGAGATCGAGCGCACCGTCACGAGCCTCGCCCCCACGTGGTGGGCGACCGTGTTGAGCGACTGCAGGAGCCGGTACATGATCGGGTCGCCCGAGCTTCCGAGCGCGCGCACCACCCCGACGCCGGTGCCCGCCACCGTGACCGGAGTGCAGGCGGCTCCGCACTGGCTCGGCATGGGGCCGCGCATGCCGCGACACGCACTCAGCACGAGGCTGTCCTCGAACACCGTGCCCATGCCGCGTCTCACGGCCGGGCAGTCGGAGGGACGTTCCACGTAGCAGCGGCCCTCGTCGGACGTCCATCCTTCGGCGAGGTCGTGCCGCATGGCCGAGTCGGGTCCGTCGGCCAGCAGGAGTTGCGCGGGCGCGCCGTCGGAAGCCATGGTCAACGCCTGGCGCGCGATGCGGATGATGGCGTCTTCGTCCTCCGCCATGTCGAGCGCGGCGGTCAGGCGCACGTTCAGGTCGTGCGCGCGCAGGCGCTCGTGCAGCGTCGAACTCTCGCGCTCGAACGCCTCGCGCGCCGCCCGGATCTCCCGAAGCATCGGCAGGCAGAGCAGGAACCAGACCGGCGCCGCAGCCAGGGCCAGGAGCAATCCGGACTCCAGCAGTGCACGCCACGGCCCCGCCACGGCCAGCAGCGGCGTGGCCAGGAGCGCCTGCAGGACGAGATATCCCGCCACGACCGCGGCGAGCGTCGCCCAGAAGCGCCGCATCAGCGTCATCGACGGATCGCGACTCGCCCTCGATGCCGCATTGACGCTCCCAAGCATCACTCCCGGTTGCTTCTCGCTCATCGTCACCCAATACCTTCTGCGTGCTCCGGCGCGCGTCCGATCGCGTTGCGTGGGCCCATGGTGGGCTGTCGCCGGCCCCTTTCCTTGATGCACAGCAACCGATGTGCCATCCGGAACTCCAGTTCCTGAGGCCGCCGGGGGACCGCGCGGCTCACACGCTCCGCGGACGACGGGACCGTCCCGGAGAGTACGCTCGCGCCAGTCCCGGTCCTGAAGTCCGTGAATCGCTGCCACGAGCCGGCCGGGCCTCTCTGGTCTAATGGCGGCTGATGACCCGGGAGCGAATCGGATGACGCTGTCCCGCAGGACCCGCCCCGCGACGCCCGAGGCGGCCACGGCGCTCGCCGTCGAGCCGGCGCATCATCGCCCGGCCGTCGCCTGATCCTGATGGAGGCGACCCGCCCGCGTCTCACCTGGACGCTCATCCTGATCGTCGGGCTCCTCACGCTATGCCCGGTGGCGATGCTCGTCATCGGCAGCTTCTCGGAAGGGCTGAACGGCCTCGGCACCTTCACCGCCTCGAAGTACGTCGCGGTCTACACCGACCCCGCGCTCCTCGGCGTCATCGGCAACACGGTGGTGTTCGTGCTCGGCTCCTCGACGCTCGCCACCGGCCTCGCGCTCTTCCTCGCCTACCTCAACACCCGCACCGACATCCCGTTCAAGGGGCTGTTCAGGGTCATCTCGATCGTTCCGATGATGATCCCGCACCTCCTGTTCGCGGTGAGCTGGGCGCTCCTGCTCAACCCGTCCAACGGGATGCTGAACCTCGCGCTGAAGCAGGCGCTCTTCCTCGACGCCGCGCCGTTCGACGTCTACACGCTCGCGGGGATGATCCTGGTCGAGGGCCTGCTCGACATGCCGATCGCCTACCTGATCATCGCGCCGGCGATGGGCTCGTTCGACGTGGCGCTCGAGGAATCGTCGCGGGTGTTCGGCGCCGGGGCGTGGCGCACGCTCGTCCGCATCACGCTGCCGGTGCTGCGGCCGGCGATCCTCGCCTCGTTCATCCTCGGGCTGGTTCGAAGCCTCGCGTCGTTCGCGGTCCCGCTGGTGATCGGAATGCCGGGGCGCGTCGACGTCCTCGCGACCTACCTTTACCAGATGATCGCCACCGGCTTCGCCACCGACTTCGGCAAGGCGGCGGCGCTCGGCATGAGCGTGCTGGCGGCCTCGGTCACGCTCATCGTCGTCTACCGCGCCCTCACCTCCGAGAGCGAGAAGTTCGTCACCATCTCCGGCCGCGGCTACCGGCCTTCGGTCATCGCACTCGGCCGCTGGCGGATGCCGATGTTCGCGCTGGTCGCGCTGATCTCGCTCGTGATGATCGTGCTGCCGGTGGCCGTGCTGCTCTACACGTCGTTCGTCCCCTACGCGATGGTGCCGAGCGCGCGCGCGTTCTCGTCGATGGGACTGAAGCACTGGATCGAGGTGCTGGAGGACCCGCTGTCGGTCGCGTCGCTCTCCAACAGCGTGATCCTCGGCGTCGGCGGCGCGACGATCGGCGTGGTCCTGTCGGTGTTCGTCGCCTACGTCATCGTGCGCGTGCGCACGCGCGCCGCGGGCCTCCTCGAGTCGCTGTCCTACCTGTCGTTCTCGTTCCCCGGCATCGTGATCGGCGTGGGCTTCATGTGGTTCTTCGTGCAGACTCCGCTCTACGCGACGCTGTGGGCGCTCCTCGTCGGCTACATCGCGACCTACCTGCCCTACGGGATCCGGCCGCTGTCGAGCGCGTTCGTGCAGGTGCACCGCCATCTGGAGGAGTCGTCGCTGGTGTGCGGCGCGAGCCCGTTCACCACGCTGCGCCGGATCGTCGTGCCCCTGCTCGTCCCCGGCATCGTGTCGGCGTGGATCCTGCTCGCGTCGATGTTCCTGCGCGAGCTGACCGTGTCGGTGGTGCTGTCGCGGCCGGGCACCGAGGTGCTGGCGGTGCAGATCCTGCGCTACGCCGACGACGGACTCTGGGGCAAGCTCTCGGCGCTCGGCATCGTGATGATCGCGATCTCGACCGCGCTGGTGATCCTCGCCACCGCGCTCGGCAAGCGGTTCCGGCTCGCGAACACGTCGGCGTGAACCGGGAGGCCGCGGATTCCGCGTCTTCCGCGCGCCGGCGTGCGCGTGCGATCATCGGGGACGAAGCGCCGCCACGACGGCGCGATCCGGTCCGGAGTCCCTTGTCCACCCCTGCCCACGACGAACAGCACGGCGCCGTCTCGAGGAGCCGGACCGTTCGCGTCGTGTGGTTCGGCTTCGGCTGGGTCAACGTCGGCATGGGAGGGCTGGGCGCGGTGCTGCCCGGGCTGCCGTCGGTCGTGTTCTTCATCGTCGCGGCCTATTCGTTCTCGCGTTCCTCCCCGCGGTTCGAGCGCTGGGTGCTCGGATTGCCCGGAATCGGCCCGATGGTCGCCGACTACCGGGCCGGTCTCGGCATGGCGAGGCGCGCCAAGTTCGTCGCGATCGCCTCGGTCGTGGTGTTCGGATCGATCTCCGCGATCGTCGCGTACCAGCGGCCGTGGCTGTCGGCGCTGATCGCGGTGCTGTGCTTCGTCGGCATCCTGACCATCGTGTTCGCGGTTCCGTTGCGCGAACGCGTCCTGCTCGAGCGCGCGCGCGAACGGGCAACGCGTGGCACGGACCCTGCGGACGGAATCGTCGTCGTGGGGGTGCTGGTCTCGACGGCCGAGACTCCCGGATCGGCCGGAGATGCCAGCGGATCGTCATCACGCATCCCGCGCGACGCGACCGGCGGCGGATGAAGAGAGCGCGGCGCCTTACGCGCGGGGGAGCCCGGATGTCCCCGCGCTCCCGGCCGGGTCAGACGCCCAGGTAGCGCTGAAGCAGTTCCGGCTTCCCGCGGATCTCGGCGGCCGGGCCCTCGTGCGCGATGTGGCCGTTGTTGATGATGTAGACGCGGTGGGCGAGGGCGAGCGTCGCGGCGAGGTTCTGCTCGACCAGCACGATCGTCTGCCCGGCCGCCGCGAGCGTGCGGCAGGCCTCCAGAAGGTCGCGCACGATCACCGGCGCGAGACCCTCGAACGGCTCGTCGAGCAGGATGATCTTCGGGTCGCGCACCAGCGCACGTCCGATTGCGAGCATCTGCTGCTCGCCGCCCGAGAGGTCGGTGCCACGGCTGCCGCGCCGCTGCTTCAATCGCGGGAACATCTCGTAGATCCGCTCGATCGGCCAGCGCGACTTCGCGGTGAGGCCGGCGAGGATCAGGTTCTCCTCGACGTTCAGGCTGCCGAAGATGCGCCGTTCCTCGTGCACGAGCTGCATCCCGACGCGCGCGATGGCGTGGCTCTTCCAGCCGGCGAGTTCGATGCCGTCGAACTTCACCGAGCCGCTCCTCGGCGTCACGACGCCCATCAGGCTCTTGAGCGTCGTGCTCTTGCCCGCCCCGTTGCGGCCGAGCAGGGCGACCACCTCGCTCTTCTCCACCCGCAGCGAGACGTCGAAGAGGATGTGCGAATCCCCGTAGTAGCTGTTCAGCCCGTTGACTTCGAGCAGGCTCATGGCAACCGAGGGGCAGCGCCCCGTCCCGCGACGTCCATCGAAGGCTTCCGGCCCGCGCCGCCCGCCGCGTGCGCCCCCGGCGAGATTCGCTTCATGCGCCGGCCTCCGCGTGCACGCCGCCGATGTACGCCTCCTGGACCTGCGGGTTGCCTTTGATCTCCTCGGGCGTCCCTTCGGTGAGGATGCGGCCCTCCTGCAGCACGGTCACGCGCTCGACCAGTTCGAACAGCGAGTCCATGTCGTGATCGATGATGATCATCGTGCGACCCCGGGCGATCGACTTGAGGAGCTGCACCGTCTCGACGCGCTCGCGCGGGCTCATGCCCGCCAGCGGCTCGTCGAGCAGGAGCAGCGTGGGATCGGCGGCGAGCGCGAGACCCACCTCGAGCCGCCTTTTCTCGCCGTAGGCGAGTTCCGACACCGGCGTATCCGGCCGGCCGGTGAGGTTGACGAGTTCGAGCGTGTGGTCGACCTGCTCGCGCAGGCCGGGGATGTTCCACAGCCCGCGCAGCATGTCGAGGCGGAACGTTCCCCGCTTCTGCGCGAGTGCCGCGATGGTGATGTTCTCGCGTGCGGTCAGCTGATTGAAGAGCTGGTTGACCTGGTAGCTCTTGGTGAGCCCGAGCTGGCAGGCCTCGGTCACCGACAGTCCGGTGATGTCGCGCCCCTCGAACTCGATGCGGCCGGACGTGGGCGGCACCTCGCAGGTGAGCATCTTGAAGAACGTCGACTTGCCCGCGCCGTTGGGGCCGATGATGCCGCGCAGCTCGCCCGCGTTGACCGAGAAGTCGATGTTCTCGTTGGCCACGACGCCACCGTAGCGCTTGCCGAGGCCGGTGACCTTGAGGAGCGGGCCGCTTCGCTCGGTCCGCTTGCGCGTGCTCGGCGGGGCGGGGCGCGGTGCCGCCGACCGCAGGGGACGATCACCTTCGGACTCCGGCGCCGCCGCCGGCGCTGCGGACCGCTTCCGCTTGCGGGCCAGATCGGCGAGATCGGCGACGCCGCCGATGATGCCGCGGCGCAGAAAGCACACGAGGAGCACGAAGACGACGCCGAGCACGAGCTTCCAGCTCGCGCCGAGGTTCAGCGTCGCCTGCAGGAAGTCCTGCAGGAACAGCCATACCGCGGCGCCGATCAGCGGCCCGAACAGCGTGCCGATGCCTCCTATGGCGGTCTGGATCACCAGTTCGCCCGAGGTCTCGAACATGAAGGCGTCGGGAGGCATGAAGCCCTGCATGACGCCTAGCAGGCCGCCGGCGAGCCCCGCGTAGGCGGCGGCGATCACGAACGCGCACAGCTTGTACGCGTGGATGCTGTGGCCGACCGCCGCTGCGCGCTGCGGATTCTCGCGGATGGCGCGGAAGATCGCCCCGACCGGCGAGCGCACTATGCGCAGCGCGATGACGATGCCGACGAAGAAGCAGAAGGCGAGGAACGGGTAGAGCTTCCAGCCGCTTTCGAACTCGATCGTCGCAAAGCCCAGGTGGAGCGACGGGAACGGAATGCCGGGCAGGCCGTTCTCGCCGCCGGTGAATTCGGACAGCGGATTGAACTCGAGGAAGAAGAACACCTCCGCGATCGCGACGGTGATCATCGCGAAATAGATCCCGGTGCGCCGCAGCGCGATCAGTCCGACGAGGTAACCGACCACGGCGGCGACGACCATGCCGAGCAGGAGCGCGGTGACCACGTGCGGGAATCCCGCCTGGGTGAGGAGGTAGGCCGAGAACATCCCGCCGGTCCCGTACAGGGCGGACTGACCGAACGAGAGAAGTCCGGTGTAGCCGAACAGGATGTCGAAGCCGATGCCGAACAGGCCCCAGACGAGGATGCGGTTGACGGTGTTGGGTGCGGCGCCGAACAGCGGCAGCACGAACGGGACGGCGACGAGCGCCGCGAGCGTGATCATCTCGACGACCAGCGGTCGCCCGGTACGGCCCAGCCGGTTCGCGTTCACTCGCGCCCTTTCACGCCGAGGAGGCCGTGGGGACGGAGCACCAGCACCAGCGTCATGGCGGCGAACAGCATCACATAGGCGTAGCCGGGGTTGAACATCGAAGTGATGCTGATGATCTGGCCGGCGATCAGACCGCCCAGCACGGCGCCGGGGAACGAGCCGACCCCGCCGATCACGACCACGACGAAGGTCTGCACCAGGATCGACGCGCCCATGTCCGGCGCGAGCGAGACCACCGGCGCGTTGACGATGCCGGCGAAGCCCGCCGCCATCGCGCCGATGCCGAAGACCAGCATGAACACGCGGTCGACGTTGAGGCCCAGCGAATCCACCATCACCGCGTCCTCGATGCCGGCGCGGACGATGAGGCCGATGCGCGTCTTGTAGAGCACGAGGAAGAGCACGACCAGCGCCACCGTGACGATGCCGACCAGCGCGAGCCGGTAGGTCGGGTAGACCATGAACCCGAGGTTGGTGATGCCGGTGAAGACCTTGGGCGGGGGCACGGCCTTCGACAGGCTGCCGAAGAAGTGGCGGACGACCTCGACCGCGACCATGCCGAGGCCGAAGGTGACGAGGAGCTGGTCCTCCGGCGGACGCTTGTAGAAGTGGCGGATGATCAAACGCTCGGTCACCACGCCCACCAGCAGCATGAACAGCGTGCCGGTGGCGACGGCAACCACGAACGACTCGGTCGCCTGGAACGCGACGTAGCCGGCGTAGCCGCCGAGCATGAACATCGCTCCGTGGGCGAGGTTCAGCACGCCGAGCGCGCCGTAGATGATCGTGAGCCCCGAACTGATCAGGGCGAGCAGCGCTCCGAGCGCGAGGCCGTTGACGACCTGTGACGCGAAATTGCCCCAGCTGATCATGCCTGGTGTACGCACCCGGGCGCCGGCACGGGCGTCGCGCCCGTGCCGGCGTCAGGGTGCGTCCCTCCGCCGGAGTCTAGGTGTGATTTCTACGAGCGTTGTTCAGCGAGCTGAGCAATTCGGCTGACTGGGGTTTGGCG
>JADLBN010000041.1 GCA_020847675.1 Burkholderiales bacterium | reverse complement strand
GACGGGAGGCGGGGGACGGGAGGCGGGGGACGGGAGGCGGGGGACGGGAGGCGGGGGACGGGGGACGGGAGGCGGAGGAGGGTGCGGGGGCGTCGGGCGCGGCGCAGCGGTTGGACCGTTCAGGCCTCCTCCGCCCAGTGCTCGACCACGAGTTCGAGCGCTTCGTTGCCCTGCCAGCGGTTGACCTCGGGGCGGAACACCGCCCGGATGCGGGCCGGGACGGGATCCGCGTGCCTGAACAGAATGGCGTCGTAGCGCTCGCCTCCCCGGTCCAGCGCGAGGCGCGTGTGCTTGCCCCCGACGACCCGCTGGCCGGCGACCTCGAACGCCGCGTCGAATCGCGGCGCCGGGAAGCCCTGGCCCCAGACCGTCTCGGCGAGCTTCAGGGCCAGATCGACCGACAGTTCGCCGGCCCCCGGCTCGCCGTCGGTCTCGCAGCGGCGCTCGAGATCTTCCGGCGAGAGGGCCTCGCCGGCAACACGCTCGAAGGCTTCCGCGAACCGGCCGAGGTCCGCCGCGCGCAGCGACAGCCCCGCCGCGTGCGCGTGCCCGCCGAATCGCAGGATGAGTCCCGGCTCCCGCTTGGACACGAGGTCGAGCGCGTCGCGGAGGTGGAACCCCGCGATCGAGCGTCCGGAGCCGCGGAGTTCGCCGTCGCCGCCTGGCGCGAACACGACGACCGGCCGGTGGACGCGGTCCTTGAGGCGGGACGCCACGATCCCCACGACCCCCTGGTGCCAGTTCGCGCGATGGACGCAGACCGACGCGCGCGACACCGCGTCGGCGCAGAGCGCGTCGAGGTCGGCGAGCGCCTCCTCTTCGATCGAGCCTTCGATCGCGCGCCGCTCGCGGTTCATCCGGTCGAGTTCCGACGCAAGGACCTGCGCCTCGCGCTCGTCGTCGGTGACGAGGCAGCGGATGCCGAGCGACATGTCCGCGAGCCGGCCCGCGGCGTTGACTCGCGGTCCGGCGACGAAGCCGAGGTCGGTGGCGGTCGCGCGCGTCGCGTCGCGTCCGGCGACCGCGAACAGCGCGGCGACGCCCGCGTGCGCTCGGCCCGCGCGGATGCGCCGCAGGCCTTGGTCGACGAGGATCCGGTTGGTCAGGTCGAGCCGCACGACGTCGGCGACCGTGCCCAGCGCGACGAGGTCCAGCAGCGACGCGAGATTGGGCAGCGCCATGTCGTCGCGGCCGCGCGAGCGCAGGAGGCTCCGTGTCGCGGCGAGCACGTAGAACATCACGCCGACGCCGGCGACGTGCTTCGACGGGAAGCCGCAGCCGGGCTGGTTGGGGTCGACGATCAGCGCCGGCGCCGGCAGACGGTCGCCGGGCAGGTGGTGGTCGGTCACCAGCACGTCGATCGAGCGCGCGGCCGCCGCGGCGACGCCGTCGACGCTCGCGATACCGTTGTCCACGGTGACGATAAGCTTCGGCGCGAGCCCGGCCGCCAGCGCGACGATCTCCGGCGTCAGACCGTAGCCGTGCTCGAAGCGGTTGGGCACGAGGAAGCGGACGTCCGCACCCATCTGCGACAGCGCGCGGATGCCGATCGCGCAGGCGGTCGCGCCGTCGGCGTCGTAGTCGGCGACGATGACGATGCGCTCGCGGCGATCGATCGCGCGCACCAGGCGCTCGGCCGCGGCGTCGATGCCCTTCATCGCCGCGGGGGGCGGGAGGCGGTGAAGCGACAGGTCGAGTTCGGCAGCGTCGCGCACGCCGCGCGACGCGTACAGGCGCGCGAGCACAGGGTCGACACCGCTCGCAGCGAGCACCCCCGCGACCGCCGGAACCTCGCGCCGGACGATCGCCGGCATCATCGGTTCGAGGGCGCGAACCGCCGGGGTGCGATGCGCGCGCGCAGACGGCCCGGCAGCGAAGGCCGGCGGGCGATCCACGTGGTCGCGCGCTGGCCTTCGCCGTCGGCCACGAGGGCGACCGACGCGATCCGGCCGCGGGCGAGCCAGTGGGCGGCGGGCTCGAGCCAGTTCCGTTCCAGGCCGGCGAGACCGGCGGCGTCCGCCACGCGCGGCAGCATCACGGCGACGTGCGTCGCGGGACGCGCCGCCGGCACGCCCTGGATCGTCGCGTCGAAGGTCGAAGGCAGCGCGAGCGGTTCGCCGCCCGCGTGAAGCGCGAGTCCGCGCAGGAAGTCGCCTGCGCGTCCTTCCGGCGCGTGGGCGCGAAACGGCGCGACGAGACCGATGTCCGAGAGCGCGCCGCCGCCCCAGAACCAGACGCCGTTGAACGGCGGACGCCCCGCGCGCTCGCGCTCCCGGTTCACCGGGTGCGCGTGGAGCAGCATCTGGATCTCGGTCGCCCAGCGCTGCCACAGGCGCGAGTCGCCTCCGTCCGGAAGGTGCGCGGACATCGGCGCGCCGAGCGCGAGGCCGATCGGCGTGGTGCGGAGTTCCGGCCGGTCGCGGGCGGTGACGAACCAGGTGTCGGGGCGCGGCGCCGCGAACGCGAGTCCGTCGTCCGCGAAGTGGGCGTTGAGCGCTTCGACGATCGCTTGCGCTTCGCTGGCGGCGAGATCGTCGATGCGCGCGGCGAGGGTGACGTCCTCGAGTCCGGCGACGAGCTCGACCGGATCGCAGAACAGCGCGTAAGCGGCGTGCGGCTCGACACCGGCGCCGAGCGCGGCGAGCGGGGCGGCGGGCAGGTCGCGCGCTGCGTCGGTGGACGGTGCCCCCAGCGCGGCGAGGACGGCGCCGCGCCAGCCGCGCGACGAACCGCGCACGGTCGCCCACGAGGCGAGGCGCGAGAGCGAGCGCGAGGCGCGAAGCGCGCCGCCGTCGAGTCGAGCGAGGCCGGGAACGACGAACGTGAATCGCATCGGCGGTTCGCGCGCGCGTCTGCGGCGGAAACCGAAGGCGTCCGGGCGAGGCGTCGCGGTTGATCGAAGGTTCCGATGATAAAGCAACCGGTGCGACGGGCGGGCCGCGCGAATCGGACCCCGGTGTCAGACACGGTGTCAGACACCGTGTCTGACACCGTGTCTGACACCGGAGGCGCCGTGCGATAATCGCGCCCCGCTTCGGTTCCATGGCCGATTCCCGTTTCGTGTCCCCCTACGAACTCGCCGTCGGCCTGCGATACACGCGCACCCGAAAGGGATCGGGGCGCAACGCGTTCATCTCGTTCATCGCGCTGATCTCGATGGCGGGCATCGCGCTCGGCGTCGCGGCCCTCATCGTCGTGCTCTCGGTGATGAACGGCTTCCAACAGGAGCTGCGCAGCCGCATCCTGTCGGTCGCCTCGCACATCGAGGTGCGGGGGATGCCGGCGCTGCGCGAGTGGGAGTCGGTGGCGAAGGCGGCGCTCGCCGATCCGCGCGTGAAGGCGGCGGCGCCCTACGTCTCGGGGCAGGCGATGCTCTCGGCCAACGGCGCGAACCGCGGCGTGATCGTGCGCGGCATCGACCCCGCGCGCGAGGACACCGTGGCCGACATCGGCGCGCACATGCGCGGCGGTTCGCTCGCGGACCTCAAGCCGGGCGGCTTCGGCATCGTGCTGGGCGCCGAAGTCGCGCGCGCGCTCGGCGTCACCGTCGGCGACACGGTGGTCGCAATCACGCCGCAGGGGACGGTGACGCCCGCCGGGACGCTGCCGCGCCTGCGGAGCTTCAGGGTGGTCGGCGTGTTCGAGATCGGCATGTACGAGTTCGACAGCGGGCTCGCGCTGATCGACCTCGAGGACGCGCAGAAGCTCTACCGCATCGACGGCGTGTCGGGAGTGCGCCTGAAGCTCGACGACCTGTTCGCGGCGCCGGCGGTCACGCGCGCGCTCGCGCGCACCATGACGGTCGACGCCGAGCTGCGCGACTGGACCCAGAGCCACGCGAACTTCTTCCGCGCGGTCGCGATCGAGAAGCGCGTGATGTTCATCATCCTGACGCTGATCGTGGCGGTGGCCGCGTTCAACGTCGTGTCGGCGCAGGTGATGCTGGTGACCGACAAGCAGGCGGACATCGCTATCCTGCGCACTCTGGGCGCGTCGTCGCCGTCGATCATGGCGATCTTCGTGATCCAGGGCGCGCTGATCGGCATCATCGGGACGCTGATCGGAGTCGCCGGCGGCGTCCTGCTCGCGCTCAACGTGGAGACGGTCGTGCCGTGGATCGAGCGCACCTTCGGCGTCGCCTTCCTCGACCGGAGCATCTACTACATCAGCGACCTGCCCTCCGACCTGCAGCGCGGCGACGTGACCACCGTCGCGGCGATCGCGCTCGTGCTGGCGCTGGTCGCGACGCTGTACCCGAGCTGGCGGGCGGCGCGCGTCAATCCGGCGGCGGCTCTGCGATATGAGTGAGCCGGCACCGGGGACCGGGACCACGGGATCCGCGCGGCCTCCGCAGCGGGCCGCGGACGGCAACGTCCCGACCGGAGCGGCGCAGGTCCCGGTCCTCTCGTGCCGCGGCCTGTCGAAGATCTATACCGGAGGACCGCAGGACGTCGTCGTGCTGACCGGCGTCGACCTGGACGTGCGTCCCGGCGAGCGCATCGCGATCGTGGGCGCGTCGGGTTCCGGCAAGAGCACGCTCCTGCACCTGCTGGGGGGGCTCGACCTGCCCACCGCAGGCGACGTGACGGTCGAGGGGCGGCCGTTCGCTTCGCTCTCCGAAGGCGAACGCGGCCGCGTGCGCAACCGGGCGCTCGGGTTCATCTACCAGTTCCATCACCTGCTGCCCGAGTTCACGGCGGTCGAGAACGTCGCGATGCCGCTCGCGATCCGGCGCCTGCCGCAGCACGAAGCACGCGCGAAGGCGCACGCGATGCTCGAGCGAGTGGGACTCTCGCATCGAGTCGACCACGTGCCCGGGGAACTCTCGGGCGGCGAGCGCCAGCGTGTCGCGCTCGCGCGGGCGCTCGTCACCGAGCCGCGTTGCGTCCTCGGCGACGAGCCGACCGGCAATCTCGACCGCCGCACCGCGGCGAGCGTGTTCGACCTCATGGTCGAGTTGAACCATGCCGCGGGGACCGCGCTGGTCATCGTGACCCACGATCCCGAACTCGCGGCGCGCGCCGATCGCACGCTGCACCTCGTCGACGGACGGCTGAATGGATGAGCAGGGCATGAACGGATGAACGGATGAAGGCGCGTCGCCGGCGCGGGTCGTTCATCCTTCATCGCCGCGAAGCGGCGTCATCCTTCATGTCTCAGTACTCGATCGGCACCGGGTCGAGCGAGCGCCACAGGTACCAGGTGGCTGCGCTGCGCCACGGGCGCCAGGACTCGCCGAGGGAACGCACCTCGTCGGGCGTCATGTCCCCGTCGCCATAGTGGTGCGCGACCGCCTTGCGGAGTCCCAGGTCGTCGACCGGGTACACGTCGGGCCGAAGTTCGTGGAACATCAGGAACATCTCGGCTGTCCAGCGGCCGATCCCGCGCACGTCCACCAGTGCGGCGATCAACGCTTCGTCGTCGAGGGCCTTCCAGCGGGAGGGGTCGAGCCTGCCGCATGCGAAGTGTTCCGCGAGGTCGAGCACGTAGGCCGCCTTGCGGCCCGAGAAGCCGATCGAGCGCATGTCCGCGGCGTCCAGCGCCGCCACGCACCGCGGATCGAGACGCGGGAACCGCCGGGAGGCGGCGCCCGGCGCGGCGGCGGCGATGAAGCGCCTCCAGATCGCATCGGCCGCCTTCACCGAGATCTGCTGGCCGGTGATCGCGCGCGCGAGCGCCGTGAACGCGTCGCTGCGGCGCCTCAGGCTCACGCCGGGGTGCGTCCGCACCAGCCTGCGCATCACACGGTCGCGGCGCGTCAGTTCGGCGACCGCCTCGTCCCACCAGCGCGGCTTCACGGCACGGCGCGTCCGCGGCGTCGCGCGCGGCGCCGCCACGCGCTGACCACGTGGCAGCGCCACGCGACCCTGACCGCGACGAATCCGAGCGTCGCGAGCGTGAACGCGAGCAGCACGATGCCGAGCGCGAGCGGCTTGCCGAGCTGGGTCATCCAGGCGACGAGCGTCGGGAGGTAGTTCGCGAGCCCGGTGAACGACGGGGGCACCACCGAGACCGCGTGGGGGGCGTGCGGAAAGAACAGCCGCCCGTACTCGTAGGCGACGACGTAGAGCGGGACGATGGTGAACGGGTTGGTGTAGAGCGTGGTGATCGCGGCGAGCGGGAAGTTCGCGCGCCACAGGAGCGAGAGCGCAATCGCGCCGGCGACCTGCACCGGCCCGGGGATGAGGCCGCAGAGGAGCCCGACCGCGACGGCCCGCGCCGTCGAGCGGCGGTTGAGCTGCCACAGGTCGGGGTCCGACAGCGCGGGGACGTAGCGAATCACCCACGGGTGGCGGGTGATCTTCTCGACCGAGGGCTTCAACCGCTCGATCTGCTGCCTCAGGGCCTGCCGTAGCATGGGTGGGGAAAATGGTACTATGCGCCGCTTTTTTGTTCCCGGGATCGCCCATGCCGTTCGTCAAGCTGGTCCGGGGCCTCGTCGCCTCGCTGGCCGTCGCCGTCGCGACGGTTGCACCAGCCGCGGACCTCTCCAAGGTCTACCGCGTCGCTTTCGGGACCGCCGAGACGAGCTTCGACCCGGCACGCGTCTCGGACCTCTACTCGAACACCGTCAACGAGGCGATCTTCGAGCGCCTGCTGACCTACGACTACCTCGCGCGCCCGGCGAAGCTCGTGCCGATGGTGGCCGAGGCGATGCCGGCGGTGACCGACGGCGGCCGGACCTACACGTTCCACATCCGCAAGGGCATCTTCTTCACGCCCGACCCGGCGTTCAAGGGTGTGAAGCGCGAACTCGTCGCCGCGGACTTCGCCTACACGATCAAGCGCCACGCGGATCCGAAGAACCGCTCGCCTTGGGCGTTCATGATCGAAGGGCGCATCGCCGGCCTCGACAAGCTGATCGCGGACGCGAAGAAGACCGGAAAATTCGACTACGACGCGAAGATCCCCGGCCTCGAGACGCCGGACCCGTACACGCTGGTGATCCGGCTCGTCGCTCCCGACTTCCTGTTCAACTACTCGATGGCGCACGTCCCGTTCGGCGCGATGGCGCGCGAGGTGGTCGAGTTCTACGGCCTGGAGGACGTCGGCGGCCACCCGATCGGCACCGGGCCCTACGTCCTGAAGGAGTGGAAACGCGCCTCGCGCATCGTGCTCGAGGCGAATCCGGACTACCGCGGTTTCGTGTGGGATTTCGCGCCGTCGGCCGACGAATGGGACCAGCAGATCGTGCGCGACATGCGCGGCAAGACGATGCCGCAGATCGGCCGCGTCGAGATCTCGATCATCGAGGAGGACCAGTCGCGCTGGCTCGCCTTCGGCGGCAAGGAACTCGACGTGCTCGCGCTGCCCGGCACGTTCCGGCCGCAGGCGATCGGTCCCGACGGCAAGCTCAACGCGCGCTGGACCGGCGAGGGCGTCAAGCTCTACAAGGCGATCGACCCGGACATCACCTACGTGTTCTTCAACTTCCGCGACCCGATCGTCGGCGGTTTCGAGCCGGCCAAGCTCGCGCTGCGCCGCGCGATCATCATGTCCTACGACGTGCGCGAGGAGATCGAGGTCGTGCGCAAGGGCCAGGCGGTGCGGGCGCAGATGCCGATCCCGTTCGGCGTCGTGGGCCACGACCCCTCGTACCGCACGGTCAACCAGTACGACCCCGACCTCGCGAACAAGCTCCTCGACCACTTCGGCTACGCGAAGGGCGCCGACGGCTGGCGCCGGATGCCCGACGGCAAGCCGCTGGTCCTCCGGCAGGCGACCGGGACCTCGCAGATCGACCGCACGTTCAACGAGCTGTGGAAGAAGGCCGCCGACGGCATTCACGTCCGCATGGAGTTCGACGCCGGCAAGTTCGCCGACAACCTGAAGAAGGCCAAGGCCTGCCAGTTGATGATGTGGGGCGCCGCGTGGACCGCCGACTATCCCGACGGCGAGAACTTCATGCAGCTCCTCTACGGCCCCAACACCGGCCAGAGCAACAACGGCTGCTACCAGTCGAAGTCGTTCGACGCGCTCTACGACAAGATGCGCGCGATGCCGATCGACGCCCCCGGCCGCGACCTCCTGTTCCTCGAGATGACGCGGCAGATGGACGTGGACGGCGCCTGGTCGATGCAGGTGTCGCGCGAGCGCAACCAGATGATCCGCCCGTGGGTGATGGGCTACAAGAAGCACCCGATCCTGCACGGCGAGTGGCTCTACATGGACCTCGCTCCCCGCACATGAACCGCACACGCCTCGCCCGCGCGGGCCGCGCGATCGCGCTCGCCGCCGCCGTCTTCGCGACCTCCGCGCTCGCCGCACCGGACATGAACAAGGTGATCCGCGAGGTGTTCCCGGCGGCGGAGACCGGCTTCGATCCCGCGGCGGTGCACGACCTCTACTCCGGCACGATCGTGCAGGGGATCTTCGAGACGCTCTACAGCTACGACTACCTCGCCCGTCCGGCGAAAGTGGTGCCGCTCACCGCCGACGGCATGCCGCAGATCACCGACAGCGGCAGGACCTGGACGGTGAAGCTGAAGAAGGGCATCCGCTTCGCCGACGACCCGGCGTTCGGCGGCAAGGCGCGCGAACTCACGGCAGAGGACTACGTCTATTCGCTCAAGCGTCTGATCGACCCGAAGCTCCGCTCGCCGTGGGCGTTCCTGGTCGAAGGCAAGTTCGTCGGGCTGGACGAACTGGCCGCGAAAGCAAAGGCGAGCGGGAGCTTCGACTACGACGCGAAGATTCCCGGCATCGAGGCGCTCGACCGCCACACGATCCGCTTCCGCCTCAAGGCGACCGACTACAACCTGCCCTACATCCTCGCCCACGAGCCCACGGCCGCGGTGGCGCGCGAGGTGATCGCGAAGTACGCCGAGGTCGACGGTCGTGCCCAGGCGAACCCGGTCGGCACCGGCCCCTACCGGCTCGTGCGCTGGGTGCGCAGTTCCAAGATCTTCCTCGAGGCGAATCCCCACTTCCGGGGATTCACCTGGGACTTCGTCTCCGACGACCCCGCCGATGCGCCGCTGATTCGCGAGATGAAGGGCAAGTCGATGCCCGCGGTCGGCCGCGTCGAGATCTCGATCATCGAGGAGGACCAGGCGCGGCTCCTCGCGTTCCAGAACGGCGAGATCGACATCATGAACATGGAGGGGCCGCTCGCGCCGAAGGTGCTCGACGGCGCCAACCTGCGCCCGGAGATGAAGGCGAAGGGCGTGAAGCTCTCGCGCCAGATCGACCCCGAGATCTCGTACACCTACTGGAACATGCAGGATCCGGTGGTCGGCGGCCTGACCCGGGAGAAGGTCGCGCTGCGCCGCGCGATGGCGATGAGCTACGACGTCGCCGAGGAGATCCGGGTCATCCGCAACGGGCAGGCGATCGAGGCGAACTTTCCGATCCCGCCGGGCGTGGTGGGCCACGACCCGGCGTGGAAGCCCGGCATCACCCACGATCCGGCGGGGGCGAACGCGCTGCTAGACCGCTTCGGCTACAAGCGCGGCGCCGACGGTTGGCGTACGCTGCCGGACGGCAAGCCGCTGGTCGTGAAGCTGTCGTCGCGGCCGGACACGCTCGGCCGCCAGCAGGACGAGTTGTGGAAGAAGTCGCTCGACCGGGTCGGGATCCGGATGGACGTCCACAAGGACAAGTTCCCCGAGCTCATCAAGGCGGAGAAGCAGTGCAAGCTCCAGATGCGCGTGGCCGCCTGGATCGCCGACTACCCGGACGGCGACAACTTCATGCAGCTCCTGTACGGCCCGAACACGTTCCAGAGCAACAACGCCTGCGCGAAGATTCCCGAGTTCGACCGGCTCTACGAGAAGTCGGTGGCGATACCGCCCGGACCCGAGAGGGACGCGCTGTACCGCGAGATGACCAAGGTGATGGAGGCTTACGCGCCGTGGCGGCTCATGATCAGCCGCTACCGCAACATGCTCGTGCAGCCGCGGGTGCAGGGCTACAGGCGGCACCCGATCCTGCGCGCGCACTGGATGTACGTGGACGTGGCGGGGCCGGCCGCGGGCCGATAGGAAGGGTGCGCGCGGGCAGCGCCGCGCGCGTGGGCACAACGATCCGGCGGCCGCGCGGTGCGCGGAGCAACCGCCGGGAGGAATGGCGATGACCGCGTACATCCTCCGGCGTCTGTGGCAGATGGTCCCGACGATGCTCGGCGTCGTGATCCTCGTGTTCTTCCTGTTCAACTGGGTCGGCGGCGACCCCGCCTACGTGCTCGCCGGGAAGATCAGCAACCAGGAGCAGATCGACAACATCCGCCGCCAGCTCGGCGTCGACCAGCCCTACTGGGTCCAGCTCTGGATCTTCATCAAGCAGATCGTCACCGGCGACTTCGGCGCGTCGTGGAGCACCAACGAGCGCATCGGCTCGATCATCCTGACGCGGCTGCCGCCGTCGCTGACCGTGCTCGTGCCGCTCACGATCCTCGACCTCCTGGTCTCGGTCGGCCTCGCGCTCGCGGTCGCGTACGTCCGCGGCTCGCTCACCGACCGCGCGGTGATGATCGTGTGCACGGTCGGGCTGTCGATCTCGATCCTCGTCTACATCATCGTGTTCCAGTACGTGTTCGCCTACAAGCTCGGCTGGTTCCCGGTGCAGGGCTGGGGCGATTCGTTCTGGGAGAACCTCGTCCGCTACTCGTCGCTGCCGATCCTGATCGGACTCACCGTGTCGATCGCGCCGAGCCTGAGGCTCTATCGCACCTTCGTGCTCGACGAGATCAACCAGGACTACGTGCGGACCGCGCGCGCGAAGGGCCTGTCCGAGAACCGCATCATGTGGATCCACGTGCTGCGCAACGCCTCGATCCCGATCATCACCAACGTGATGGCCTCGCTGCCCGGCCTTCTGATCGGCGCGTTCCTGATCGAGCGCTTCTTCTCGATCCCCGGCATCGGCCGCGAGGTGATCCTGGCGGTGGAGCGCAGCGATTTCCCGGTGATCAAGGCGATCACCGTGTACGTCGCGGTCGCGACGATGGTGTTCAACCTGCTCGCCGACCTGATGTACAAGGCCGTCGATCCGCGCGTCCAGCTCCGCTGACCGGGAACCGACGATGGCCACCTCCGAAGCCGCACTCCCGCGCAACGCCGACGGCACGCGCGTGGTGCCGCACAACGTCTCTCCCGGACTGTGGACGCTCGCCTGGCGGCGGCTGCGCGCCGACCGCGTCGGCATGGTGTCGCTCGCGATCGTCGCCGCGTTCCTGTTGATGATGGCGCTGTCGGCGGCCGGGCTGATCGCTCGCGACTGGTCGAAGGAGGTCGGCGTCAACTACGCGCCGCCGTCGTTCATCGGCGCCGACGAGGCGTCCGGGACGCCCGCGGCGCCCGCCGCCGCGCCGGAGCCCGCCGCGCCGTCGACCGAGTGGAAGACGCAGATCGTCGACCCGCTCGCCGACGTGATCGCGGAACTCAAGGGAGCGAAGCCTGCGGCGGCCCCGCCGCCGTCCGGCGGGACCGAAGGCAAGAGTGTCGATCCGCTCGCCGACGTGATGGCGGACATCCGTGCGGGCAAGGGGACGACGGCGGCGGCGCCCGCGGAAGCGCGCCGCGCGACGCTGCCGTTCGGCGGCGACAAATGGGGCCGCGACGTCATCGCGAAGACGATCAAGGGCTCGGAGACCTCGATCTTCGTCGGCATCATGTCGGCGATCGTCGCCGTCGCGCTCGGAACGCTGTTCGGCGCGATCTCGGGTTACTACGGCGGCTGGGTCGACGATGCGTTCAACTGGTTCTACTCGGTGTTCAACTCGATCCCCTACCTGCTCCTGATCCTCGCGGTCGCGGCCGTGCTCCAGCAGAAGGGCGTGGTCACGATCATCCTGATCCTCGGACTCACCGGCTGGACCGGGGTATTCCGCCTGATCCGCGCCGAGTACCTGAAGCACAAGGCGCGCGAGTACGTGCAGGCCGCCGACGCGATCGGCGCGTCGAACGCGCGGCGGATGTTCGTCCACATCTTCCCGAACGTCTCGCACGTCGTGCTGGTGCAGCTTTCGATCCTCGCCGTCGGCTTCATCAAGGCCGAGGTGATCCTGTCGTTCCTGGGCTTCGGCGTGCCGGTGGACGTCGTGTCGTGGGGGTCGATGCTGAACGAGGCGCAGAACGAGCTGATCCTCGGCAAGTGGTGGCAGCTCGTCGCGGCGACCGTCGCAATGGCGACGCTGGTGACCGCGTTCTCGCTGTTCACCGACGCGCTGCGCGACGCGCTCGATCCGAAGCTCAAGGGACTCAAGGGGCACTGACATGGCGACCGACACGAAGTCCGCCGCGGGCGAGCCGCTGGTCGCCGTCCGCGACCTGCGCGTTTCGTTCCGCCTCGGCGGCGACGCGATCTTCGAGGCGGTCAAGGGCGTCTCGTTCGACATCCCGGTCCACAGCACCGTCGCTCTGGTCGGCGAGTCGGGCTCGGGCAAGAGCGTGACCGCGCTCTCGATCCTGGGTCTCCTGCCGCCGGAGAACTCGATCGTCGATGCGCGGAGCCGCATCGAATTCGGCGGCCGCAATCTGGTCGGCCTGCCGATGCGCGCGATGCGCGAGATGCGCGGCGCCGACATCTCGATGATCTTCCAGGAGCCGATGACCTCGCTGAACCCCGTGTTCACCGTCGGTTTCCAGCTCGCGGAGGTGCTGCACCTGCACCGCGGCCTGTCGCCGCGGGCGGCGCGCAAGCGCGCGATCGAACTGCTGGACGAGGTTGGGATTCCGGAGCCGCGCCGGCGCATCGACGCGTTCCCGTCGCAGATGTCCGGCGGCCAGCAGCAGCGCGTGATGATCGCGATGGCGATCGCGTGCGAGCCGAAGCTCCTGATCGCCGACGAGCCGACCACCGCGCTCGACGTGACGATCCAGAAGCAGATCCTCGACCTCATCGCGGCGCTGCAGCGGCGTCACCGGATGAGCGTGCTGTTCATCACCCACGACCTCGCGGTCGTCGGCGAGATCGCCGACCATGTGGTGGTGATGCGCAACGGCGAGGTGCGCGAGCAGGGGCCGGCGAAGCAGGTCTTCGAGGCGCCGCGCGACGACTACACGAAGGCGCTGCTCCAGTGCCGCCCGGAGCTCGACCACCGGCCGATGCGGCTGCCGGTCATCGACGACTTCATGGGCGGGTCCGGCCCGCAGCACACCGAGGAGCGCAAGCGCGGCGTCGCGCCGGGCGACGCCGTCGTCCTCGACGTGAAGGGCCTCGGCAAGAGCTTCTTCGTGCGCGAGGGCGTGTTCGGCCGCCGCGAATTCAAGGCCGCGGCCGACGTCTCGTTCAAGCTGCGGCGCGGGCGGACGCTCGGCCTGGTCGGCGAGTCGGGCTCGGGCAAGACCACCGTCGGCCTGACGCTCATGCGTCTGCACGAGGCGACCGCGGGCGTAGCGCTGTTCGAAGGCCGGGACATCCTGTCGATGTCCGACCGCGAGTTCATGGCCTACAAGAAGCGTATCCAGATCATCTTCCAGAACCCCTACGCGTCGCTCAATCCGCGCTTCACGATCGGCCAGATCCTCACCGAGCCGATGCAGATCCACGGCATCGGGGCGAACGTCCGCGAACGCACCGACCTTGTGTTCGAACTGCTGGGCAAGGTCGGGCTGCCGGACGCGTCGTTCTACAAGTACCCGCACGAGTTCTCGGGCGGCCAGCGCCAGCGCGTCGCGATCGCGCGCTGCCTGACGCTCAAGCCCGAAGTCCTGATCTGCGACGAGTCGGTGTCCGCGCTCGACGTGTCGGTGCAGGCGCAGGTGCTGAACCTGCTGCAGGACCTGCAGGACGAGTTCAATCTCGCCTATCTCTTCATCTCGCACGACCTCGCGGTGGTCAAGTACATCTCCGACGAGGTGATGGTGATGAACGAGGGCCGGGTGGTCGAACTCGCGGACGCCGACACGATCTATCGCCACCCGCGCGAGACCTACACGCAGCGTCTCCTGTCGGCCATCCCGAAGGGGTGGCACGCCGCGCGCGCCGCCGCGTGAGCCCCGGTGTCTGACACGTTGTCAGACACGGTGTCTGACACCGGGTCTGACACCGGGGCTCACGCGGGCGGCCCCACGGACCGAATGCCGTCCGTTGAGCCGGAGGCTAATCCTCTCCCAGCCGCAGCAGCGCATCGCCGGTGACGCGCGCGATCCTCCAGTCCGGCATGACCGTCGCGCCCAGGCCCTCGTAGAAACCGATCGCCGGAGCGTTCCAGTCGAGCACCGCCCATTCGAACCGGCCGCAGCCGCGCTCGACCGCGACCCGCGCCACGGCATGGATCAGCCGGCGCCCGATGCCGCGCGAGCGCCACGCGGGGCGGACGTAGACGTCTTCGAGCCACAGGCCGCGCCGGGCGAGAAAGGTCGAGAAAGTCGGGAAGAACAACGCGAATCCGACGATGTCGCCGCCTGCGGCCGCCACCAGCGCGCTGGCGGCCGGTTGCGGACCAAACAGCGCTTCGCGCAGTTCGCCGGCGCTGCCGGTGCACAGGTGCTCGAGATGCTCGAAGACCGCGAGTTCGCGGACGAGCGCATAGACGGCTTCCGCGTCGCCCGGTCCCGCAGCACGGATCACGGCGTCGACCATGGTTTCCACTCCTTTCGCACCCGGATGCCGGGACGAAGTCGACCGTCACACGACAACGATCCTGCAACGCCCGCGCGGCGCCCGGCGCCCGAAACAGGCCATTGACCGGCGCGAACGCGCCGATCCCCGCATATTGCGGCGCAACATGAACGTTTTCCGGCGCCCGGAGCGCCCGGATCGACCGGATTCCAGGAGCGATCGGGCAGCGCGATCACAGGCGAATCAGCGGGTTGCGCGCGGCGCGCGGGTTCAGATGACGAATATGCAACATTTCGCGCGCGAAAGTACAGCGATGCAGCCCGTTTCGTTGCCCCGCCGATTGACGGTCGAGTAGAGTCAAGGCACGTGGCGGGCCGAGGAAAGGTTCCCGAGCGCGCCACACTTTCAACTCTGGGGGTTTCCATGGCATTTCAACGCAGAAAGGTTGCGACGGCGCTCGCCTACCTGGCGGGTGTCGGGACTGCGGCGTCACTGCTGACCGCAGTGCCGGCCTACGCACAGGACATGCGGGTCGAGGTGACCGGTTCGTCGATCCGGCGCGTCGACGCCGAAGGGTCGTTGCCGGTAACGGTCGTCACGCGGGAGGAAATCGCGGCGACGGGCGTCACCACGACCGAGCAGTTGCTGGCCCAGTTGCCGTTCATCGATTCGCTCGGTTCGCTCAATCTCGCGAGCGGCGCCGGCCTTTCGACCTACGGCCAGTCGTCGGTCTCGATGCGCGGCCTGGGATCGACCCGGACGCTCGTGCTGGTGAACGGGCGTCGGATCGCCGGGTTCTCCGCCGATGACGGTTCGGTGAACGTCAACACGATCCCGATCGCCGCGATCGAGCGCGTCGAGGTCCTGCGCGACGGCGCCTCCGCGATCTACGGTTCCGACGCGATCGCGGGCGTGATCAACTTCATCCTGCGCAAGGACTTCAAGGGCATCGAGGTCGGTGGCCAGTACGGGCAGTCGACCCGCAGCGGCAGCGCGACCGGCTGGGACGCCTACATCGTGGGCGGGTTCGGCGACCTCGCCAAGGACAAGTACAACGTCAACGCATCGTTCTCGTACAACAAGCAGGACGCGCTGTTCGGCAAGGACCGCGACTTCGCCGCGGTCGGAACGGTGCTTCCGTACTTCGTCAGCGGCGCCACCGGCCAGGGCAACATCGAAGGGGTCTGGGTTCCCGGCACCGGTTCGGCGGCTAACGGGACCTGGGTGCCCGGCACGCCCGGCACGCAGTTCGGCACCTCGCCCGGTCGAGGTTTCGGCAGCCCGCTCGCGGCCACCAACCAGTGCGAACTGGTCAACATGCGGCTCAACCCGACCAACACCTCGAACAACATGCCGTTCTGCAACTACGATACGGCACCGTTCGTCGGCCTGATCCCGGAGAGCGAGCGCTGGAACGCGAGCCTCAATTTCGCCTGGCAGATCACCCCCAACGTGCAGTTCTTCGCCGAGGGCCTGTACTCGGAGCAGAAGAACACGCAGACCATCCAGGGCTCGCCGGTGCGCTGGTCGTTCAACCAGACCGACGCCCTGTTCGACCAGCTCGGCATCGATTCGGCGCTGGTCATCAAGCCGACCAACCCGAACTACGCGATGGCGGCGGATTTCCTCACTGCGAACGGGTTCGGCGCGCTCGTCGGCCAGCCGCTCGCGATCACCTCGCGCGTCCAGGACTTCGGCGGACGCACCAACCAGGACGAGTCGACGCAGTGGCGCGCTCTGGCCGGCCTGCGCGGCACGGTCAAGGACCAGGACTGGGAGATCGCGTACTACCACAACACCAACGAGGTCGACGGCAAGGTCATCGGCGGCTACTTCTCGCTGACCCAGTACGCGAACGTCATCAACTCGCGTGACGACTGGAATCCGTGGTCGCTGCAGCAGACGCCGGAGTTCAACGCGGCGGTCGCGTCGGCTGCGTACATCGGCCCGACGCTGTCGGCCAAGACCGAGCAGGACGCGATCGACGCCAAGATCTCGGGCGAGATCTTCAAGCTGCCGGCCGGTCCGCTCTCCTACGCGTTGGGCGCCAACTGGAACGACACGTCGATCAAGCTCAACCCGGCTCCGGCGCAGTTCACCGGCGATATCGCGGGTCTGGGCGGGGCGACGGTCAATCTCGACCAGAGCCGCAACATCTGGGCGCTGTACGGCGAAGCCAACATCCCGATCCTCAAGGGCTCGAAGGGCGGCGATCTCGACGGCTCGATCGCGATCCGCTACGACGACTACAGCGATTTCGGGGGCACGACCAACTACTTCGCGAACCTGCGCTGGCAGCCGACCAAGTGGCTCTTGGGCCGCGTCGCCTACGGCACCGGATTCCGCGCTCCGACGCTGTCCGACCTCTACTACCCGGTGGTCCTGGGCTCGTCGGCCCAGTTCAACGATCCGGTGACCGGCGAGCAGGATCTCCAGGTGAACGAGTACACGGGCGGCAACCCGGGGCTCAAGCCCGAAGAGTCGAAGCAGTGGTCGCTCGGCCTCGTGCTGCAGCCGGTGAAGCAGTTCTCACTGGGCATCGACTGGTTCCAGATCAAGCTCACCGACATCATCGCCACGCCGTCGACGCAGGAAGTCGTCTCGGGCAATGCGACGGGCAATCCGGCCTACGCCAACTCCGTGGTTCGCGACGCGAACAACAACATCCTCACGGTGAACTCGGTGACGGTGAACTCCGGAGACGCGACGGTCCAGGGCTACGACGTTTCGGCGACCTACCGCGACACGTTCAAGTGGGGCACGCCGAGCGTCAGCCTGATGGGCACCTACATGCAGAAGTTCGACCAGATGAGCCCCGGCGGCGTGATGTCGCACAAGGTCGGGACGCTGGTCGACGGCGACTGCAACCCGGTGCTCGATTCGGACACCGGCGGCGTGGTGCCGCGCTGGAAGCACCAGTTGCAGTTCGGCTACGAGTACGCCGCCTGGGCCGCATTCCTGACCCAGAATTTCTACAACGGCTACCGGACCGGCTGCGACCTGGACGGCAACCAGCACACGATCGACAACCAGCAGATCTGGGACCTGCAGGTGGCGTGGACCGGGGTCAAGAACCTGCGCATCGCGGCGGGCGTCAAGAACCTGTTCGACGAGGATCCGCCGATCTTCATCCCGGTGTCGAACCAGTTCCAGAGCGGCTACGACGCGGCGATGTATGACCCGCGCGCGCGCTTCTGGTACGTGCAGGCGAGCTACAAGTTCTGGTAAGGCGCGGGAAAAGGCGCCCGGTCGCACCGGGCGCCGCCGCGGAAGGTACCGAGGGGCGCGCGAGCGCCCCTCTTTTTTGCCCTCGCTCCGACGGAAGCCCGGGGCGGACCGCGGAAGGACGGCTGCGGCGCAGGTCGTGCGCCGCCCGGGTCTACCTGACCAGCGGAAGGGTGCTCGCGACCTCGTAGCGATACGCGGCCTCGAGCTTGTTCTCGATCTGCAGGTAGCGGATCGCCTTGCGGCCGGGGAGCACCTTGACCACCGAGCCGTACATCGTCTTCCGCGCGCGCGTCGCGTCTTCTTCGGTCTGCGCGAGGTCGCGGGCGAGGTTCTTCGCCCAGGCGTCGCTGATCGGCCGTCCCGACATCACCATGTCCTCGTAGGTGCGCGAGAACTGACGGTTGGTCGTGTCGAGCTTGCGCTGGTAGGCGTCGTAGACCGGCCAGAACTTCTTCGCTTCGGCGTCGGTGAGCGCGAGCGCGGACGCGACCGCGGCCCGCTTGGCTTCGGGTGTGCGCGTCTGCTCGACCAGCGCCTTGAGTTCCGCGCCGGCGTCGGTACCGGATTGCGGCCAGGCCGCGGGCGGCAGGGCGACAGCGATCGAGAAGAGGGCGGCGGCGAGCACGGGCTTCATGGCTACGGTACCTCGGGGACGGGATGGCCGGAACGGGCCGGCGAGGGCGTCCTTTTACCACCAATCGCACGGGAACGCCCGGCGGACCGACCCGAATCCAACGGTCGAGCGTTTGCTCTAATCGCCGACCCGGGCTGGACAATTCGGCGCGATGCAGGCACCATGGCGCGCCTTTTTGCCGGCCCACGGCCCCGCGATGTTGCGGGGCCGATGCATTGAAGGAAGGTTCGCTTCGCCCGGATCCTCGACGAGGTGCGGGCAGGAGACTTCCCCGGGTCGGCCGAGTTCGAGTGAGGTCGAAGACAGCACGAACCACCGTTCCGGAGACGCGTCGCGCCCGCACCCGCCGACCCGCGGGCCGGGCCATCGCCGGAGGACGCGACCCGCGCCCTTGCGGCGGCGCTCCCGCTCCCATCGATCCGATCGGAACCCCTTGTCTGGAGAAGCCATGTTGAAGATGCCCCGTTGGGCCGTGCTGGCTGCGGTCCTCGCCGTGGTCGCGCCGCTCGCTGCGCCCTATGCGTACGCGCAAGGCCAGCCCGCCTCGCCGGCTCCCGCTGCCGCTCCCGCTCCCGCCGCCGCACCCGCTGCGGCGCCGGCACCCGCCCCGAGCGCTGCCATGTCGGCGCGGCCGACCGAGGTCGTCGACAACCCCTATGGCCTCGAGGCCCTGTGGCGAGGCAGCGACGCCGTCACCAAGGCGACGCTCCTCATCCTGGTGGTGATGTCGATGGGAACCTGGTACATCATCATCACCAAGGTGTACGAGCAGTCGCGGGTCATCCGCGCCGCGAAGAAGGCGGACAAGGAGTTCTGGAACGCGCCGACGGTGAAGCAGGGCGCCGACCGCCTGAAGGGCGGCAGCCCGTTCCGCTTCATCGCGGAGTCCGGTCTCGAGGCGTCCGAGAAGCACACCGGGATGCTGGAAGCGGTGAACATGAACGACTGGATCTCGATGTCGATCCAGCGCGCGATGGAGAACGTGCAGAGCCGCATGCAGGACGGGCTCGCGTTCCTCGCCACGGTCGGCTCGACCGCCCCGTTCGTCGGCCTGTTCGGCACCGTGTGGGGCATCTACCACGCGCTGACCGCGATCGGCATCGCCGGCCAGGCCTCGATCGACAAAGTCGCGGGTCCGGTGGGTGAAGCGCTCATCATGACCGCGATCGGCCTCGCCGTCGCCGTGCCGGCGGTGCTGGGCTATAACTGGCTCATCCGCCGCAACAAGTCGGCGATGGAGCGCGTGCGCGCGTTCGGCGCCGACCTCCACGCGGTCCTGCTCTCCGCGCCGAAGGCGCACGGCAAGGGCTGACGCCATGTCGATGAACGTCGGCCCGGCCGACGGGGAAGAGGACGAGGTCGTCTCGGCGATCAACACGACGCCGCTCGTCGACGTGATGCTGGTGCTCCTGATCATCTTCCTGATCACGATCCCGGTCGTCACCACCTCGATCCCGGTCACGCTGCCCAGGGAGAAGAACGAGGTCCGCGAGACCAAGCCCGAGAACATCACGCTCTCGGTCGACGTCGGCGGCCGCATCTACTGGAACGACCTCCGCATCAACACGACGGCGGCGCTGGTCGAGCGGCTGAAGAAGGTCGCGGTGCTGAATCCGCAGCCCGAGGTGCAGATCCGCGGCGACGGCAACGCCAACTACGACGCGGTCGGGCGGATCATCTACGCCGTCCAGCGCGCCGGGATCGCCAAGGTCGGCTTCATCACCGAGCCGCCGGTGCGCGGCGGCTGACGCGCGAACGAGGACCAAGCCATGTCCATGACCGTAGGTTCGGCCAGTTCGAGTGATCCGGACGTGATGATCGACATCAACACCACGCCGCTGATCGACGTGATGCTGGTGCTCCTGGTCATGCTCATCATCACGCTGCCGATCCAGCTCCACTCGGTGAACCTCAACATGCCGGTCGGCAACCCGCCGCCGCAGCTGATCAAGCCCGAGGTGCTGAAGATCGACATCGACCGGGACAGCCGCGTCTACTGGAACGGGGAACTCCTGCCGGACCGCGCGACGCTCGAGCAGAAGCTCGCCGAGGTCGCGGCGCAGCCGACCCAGCCCGAACTGCACCTGCGCCCCGACAAGGGGTCGAAGTACAACGTCACCGCCGCGGTGCTCGCGTCCGCCCAGCGTCTCGGTCTCACGAAGATCGGGATCATCGGCAGCGAGCAGTTCATCGAATAGCGCGGCCGCTGCGGGCGAGATCCGTCCCGCGGCCACGGAGTCAGGCATGGACTACGCACGACGACAGAGGGATCCGACCCGGCACCTGGTCGGCATCGCGTTCGTCATCCTGGTGCACGGGCTCGTGATCTACGCGCTCGTGACCGGCCTCGCGCGCAAGGCGGTCGAGGTGATCAAGAAGCCGATCACCGCGACGATCATCGAGGAGATCAAGCCTCCGCCCCCGCCGCCCCCGCCGCCGCCGCCGCCAAAGAAGATCATCGAGCAGCCGAAGATCGAGGTGCCGGTGCAGCCGTACGTGCCGCCGCCTGACGTCCCGCCGCCGGTCGTCCAGCAGGCGCCGACGATCACCGCCGTGACGCCGGCGCCGCCGCCCAAGCAGGAGTACGTGATCGCGCCGCCGCCGCCGCCGGTGGTCGCGCCGCCGCCAGCGCCGCCCAAGCCGGCCATCCGGCGCGGGATCACGCGGATCTCCGGCGACGATCCCACCTACCCGCGGGAAGCGATCCGCGCCCAGATCGCGAAGGGAAAGGTGCTCGCGCGCCTGCTCATCGACGAGAAGGGCAACGTGACCGAGGTGATCATCGTGTCGTCGGATCCGCCGCGCGTGTTCGACCGCGCGGTCAGGTCGGCGCTCGAGGAGTGGAAGTTCAAGCCCGAAGGCGAGAAGTACACCGGCGAGGTGGAGATCAACTTCTCGCTGAAGGACTGACCACGGGGGCCGGGCCGCCGGCCCGGTCGCTCAATCCCCGCGCAGCACGTAAGCCGCGCCGGCCCAGGTGGCCGCGCCGAGCGCCACGAGCGTAGCCGCGACGTGCGGAAGCGAAATCGGCTGCGCGGCGGCAAGGCGGAACAGTTCGCGCGCGACGTCGGTCGCTAGCGCGGGCAGGGACACCATCACGCCCGCACCGACCACCCCCCACAGCGCCCATTCGACCGGCTTGCGCCAGCGCGGCACGCCCGCCGGCGCCGGCAGCGCGGCCATCACCCCGGCAGTGAATCCGCCGTCGTCGACGTGATCGGCGCGGTGCTCGGCCGCATCGTTGCGGAGCGTCCGCTCCAGCCAGTCGTCGTCGAAGTCAGGCGCGGCGTTCATCGGCATTTTGAATATCGGGGACAGACCACGGATTTCCCGAAATCGGAAATCGGGGACAGACCACGGTTTTCCGAGATCGACCACGGTTGTCGAAGAAAACCGTGGATCCCGACTTCGGAAAACCGTGGTCTGTCCCCGATTTCACGTGTCCCCGATTCCATGTTTTCATTCGGACGCCCAGGACGCAAGCGCCAGCCGCAGCTTCTGCTTGGCCCGGTGCACGTGGGTCTTGACGGTGCCCACCGGGCAGCCCAGCACGAACGCCGCTTCCTCGTGCGACAGGTCGTTATGGTAGCACTGCACGATCGCGGCCCGCTCCGCCTCGCTGAGCACGCCGAGCGCGCGTTCCATGTCGACCTTGAGCGAGGCGCCGCGCGCGTGATCCGCGATGCCGTCGCCGCCACCGCCGCCGTCCGGCTCGTCGTCCGCGACCGCATCGGCATCGTCGCCGAGCAGCGTTTCCTTGCGCTTGCGGCGGTCGGCGAGCCAGCAGTTGGTGGCGATCCGATACAGCCAGGTCGAGAAACGGGCTTCCTGCCGGAACGACCGGAGGTTGCGCCACGCGAGAACGAAGGTTTCCTGCGCGAGGTCGTCCGCGAGCGCGTGGTTGCCCGCGGTGAGCCGGCGCAGGCAGGCCCGCACTGCCGACTGGTGCCGCCGGACCAGTTCGGCGAACGCGTGGCGGTCGTCACCGACGAGGACGCGGGCGATGAGTTCGGCATCGGTCACCGGGGCGAGGGTAAACGCGGCGAGGCGTCCGCGTCACGCGGACGGCGGCGGCCCACGGCCCGG
>JADLBN010000040.1 GCA_020847675.1 Burkholderiales bacterium | reverse complement strand
GCCGAGTACGCGTTCCACGCACCTCCGCTCGCCGCATCGGTCGCGCGCGCGAAGGCGCTGGGCCTCGCCAACCCGGGCGCCCCGGTCCTGCTGATCGACCATTGCGACAACTGCGGCTCGGGCGGCGATCAGGACGTGATGGCGGTGGTCGCCGAGGTCCTGAAGCAGGAGCTCGACCGCGTCGCGATCGCGCCGATCCGCGATCCGCAGGCGGTTGCGGCGATGGTCGAGGCCGGCGAGGGTCAGGACGTGCGCCTCGCGCTCGGCGGCAATACCGCGATGCCTTCGATCGGGCTGCCGGGCCGGCCGCTCGAGGTGTCCGGCCGTGTCGCGCGCATCACCGACGGCGCGTTCACGATCGCCGGTCCCATGTACACCGGCGTGAAGACCTCCCTCGGCCGCACCGCGGTGCTCGACACCGGTCGCGCGAAGATCGTGGTCACGTCGCGGCCGCACGAGCCGTTCGACCAGGGCGTGTTCACCCACGCCGGCATCGACCCGCGAGCGCAGCGCTACCTGATGCTCAAGTCGCGCGTCCACTACCGCGCAGGGTTCAAGCCGATCGCCTCGCACATCGTCGAGTGCGCGGGCGAGGGCGTCACCAACGCGGACCTGTCCGTCTACCCGTACCGCAGGCTCGCGAGGCCGATCCACCCGCTGGACCCGATGTGATGGGGGCGCGCCTCTGGTAGGCTCGCAGCCGACGCATCGACCCCTGCCCCGGCGAAGCCTCCATGCGCGACTTCCACCTGCTGATCGACGTTGGGAACACGTTCCTCAAGTGGGGCCTGTTCCAGCCCTCGGCGGAGGGCGGCGCCCGCGAGAACCGGCTCGAGTCCGGGCACGCGCTCCTCGAGGAGATTCCGGCGCTCCCGGCTCAGTTCGCGCGGTTCCCGGCACCGACGCGCATCGTGATCTCGAATGTCGCCGGCACGCGCGTGCGCGCGGCGACGATCCGCGTGCTCGAAGTGTGGGCCGATGCGCCCGCTCCTTACTGGCTCGTTCCGCAGGCCGAACAGTGCGGCGTCGTCAACAGCTACCGCAACCCCGCGCAGCTCGGCTCCGACCGCTGGGCCGCGTTGATCGGCGCACGCTGGCTTCTGGGCGGACGCGCCGCGATGGTCGTCGTCTGCGGAACCGCGACCACGATCGACTTCCTGTCCCCCGGCGGCGTGTTCAAGGGCGGCACGATCATGCCCGGCGTCGGCCTCATGCTGCGCTCGCTGCACGAAGGCACGGCCGCACTGCCCGACCAGGGCGGCGGCGACTTCTTCGAGTACCCGACCCAGACCGTCGACGCGATCGCCTCCGGCTGCCAGCACGCGCAGGCCGGCGCGGTCGAGCGCATGTACGCGCACGAGGCGAAGGTCGAGCCCGACCTCACCTGCCTCCTCTCCGGAGGCGCCGCGCGGGCGGTCATCCCGCGACTTGCGATTCCGCACCGCTACCACGAGAACCTGGTGCTCGAGGGCCTCTATCGCATCGCGATGGCGCAGTAGGCTGACGGCCGGGCCAGACCCGACATCCCGATACGAAGGAAAGGCGAGTCCGGCCCCGCGCTTTCCTCAGCACTCGCGCGGAGTCTCGCCCTTCGGTGCCGGATGGATGTTGTCGACCCACGGCACCTCCTCGGGATTGGGCTCGACGTTGGGAAGATCGAGGTTGACGACGACCGGCTGCTGGCCGCTGCGGCACAGCACGCAGGACAGCGGCTCGTCCTCGCTCGCGTTGATCTCCTGGTGCGGCACGTAGGGCGGCACGTAGATGAAGTCGCCGGGACCGGCCTCGGCGGTGAACTCGAGCCGGTCGCCCCACTTCATCCGCGCGCGGCCCGACACGACGTAGATCACGCTCTCGACCGGGCCGTGGTGGTGCGCGCCGGTCTTCGCCTTCGGGTGGATGACGACCGTGCCCGCCCACAGCTTCTCGGCGCCGGCGGTCGCGGTCGTGATCGCCGCCGCGCGGTTCATGCCCGGCGTCTGCGGCGTGTTCACGTCGAGCTCGTCCGCGTGCACGACGCGCACGCCGTGGTGGCGCCACTTCGATTCCGCGGTCGTCATCGTCGGCCTCCGGAACGCCCGTCACTCCGGCCCGGGCGGACCGGGGCATCGGGCACCCGGCGATGCTACCGCACTCCTCAGCCGCGCCGGGCCGTGGCGCCGTCCTACGGCACCGCGCACATCGTGACGCCGAGGGGACCGTAACCTTCGGGTATCCAGCCCAGTCCGATCATCGTCGAGCGCACGACCATGCTGGTCGTGTAGCGGTGGTTCGCGTCGTGCTTGCCGTTGAACAGGCGGTACACCGGGATGGTCCCGGTCGGACACGCTCCGGTAGCGGTGTCCGGCAGGTTGATCTGGAACACGTTGTCGCTCTCGATCTGCCAATCGGTGGGGAACAGTTCGTGGACCAGGAAGCAGTCCCTCGCGCTCGCCGAGAAGAAGTGCGACGAGAGCCCGGCCGAGGGCAGCCCGTAGTAGCGGCACACCGGATTGATGCTCCCCCCGGCACTGGCGCCCGTGGGATAGGCGTTGAACTCGTACCCGGTGCGCGCCCAGCCGGCGAAGTATCCGGTGTCGAGCGCATTGATCTCGACCGGGTCGGCGGACATGACGTAGTGGTTGAACGTCACGCTGTAGAACTCGACCACCGGGATGATCGCGATCGGCGGCGGCAGGGGCGTCATGACGAAGCTGCCGGAGACGATGCGCCGGGAGAGCCCGCAGTTGTAGCACTCCATGCCGCCGCTGCCCCCTGCGGCAGTCGCGGTATCGACGGCGACCGTGGGCGGCGTCCCGTCGAGGACAGCGACCGGCGTGATGCGCAGCGTCCGTTCCGCGAACGGGTTGAGTCCGCCGTCTTGGGACACCAGGACGAACGTCGGAACGGGAGCCCAACTCCCCGCATTGGTGTACGCAATCGAGTTGCCGGGCATGTAGTTGAACGGCAGGTAGTTCGCCCCGGCCTTCACACGCACGGACCAGTTGCTCACCTCGTCGGTGGCGTCGTCGTAGCCGAAGCTCCCGGTCACCGTGGTGCCGTCGTCGAAGGCGACGTCCTGCAGGTTCCAGTACCGCGTCACGGCTCCCGCCGGGCTGGCCAGTGCGAGCGCGAGGACAAGCCAGTGAACGGTTCGCATTTCCGCATCCTCCGGACTGACGCCGGGGATCTCCGCCCTCATCAAGACGCGCGCCCCGGCATTCCCAACATACGCCGACGAGTTCCGGGCGCAACGGAAAAGTCGCCGGCCTGCGTCGCCAGCCCTTGACGCACGTCAATTCCTCGCAGGATGGCCCTGACCGTTACGGATTGTCGCTGTTGCTTTGCGCCCGCGGAGGTGCCCATGAGCCAACGCAGCGTCGTCATCCTTTCCGGAGTCCGGACCGCCATCGGCGACTACGGCGGCAGCCTGAAGGACATCGCCCCCGCCGAACTCGGCGCCCGCGTCGTCAGGGAGGCCATCGCCCGGTCGAAGGCCGATCCGGCCGAGATCGGCCAGTGCGTGATCGGCAACGTGATCCCCGGCGAGGCGCGCGACAGGTACATCTCGCGCGTGGTCGGGGTGAACGGCGGGCTCCCGCACTCGTCGGGCGCGATGACCGTGATCCGGCCGTGCGGCAGCGGCCTGCAGGCGATCGTCTCGGCCTCCCAGTACATCCTGCTCGGCGACACCGACGCCGCGATCGGCGGCGGCGCCAAGAGCATGAGCCGCGCGGCCTGCGCGAACACGACGCAGCGCCGGGGAGAAAGTGGGATCGGACTCGACCTTCCCTCTTTTCGGGAAAGTCGAGCCTGGCCCCGCTTTCCAGGTCGGGAAGGCCCTACGGCCCGAACGCGCACATCGCGACCCCCACGGATCCGTAGCCCTCGGGGATCCAGCCCAGGCCGATCATCGTCGAGCGCACCGCGAGGTTTGTCGTGTAGCGGTGGTTCGTCGGAAGCAGGCCGTTCCACAGCCGGTACACGGGGATCGTGCCGCCCGGGCAGGCTCCGGTCGACGTGTCGGGCAGGTCGATCTGGAACATGTTGTCGCTCTCGATCACCCATTCCGGGCCGAACAGGTGGTCGACGAGCCAGCACTCCTTCGCGCTCGCCGAGAAGAAGTGCGTGGTGACGCCGGCGACCGGCCACTTGAAGTAACGGCACACCGGATTCATCGTCGACCCTGCACTGCTTCCGGTGGCGTACGCCTTGAAGCTGTAGCTGGTGCGCGTCCAGCCGGCGAAGTAGCCGGAGTCGAGCGCGTCGATCTCGGGCGGATCCGCGGACATGACGTAATGGCCGAGTCCGGCGTGATAGAACTCGATCACGTCGACGAGTCCCACCGGCGGCGGGAACGGAACGGTCGCGATCGAGCCGGCCGAGATGCCACGTCCGGGAATGCTGCAGCATTCCGCCGAAAGATAGCCGCCGCCCGAGGCGAGCGTCAGAAGCGGGATCGACGGCGGTGCACCGACGGGCTCGGAGACGACCGACAGTCGCAGTTCGCGTTCCGCTCCGCCGCTGCCCTCGTTGGCATAGAAGATGATCCGGAAATGCTGCTCGGGCAGGCCCTCGGCGATCAGCCCCGCCCAGGCGGTCGAATTGCCGGGCACGTAGGTGAACGGCAGGATCCCGGGCGCGCCCTGCACGCGAACGTTCCACGACGTGACCTGGTTCGCAGCGGCGTCGTATCCGAAGCTGCCGTTTGCCGTGCGCCCGTCGGTGAAGACCACGTCCTGCAGGAGCCAGTACTGCGTCGCGGCCCACGCTTCGCCGACACCGCCGGCCGCGAGGGCGACCGCAAGGGCTGCTGCCTGGATCCACCGCTTTGAATCGCACATGGCCGATCCCTCCGGACGGAAACGGGAATCGAATCACCATACTCTTGTCATGGCTATTGGACAACGGAAGAATCGCCTCGCCGTCACGCCGCGGCCTGACCCGGGTCAAACGCGCGCGCGATGGCTCCGGCGGGACCGGACTATCATGTGGGTTTTGCCCGCGGAGATACCCCCATGACCCAGCGCAGCGTCGTCATCCTTTCCGGAGTCCGGACCGCCATCGGCGACTACGGCGGCAGCTTGAAGGACATCGCCCCCGCCGAACTCGGCGCGAGGGTGGTCAAGGAGGCCATCGCCCGGTCGAAGGCCGATCCCTCCGAGATCGGCCAGTGCGTGATCGGCAACGTGATCCACGGCGAGGCGCGCGACATGTACATCTCGCGCGTGGTCGGCGTGAACGGCGGGCTCCCGCACTCGTCGGGCGCGATGACCGTCAACCGGCTGTGCGGCAGCGGCCTGCAGGCGATCGTCTCGGCGTCCCAGTACATCCTGCTCGGCGACACCGACGCCGCGATCGGCGGCGGCGCCGAGAGCATGAGCCGCGCCGCCTCCGCGAACACGACGCAGCGCTGGGGCGCACGCATGGGCGACAGCAAGTCGATCGACATGATGGTCGGCGCGCTGACCGACCCGTTCGACACCGTCCACATGGGCATCACGGCCGAGAACGTCGCGGCGAAGTGCCACCTGACGCGCGAGGTCCAGGACCAGTTCGCGGTCGAGAGCCACAGGCGGGCGGCGGCGGCCCAGGCGGCCGGCCACTTCAAGAGCCAGATCCTGCCGATCGAACTCAAGAGCAAGAAAGGCCCGACGCAGTTCGACACCGACGAGCACGTGCGCGCCGACGCCACGGTCGAGGGCATGGCGAAGCTGAAGGCGGTGTTCGCGAAGGAGAACGGCACGGTCACCGCCGGCAACGCGTCCGGCATCAACGACGCGGCCGCCGCCGTCGTGCTGATGGAAGCGGGCGTCGCCGCGAAGAAGGGCCTGAAGCCGATGGCGCGGCTGGTCTCCTACGGCCACGCGGGCATCGATCCGAAGATCATGGGACTCGGCCCGACCAGCGCGGTGAAGAACGCGCTCGCAAAGGCGGGCCTCAAGATCTCCGATCTCGACGTGATCGAGTCGAACGAGGCGTTCGCAGCCCAGGCGCTCGGCGTGTCGAAGGAACTCGGCCTCGACCCGGCGAAGGTGAACCCGAACGGCGGCGCGGTGGCGCTCGGCCATCCGATCGGCGCGACCGGCGCGATCCTGACCGTCAAGTGCATGTACGAACTGCACCGGACCGGCAAGCGCTACGGTCTCATCACGATGTGCATCGGCGGCGGGCAGGGCATCGCGGCGATCATCGAACGGATGTGACGCGGCGGCGGAAGCGCAGCGAGAGCAGGTTCGCCCCGTCCCGCCGGACGTAGCCGGCCTCGGCCACGAGGCGGCCGACGAGCCAGTGCCCGAGGCCGCCGACGGCGCGCGTCTCGACCGGGTCGCCGAGATCCGCGGGAACGCGTGCCAGCGAAGGCCGCGGGTCGTAGGGCGGGCCGCGATCCTCGCATTCGATTCGCACGTCGCGCCCGTCGAGCGCGAGCGCGAGGCGGACCGTCCCCGCCTCGCCGGACCCGTAGGCGTATTTCACGACGTTCGAGAACACCTCCTCGACGATCAGCGCGAGGCGCAGCGCGTCGTGCTCGTCGATCGCGTGCCGCTCGCAGAAGGCCGCGACGAAGACCGCCGCGGCGGCCAGTTCCTCGGGCCGGGCGCCGAAGGTCGCGTCCGCCTCGCCGCTCATCCGCGGCCTCGCCGGAAGGAATTGCCCGGAGGCGCCGCGCGGGGGAGAATCGCGCCTTCGGCCGGCTCCGCCAGCCACTTCGGGGAACTCCGATGACGACCACCGCCACCCGGCCCACGGCCCGCCTGCGCCTCGCTGCGGCCATCGCGCTCCTGTCTGCGGCCACGTTCGCGTTCGCGGCCGAGGTCGGCCTGGTCAAGACGTCCAAGGGCGAGGTCTCGATCACGAGGGCGGGAGCGAAGCTGCCGGGCCCGGTCGGAACGAAGCTCGAAGCCGCCGATGTGCTGAGCACGGGCGCCGACGGCGCGGTCGGCATCACGATGGCCGACGGCTCGCTCCTGTCGATCGGCCCCAACAGCGTGCTGTCGCTCGACGCGTTCGCGTTCGACCCGACGACCTTCGAGGGCAAGTTCGATTCGACGCTGTCGAAGGGCACGCTCGCGGTGGTGTCGGGCAAGGTCGCGAAACAGTCGCCCGAGGCGATGAAGGTTCGCACTCCCGCCGCCGTGCTCGGCGTGCGTGGCACCGAGTTCGTGGTCTTCGTCGACGGCTGACATGCGCCTGCACGGCGCGAAGCGCCCGCCGCGGTCGAGCGGCGGACGCCTCGCCTCGGGAGCCATCGTGCGTGCCCGGATCGACTTGCGCGGGATCGCCTCGGCGGTCGCGGCGGCATCGGTCCTCGCGGCCTGCGCCCCGGCCACCAACGTCGTGCTGCTTCCGGAGCCTGATGGCCGCAAGACCGCCGTCACCTTCACCGACCCGAGCGGCGAGGTCGTGCTCGACCACCCGTACGCCGCGGTGAGCCGAAGCGCCGGCGGCACGCAGACGTACGACGCCAAGCCCGCCCAGGTGCAGCGCGATTTCGGCGCCGCGCTCGCCGCGCAGCCGCGTCGCGAGATGAAGGTCACGCTGTACTTCGCCGAAGGGAAGGACGAACTCAACGCGGAGTCACAGGCGCTGATCGAGTCCGTGCTCGCCGAGGTCGCGAAACGGCCCGTTGCGGACGTGATCGTCGTCGGGCACACGGACAGCGTGGGCACCGCCGCGATCAACGACGCGCTGGCGAAGCAGCGCGCCGAGACCGTGCGCGCCGAACTCGTCCGCCGCGGACTCGCGCCCGGAACCGTGCAGGCCTCCGGGCGCGGCAGCCGCGAACCGATCGTGCCGGCGCCGCAGGGCGTGGCCGAGCCGAGGAACCGGCGCGTCGACATCATCGTGCGCTGATCCGCGCGCGCCGGGCCGCCCCAGGCGCGCGGGCCCCCTCGGGGGGAGGCGGCCGAAGGCCGCTTCGGGGGGACGCTCACCCGCCCCGCCACACGATCACCAGGATCGAGAAGTCGTCGGCGGGCTCCGCGCCTGCCGCGAACGCCTGCACGTCGTCGCGGATCGCCTGCACCGCCGCGCGCGCGTCGAGCCTCTCCTTCCGCAGGCGATCGAGCAGCGCTTCCAGGCGGGCGCGCCCGTACATCCCGCCCGACGGGTCGACCATGTCGGTCACGCCGTCGGTGACCATGACGATCATCTCGCCCGCGTCGACGAACGTATGTTCTCCCGAGTACTCGTGGTCGTCGACTGCGCACAGCGGCGGGCCGTCGCCGCCGGAGAGCCGCCGCAACGCGGAAGCCGCGCCGACGCAGTACGGGTCGTCGTGGCCCGCGTTGCAGTAGACGAGATCGCCGGTGTCGAGGTCGAGGATGCCGGCGAACGCGGTCACGAACAGCGACTCGCTGTTGTCGCGCGAGACTTCGCGGTTGACCGCGGTCATCCACGCGCCGACGTCGTCGTCGGGGTGGCGGATCGCCGCGCTCTTCGCGAGCGCCTTGCTGACCGCCATGAAGATCGACGCGGAGAGCCCCTTGCCCGACACGTCGCCCAGCAGGAAGAAGATCCGCCGCGCGTCGAGGCGGAAGAAGTCGTAGAGGTCGCCGCCCACCTCGCGCGCGGGCACCATCGCAGCGGCGAGGTCGATCCTGCGGTCGCCGCGGAACGCGTCGTCGCGCGGCAGCATCGCCACCTGGATGCGCTGCGCGGCCGCCATCTCGCCGGCCATGCGCGCCGAGGCCTCGCGTTGCCGCTGCATCGCCTGCCGCAGCGCGCGCCGCTCGCGCGAGGCCTCGCCGAGGGTGAGCGCGAGCAGCGTCGCGAACAGCGCGAACAGCGAGAGGACCGGCGACAGCGCGTCGAACTGCAGATGGGCGAACCTGAACGCCGCGAGCGCGGCGAGGATCGTGACCGCCATCGCCGCAATGGCGAAACCGACCGTCACCGGCGGGCGCCACACCGGCGCGCCCGCGACCAGCACGAGGCCCAGGATCGCGAACAGCGCGACCTCGAGCCCGCGCGCCCAGGGCGGGCGCATGAGCGCGCTGCCGTCGTACAGGTTCTCGATCAGTTGCGCGTGGATCTCGACGCCCGGCATCCGCTCGCCGAGCGGCGTCTCCTGGTAGTCCACGGTCGCGATGCCGGTCACGCCGACGATCACGATCCTGCCGGCGAGGCGTTCGGCGTCCACGCGCTGCTGCAGCACGTCGATCGCGGAGACGAAGCGGCGCTGGTCGCGAAGCGAGTAGTGGAGCCGGACCGCGCCGTCGCCCTCGGTCGCGACGACGAATCCGCCGGCCGCGAGCGCCTCCACGCGGCCGTCGTGCGCCTTGAGGCGCAGCAGCGGCGCGCCCACCGACACGCGCAGCAGTTCGAGCGCGAACGACGGCACGAGCGTGGCCTCGACGCTCGCGACCATCGGCATCCGCCGCACGATGCCCTCCTCGGTGTCGGCGGACAGGAGCCCGTGACCCGCCGCCGCCCGCTCGAGTACCGGGAGGTTGGACACGACGCCGGCGAAGTGCGGAACCCGGCCGCGGATGCCCGCGGCATCGCGCTCGGACCCCGCGACCAGGATCGGCGTGGAGAACAGCAGCATACCGGTCGGCTCGGGCGTCCCGGCCATGCCCAGCACGACCTTCCCCGCTCCGAGCGCCCGCGCGAGTTCCGCGTCGTGCGAAGGCAGCGACTCGAGCGCCTGCGCGAGGTCGGCGTCGTGGGTGGGCAGCGTGTCGAGCCAGTGCTCGGGCGAGCTGCGGTCGGGCTCCGGCATCAGGATGTCGAAGCCGATCGCGCGCGGACCCGCCTTGCGGATCTCGCGCACGAGTTGCGCGAGGACGGTGCGCGGCCACGGCCACTGCCCGAGCGCCGCGAGGCTCTTCTGGTCGACCTCGACGATCGTGACCGGCAGCGCGTTGACCTGTCGCGGCAGCAGGCGCTGCGACGCGTCGAACCAGTCGTGCCGCTGCCGCACGACGAACGACGGCTCGAAGAGCATCAGGAGCGCGAGCGCGGCGAGCACCGCGAGCCCGATGAAGCGGGTCCGGCCCGCCGCGCGAACCCACGACGCGATCCGGCCCGGGGCCGCGGCGGCCCCGTCGGTCACAGGTCGATTTCCATCCCGTCGTACGCGGCGGTCACCTTCATCGGCTCCCCGGTCCGGCAGATCTCCTCGTAGCGCCGCGTGTCCGCGAGCACGTGCTCGATCGAGGCGTCGTCGAACGCGGGCTCGTGGTGGAACATGCACAGGTGCTTCACGCCCGCCCCGTGGCACAGTTCGACGCCCGCGATGTTGCTCGAGTGCCCCCAGTCGGCCTTCACCGAGATCGCGTCGGCGAGCGAGTACATCGCGTCGAAGATCACGACGTCGGCGCCGCGGAAGAACTCGACGAACGCGTCGGTCTCGCGCCGGTTGCCGAGGTCGTGCTCGGAGTCGGTCGAGTAGACGACCGACTTCCCCTGCGACTCGAAGCGGAAGCCGTACGAGTCCCCGGCGTGGCGCTGGAGCTTCAGGAGCACCCGCATCCCGGCGACGTCGTGCCAGCGGCCCGGCTCGAGCAGGACGAACGAGATGTCGGCGCGGAAGGTGTCGAAGTCGACCGGGAACGAGGGCTGTTCCTGCTGGCGGCGCAGCGCCGCCTCGAGGTGCGGATGGCCGCCGTAGATCACCACGCGGTTGCCCGGGATGTAGGCCGGCGTGAAGAACGGCAGGCCCATGATGTGATCCCAGTGCACGTGCGACAGGAACACGTGGTAGGTCTGCGGGCCGCTCGAGCGCGCGAGCGCCGCCTGCCCGAACGGACGCACGCCGGTGCCCAGGTCGCAGATGACGAAGTCGGGGCCGCCGGTGACGATCTCGACGCAGGACGTGTGGCCGCCGAAGGTGGCGCCGTCGCGGAACGCGAGTCCGTCGACGTAGGCCTCGATCTCCGCGTCGCTCCCGAACCGGCGGCCCGAAGCTCCGCGCAGCGCCGCGACGAGCTTGCGGCGAAGCCCTTCCACGGTGAGGGCCACCGGAATCGAGCCGCGCGTCCCCCAGAAGCGGATGGTCTTCAACCGGCCTCCGCCGGGTGCTCCCGGTCCCAGGCAGCGAGCGCCTGCGGCGATATCGCCGCGATCGCCTCGCGCACCGTGTGCCTCACGTCGACCACGTGGTGAAAGCGGCTGATCTCGAAGATCTCGGCCACCACCGGCTTCAACGCGGCGACCGCGATCACGGCCTTGCGCGCGCGCAGCGCCTTGGCCGCGACCATCAGCGACCGCAGGCCGACACTGCTGATGTAGTCGACCTTCGACATGTCGACCACCAGGCCGCGCGTGCCGGACTCGGCGGCGATCGCCGATGCCATCGCGTCCTCGAGTTCCTGCGCGCCGCCGAAGTCGATCCTGCCGTCGGCTGCTGCGACGACGACGTCCGCGTACACCCTGGTCGGACAATGCATGGCGGTGACTGGCTCCCCCGGATCGATGCCGCGCGGCAGGTCCCGGCGATTATAGGAGACGGCTTCGCCGGCAGGCCCGCTCGCCGGCGGGCGAGAAAAGCCAGACTCCACCCTTCCGCCAACCGCGGAGGCAAGTCAAGCGAATATTCGCCTCGCCGCCGGCGCGACCGGGATCGGTCAGGCCAGACAGGCCGCTGTGTACGGCGGCATCAGCCGAGGTTGGAGGCGAGGCGCCGCCGCGCGGCGTCGGGGGAAATCCCCTCGCGGCGCGCGAAGTCCTCGAGCTGGTCCTCGCCGATCCGGCCGACCGCGAAATAGCGCGCCTGCGGGTGGGCGAGGTAGAAGCCGGAGACCGACGACGCCGGCCACATCGCGAGGCTCTCGGTCACCGTGATCCCGCAGGAAGGGGCGTCGAGCAGCGCGAACAACGGCGCCTTGACCGCGTGGTCGGGGCAGGCCGGGTAGCCCGGCGCGGGCCGCACGCCGCGGTATTCCTCGCCGATCAGCGCGTCGTTGGAGAGCGCCTCGTCCGGCGCGTAGCCCCACAGTTCGGTGCGCACCCGGCGATGCAGCCACTCGGCGAACGCTTCCGCGAGTCGGTCCGCGAGCGTCTTCAGCATCAGGCCCGAGTAGTCGTCGTTCGCCGCCGCGAACGCTTCGAGCCGCTTGTCGATACCGATGCCCGACGTGACCGCGAAAGCTCCCACGTAGTCGCGCACGCCGGCAGGTCCGACGAAATCGGCAAGGCCGAGGTTCGGACGGCCCGCCGCGCGCTCGCCCTGCTGGCGCAGGTTGCGCCAGACCAGCGCGGGTTGCCTGCGCGTCTCGTCGGTCCACAGCACGATGTCGTCGCCGTCCGCGTTGGCCGGCCAGAAACCGAGCGCCGCGTTCGCCGTGAGCCAGCGTTCGTCGATCACGCGTTTCAGCATCGCGCGACCCTCGGCGAGCACGCCGCGCGCGGACTCGCCCACGACCGGGTCGTCGAGGATCGCCGGATACGGCCCGGACAGTTCCCAGGCCTGGAAGAACGGCGCCCAGTCGATGCACTCGGCGACCGCCGCGAGGTCGGCGTTCATGAGCGCGCGGCGGCCGAGGAAGGTCGGGACCGGCGGCGCGTAGCCGGCCCAGTCGAACGCGAGCGCGTTCGCGCGCGCCTTCGCGAGCGTCACCAGCGCCGGACCCTTCTTGCGCGCGTGCTGCTCGCGGATCCGCTCGTAGTCGGCGGCCACCTCGGCGACGTAGGGGCCGCGCTGCTCGTCGGACAGGATGCTGGTCGTCACGCCCACCGCGCGCGAGGCGTCGGGAACGTAGACGACCGGGCCGGCGTAGCGAGGCGCGATCTTGACCGCGGTGTGGACGCGCGAGGTGGTCGCGCCGCCGATCAGGAGCGGCACCGAGAACCCCTCGCGCTGCATCTCCGCGGCGACGTGCGCCATCTCCTCGAGCGAGGGCGTGATGAGCCCGGACAGGCCGATCGCGTCGGCGTTCGAGGTGCGCGCGGCCTCGAGGATCTTCTGCGCCGGCACCATGACGCCGAGGTCGACCACGTCGAAGTTGTTGCACTGGAGCACGACGCCGACGATGTTCTTGCCGATGTCGTGCACGTCGCCCTTGACGGTCGCGAGCACCACCTTGCCCTTCGAGCGCGCCGCCTCGCCGGAGGCGCGCTTCTCCTCCTCGATGAACGGCACGAGGTGCGCGACCGCCTGCTTCATCACGCGCGCGCTCTTGACCACCTGCGGCAGGAACATCTTCCCGGCGCCGAAGAGGTCGCCGACGACGTTCATCCCGTCCATCAGCGGGCCCTCGATCACCTCGATCGGCCGTCCGCCGCGGGCGGCGACCCCCGCGCGCGCCTCCTCGGTGTCCGCGACGATGTGGGTCGCGATGCCCTTGACCAGCGCGTGCGAGAGCCGCGACTCGACGGTCCCGTCGCGCCAAGCGAGATCCTCCGCCGCGTCCTTCGTCCTGCCTTTCACGGTCCCGGCGAACGACACCAGCCGTTCGGTCGCGTCCGGCCGCCGGTTCAGCACCACGTCCTCGACCCGCTCGCGCAGCGCCGGATCGAGTTCGTCGTACACGCCGAGCTGGCCTGCGTTGACGATACCCATCGAGAGGCCGGCGCGAATCGCGTAGTAGAGGAACACCGTGTGGATCGCCTCGCGCACCGGATCGTTGCCGCGGAAGCTGAACGACACGTTGCTGATGCCGCCCGACACCAGCGCGCGGGGCAGGTTCCCGCGGATCCAGCGCGTGGCGCGGATGAAGTCGACCGCGTAGTTCGCGTGCTCCTCGATGCCGGTCGCGATCGCGAACACGTTCGGGTCGAACACGATGTCGTCCGCGGCGAAGCCGACCTCGTTCACCAG
>JADLBN010000039.1 GCA_020847675.1 Burkholderiales bacterium | reverse complement strand
CCGGCGAGCGTGCGCGTGATCTCGAGATTGCGGCGCGTGGCGGCGTCGAGCGCGACGTGGGTGCCCGGGCGTTCGACCCGGAGGGTCGTGACGTGGGCGAGCGAGGCCTGCTGCGTTTCCGTCGCGTAGGCGATGAGCGCGCCCGCTGCGCCGACAGCGACCGGAGCGTCCTCGGCGTCGAAGGCGGTGAGGTCCTGCGTCCCGAGGCGCTTCGCGAGCGCCTTCGCGCCCGCCGCGGCGTCGAACAGCCACGGCGCGCGCTGCCGCACCGGCGGCGCGACGCGCGCGAGGGCAGGGAGGGTGGCGCCCTCGGGCACCAGCAACTCGGAGGGTTCGATGCGCTCGAGCGCGACGGCCAGTTCGGCGGCGGGCACGTCGGACATCGCGATTCGCCCGGCCGCGAGGTCGAGCCACGCGATGCCGGCACGCTTGCCCGCCACGACGCAGGCGGCGAGAACACAGCTCGCGCGCGCATCGAGCAGGTTCGCGTCGACGAGCGTGCCCGGCGTCACGATGCGCGAGACGCGGCGCTCGACCGGGCCCTTGCTCGTCGCCGGATCGCCGAACTGCTCGACGATCACCGCGGACTCTCCGGCGCGCACGAGGCGCTGCAGGTGCTGGTCGATGGCGTGGTACGGCACGCCCGCCATCGGGATAGGCGCGCCGGCGGAAGCTCCGCGCGAGGTGAGCGTGATGTCGAGGAGCCGGGCGGCGCGCTTCGCGTCGTCGTAGAACAGCTCGTAGAAATCGCCCATCCGGTAGAACACGAGCCGGTCGGGGTGCTCCGCCTTGACGCGCAGGTACTGCTGCATCATCGGCGTGTGCGCCGCGAAGCGATCGTCGGCCACGGACTGCGCGTCCTTCACGCCGGGGTCAGGGGGACCCGCGTTCCGACCAGCGGCGATCGAGCTCCGCCGCGTAGCGACTGCCGTCCGCGAGCCAGTCGATGAGCGGCAACGCGTCGCCGGTTCGGCGTGCCCTCCCCACGAGGGCGCCGTCGCTGCCGGAGCGGCGCAGGTGCGGGTACAGCCCAAGGGCGACGAGCTGGCGATTGAGGAGGAGCCGGTTGACGCGGCCGTTGCCATCGCGGAACGGGTGCATCTCGCCCAGCACGACGTAGAGGAATACTGCACGCAGCGTTCCTGCGGGGATGGCAGGGATCTGGCGCGAGAGCACGACCTGCAGTGTCCCCAGGACCTGGCGAGGGGGCGTGCGGGGGACGCCCGGCGCATTGGAGACGAAGTTGTTGATGAGCTTGAGACGCCCTGGCGCCTGGTCGTCGCGGTGGCCGGTGATCTGGGCGTGGCGCCACGCGAGCCACGCAAGACATGCGGTGGCGTCGTCGATCGGCCAGTCGTCGCTGCCGCGCGAGTCAACCGCCGCCGCATAGCGGATCACGTCGAAGTCGTCCGCGCCGAAAGGTGGCCGTCGTCCGGCGACCAGGTCGACGCTGCGTGCGAGCGCCTCGTCGGTCCGCTGCAGGCGGAAGTTGTGGTGCGCCTCGAGGGCGGCCCAATCGCTGGAGACCGGAACGCCGGCAGCGAACCTCTCGTCGACGTTGCCCAGCGCCGCGAGACGCGCGGCCAGCGCGTCGAACGCGGCAACGGCGGCCTCGTCGTGACCGTCCTGCGCCGTTCCGCGGCGCAGCGCCGCGTCCAGCGCTGCCGGAGTGCCGTCCTCGATCGCCCGGGCGAGCGGCACCGCCAGCGCCTCGCGATCGGCGTGCACGAGCAACGCGTCGTCGACCTCGTTGCGAACGTCGGCGGGGAGTCCGGGCATCGACGCGAGTTCGCGCAAGTCCGCAATGCCTTCCGTCTCCCGCCCACGTTCGAGCGCGAGGGTCGCGAGGTTCACGCGCGCATAGGCGTGCGCTGGGGCGTGCTCGAGCGCCCGACGCAGGAGCGCCTCGGCGTCGTCGAGATGGCCGAGAGCCCGCTCGGCCGCGGCGAGCTTGTTGAGCGCGTCGGGGTCCTCGGGGACAAGCGCAACGGCCTGCCGGTAGGCTTCGGCCGCTACGCCCAGGCGTCCGGCCTGGCGCAGCACGTCTCCCAGGCCCAGGTGCGTCGCCGCGAGGTCCGGCGCGAGTTCGACGGCGCGCACGCCCGCGCTCACGGCCTCGTCGTGACGGCCGAGCATCGAGCGCGCCACTGCAAGCGCGAGCCAGGTTGCCGGTGATGCTGCCGCGTGCACCGTCAACTTCTCCAACCAGGGCAAGGCTTCCGACGGTCTGCCGCTGCGCAGGAGCGCCTGGGCGAGGCCGAGTTGTGCCTGAGGCAGCACAGGGTCGCGCTCGGCGAGCCGGGTCCACGCGGTCACGGCGGGTGCCAGTGCGCCGCGCGCGTCGAGCGCGAGGGCCTCGCGCAACAGCCGTTCGACCGGAGAGTCGCCGTTCGCGCCGATCGCCGTCATCGGATCGTCGGGCCGGCGGTTGGCGTCCCGTCCGACAATGCGGCCAGGTCACTCGTCGCGGCCGCTGCCCGGGTCGGGTGCGCAGACCGTGGCAATGCGTCGGCCGGATCCATGGCCCGCCACTCGCGATCGCGCTCCGCCGCTTCGTGTGTGCCGGCGGCGAGCGAGACGATCATCGGTTCGAGATCTGCGGTTGACAGCGCCTGCTCCTGGAGTATCCGGTCGCCGCGGGCCGGCCGCAGCGACGGAAACCAACCACCCTGAACCAGCAGGCGATTCTGCAGGAAGCGGGCCACGCGGGTGTTGCAGTCGTTGAAGGGCTGCAGCGAGACCACGGCAACATGCATGAACGCGACGCGCACCGGACCTTCCGGGAGCCGTGGCAGGAGGTCGCGCAGCAGGACGTCGAAGGTCGGCTGCGTGTACGCGGGTTGCCGCCGCGACAGCCCCCGAAGCGCAGATCCCGGCAGCGTTCCCAGTTTGAAACACCCCGGCCGACGGTCCGGACGATGCCAGACGAGTCGTGCGTGGACCCAACGCATGAGCGCCTCGAACTCGATCGGATCGCCGCCGTCCATCGGATGGCAGCGTGCCTTTTCGAGCACGACGTCGCAGTCTCCGACCAGGCCGGCGTAATGCTCGATGTCCCGCTCCACGGCGGAGGAAGCAGGCCCGCCGCGCCCGACCATCGCGACGCTGTCCGCGATCGCTTCCCGCGCGCGCGTTTCACGATAGTGGTGGTGGGCTTCGATCGCGGCCCAGGCGGATGCGACGGGGCTCCCGCGCGCGAACCGCTCGGTGAGGTTCGAACGCCCCGACAGGCGTTCGACCATCCGGTCGAACTGCGCGACGAGGGTCCGGTCCGCGACCGTTGCGCGCCTGCGGCCCGAAAGTGCGGACGCGATGGCCGAGGGAGAGTGGGTCGTCACCGCGCGTTGCACCGCGGGCGTGAGGGCTTCGTCTTCCTCGAGCATGGCGAGTGCGTCTGCAGCCTCCCTGCGAGCGTCGCCAGGGAGTTTCGGATCTTCGAGAGCGCTCGACAGGAGGGCACGACCCTCATCCCGGTGGCCGAGAGCCAGCGCCATGGTGCCGGCATTGACCCGCACGTAAGGGTGGTGGGGCGCGATCGCCAGCGCCTGTTGCAGCAGGATCCGGGCACCCCTGCGGTCGCCGAGCGCGCGCCGCATCGTGGCGAGCTTGTTCAGGGCCTCGACGTTCTCCGGCGCGAGGTCCACGGCGCGCGCGTAAGCGGCAGACGCTTCCACGCCTCTGCGCCCTTGCCGACAGACATCGCCCAGCGTGACATGGGCCGCCAGCAGATCCGGCGCGACGCTGACCGCGCGCTCGGCCGCGGCTACGGCTTCTTCGTGACGGCCCAGCATCGATCGTGCATGCGCCAGCGCGATCCATGGTGCCGGCACCGAGGGGTGGTTCGAAGTCAGTGACTCGAGATCGGCCAGCGCGTCCGCGGCGCGCCCGGCACGGAGCTGCGCCTGCGCGCGTCCGAGTCTCGCTTGCGGAGCTTCCGGCTCGCGCGCAACCAGGGCGTTCCAGGCTTCGACGGCCTGTTCCCACGCCCCTGTGCCTTCGAGTGCCGCGATGCGGCGAATTTCCCGCAGTACGGCGTCCTCCTGTTCGCTCCCCGGCGTCGGCATGGCGGGATTATAGGGAATGCGCGGCCGAGCTCCGCCCGGAGTCGTGGAACGATCGCCCGGCGCGGAAATCGCTCCCTTCGGCCGGTGTCAGCGGGGCGGGCGCGCCGTCCAGCGGCGATCGAGTTCCGCGGCGTAGCGGCTGCCCTCGGCGAGCCACTCGATGAGAGGCGTGATGTCGCGCGACCGGCGCGCGACGTTGAACACCTCGCCGTCGCTGCCGCGATGGCGCAGGTGAGGGAACAGGCCAGCGCGGACCAGCAGTCGGTTGAGCATGAGGCGCATCGTCCGTCCGTTCGCGTCCGAGAACGGATGCAGCTCGATGGCCGCCATGTAGAGGAACGCGATGCGCGCCGGAGCTTCGCGGATCTGCGGCATGAGGTCGACCAGCAGGGTCCGCAGCGTAGCCCGGAACTCGCCGGGCGGCGTGCGCGGAATCTCCTTCGCCTCGGACACGACATTGTTGATGACCTTGGTGTGTCCCGGCTCGTCCAAGGGGCGATGGCGGACGATCTGGGCATGGCGCCAGCGCAGCCAGGCTTCGAACGCAACGGGGTCGTCGGCGTCGAGCCACTCGTGGCCCGGGCCGGCGACGGCGTTCGCATAGTGGACGACGTCGAGCTGGTCCGGCGAAGTCGCCCGATCCGGCCGCTCGACGAGCGAGATGCTTGCTTCTATCGCCTCGTCGGTCAGCGGCAGGCGAAAGTTGTGGTGGGCCTCGATCGCGTTCCATGCCGATGACGACGGGGTGCCGGTCGGGAAGGGGAGCGCACTGCCGGGCGTGCGGGCGAGCCGCCCGGCGATCGCCGCGAAGTCGTCGATGAGCTCGCGGTGGATCGCGGTCTGCGGTTCGAGAGTCCGGAGCGCCACGGCGATCGGCCCCGGATTGCCCGCGTCGAGCGCGGCCCGGAGGGGCTCCCGCATCGCGACGCGCTCGGCGGCCGCGGCGCAGGCATCCTCGGCCTCGCGCTTCGCGTCCGGCGCGAGCCCGCCCTCGGCGAGTGCCCGCTCGAGCAGGCTCCTGCCCTCGTCGAACCGGCGGAGCTCGAAGGCGAGCGTTCCGAGGTTGACGCGCGCGTACGGATGCCGGGGCACGGCGGACACGGCGCGCTCGAACAGCCCACGCGCCACCTCGCGGCGGGCCATCCGCCGCTCGAACGTGCCGAGCTTGTTGAGGGCGTCGGCGTCGCGCGGCGCGAGTTCCACGGCGCGACCGAACGCGCGGCCGGCTTCCTCCGCTCGCTGCGCCTGCCACAGCACGTCGCCGAGGCCCGCGTGGATCGCGGCGACCTGCGGCGCGAGCGATACCGCGCGTTCGACGCTCGCGACCGCCGCGACGTGGCGGCCGAGCATCGACTGCGCGACGCCGAGCGCGAGCCACGCGGGCGCGAAGGCGGGCGAGGCCGCGGTGACCTCTTCGAGCCACGGCAGTGCTTCCTCGGGCCTGTCGCAGCGAAGGTACGCCTGGGCGAGCGCCAGTCGGCCCGGCACGAAGTCCGGCGCGAGGGCGATTACCTCTGCCCAGGCGTCGATCGCGTCGAGCCATGCGCCGCGCGCCTCGAACGACGACGCCTTCCGCGCGAGCGCGAGCGCCTGCGGGTTGGTGATCGTCGGTTGCATCGGCATATGGCGATTATAGGGAGCCGGTTGCCGCGACGGCCGGGTTGCCGTGCCGCGGTCGCGATCGTGTTCCCGCATCACGCGGGGTCCGGGCCATGCCGGGCCGTCGAGCCGGGAGCGGCCCGCCGGCCCGCGCGGGAGCAGCCGTCAGGGCGACGCTCGCGCCCCGGACCGGAACCACGCATCGATCGTCGCTCTCTCCTCGTCGGTCATCTGCGTGAGGTTGCCGATCGGCATCGCCTTCAGCACGACCGCCTGCTGGTGCAGCGGGAGCGCCTGCGCCACGATGCGTTCCGGGGTGTCCAGCATCACGTTCTTCGGCGCCGAGGCGAAGCCGGCGAAGGTCGGATGCGCGGCGTGGCAGCCGGCGCAACGTTCGGTGACGATGCGCTGCACTTGGGCGAACGTCGCCTCGCCGGTCGCGACCGTCGCGGTGCGCGGCATGAGCGCGACGAAGGTCGCGGCGAGGATCGCGCCCCCTGCGCCTGCGAGCCACGGCTTCGCCGGACCGCGGTGCCGGCTGGTGAAGTACAGGCGGATCAGCACGCCGGCGAGCGAGACCGCGACGAGCACCGCCCACGCGTGCTTCGCACCGGTGAACACGGCGTAGTGGTTGCTGATCATCGTGAACAGCACCGGCAGCGTGAAATAGGTGTTGTGGACGCTGCGCTGCTTGCCGCGCGCGCCGTGCGACGGGTCGGGCACGCGGCCTTCGACCTTCGCCTTCACCATCTCGCGCTGGCCGGGCATGATCACGAAGAACACGTTCGCAGCCATGATCGTGCCCAGCATCGCGCCGAAGTGGATGGTCGCGCCGCGACCCGAGAACAGGTGGGTGAGCGCCCAGGCCGCGAGCGCGCACAGGACCAGCATGACGGTGGCGAGCGCGCCTTCGCGCCGGCCCAGCGGCGAGCGGCACAGGAGGTCGTAGGCGACCCAGCCGCCCGCGAGGAACGCGAGCCCGGTTGCGATCGCCGCGGGCTTGCCGAGATCCGCGATCGACCGGTCGACGAGGTAGACTTCGGCGCCCCAGTAGTAGACGAGGCCGAGCAGGAACATGCCCGAGAGCCAGGTGGTGTAGGCCTCCCACTTGAACCAGTGCAGCGGGCGGGGAAGCTCGGGGGGCGCGACCGCGAACTTCTGCGCGCGGTAGAACCCGCCGCCGTGCAGCGCCCACACTTCGCCCGAGAGCCCCAGCCGCTGCGTCTCTTCGGCGTAGCGCGGAGGGAGCAGGTGACCGTCCAGCCAGATGAAGTAGAACGACGCGCCGATCCACGCGATGCCCGCGATCATGTGGAACCAGCGGCCGAGGAAACCCAGCCACTCGACGACGTAGGCTTCCATCAACTGCCGCGGTAGGTCGAGTACGACCAGGGCGTGCAGACCAGCGGCACGTGGTAGCTGCCGAGATCCTCGGCGATGCCGAAATCGACCGGGACCGCGTCGAGGAACGGCGGGTCGGCGAGTGCCGCGCCCGCCGCGCGGAAGTGCTCGCCGACGTGGAACACGATGCGGTAGCGCCCGCGCTTCACCGCGTCGCCTTCGAGCAGCGGCCGGTCGGTGCGCCCGTCCGCATTGGTGCGCGCCGAAGCAAGCAGGCGCGGACCCGACGCCTCGAGGACGTAGAGCTCGACCTTGACGCCGGACGCGGGGCTTCCGCGCCAGGTGTCGAGCACGTGCGTCGAGAGCTTCGCCACGGTCAGGCGCAGAGGTCCGCGAGCCGCAGGCGGGCGATCTCGCCGATCTGCGCGAGGGCGTTCGCGATCTCCTGCTCGCGCGTGTTGGAGAGGCGCGCGCGCAGCGTGCCCATGATCGCGTCCTTGCGGTTGAGCCGGGCGCAGATCACGAATGGAAATCCGAACGCGCTCCGGTAATCGGCGTTGAGGCGCCGCAGTTCGGCCGCCTCGTGCTCGGACAGCGCACCCAGTCCCGCGGCGGCCTGTTCGCGAGTCGACTCGGGCGTCAGCGCGCCTTCGCGGGCCTCCCTGCCGGCGAGCTCCGGATGCGCGCGGATGAGCGCGATCTGCTCCTCCCCGGTCGCCGACTGCACTGCGCCGCAGAGCGCGAGGTGCAGGTCGACGCAAGAGCCGAACGGACGCCGCGCGAAGGCGCGCTCCGCCACCCAGGGGGAGTGCTCGTAGACCGGGCCGAAGGCGCGCGCGAACTCGGCCGGCGTCGCGCGATTGAGTTCATCCAGCGTGGGCATGACCGCGACGTTACCCGGTAGGTAAAATGGAAGTCAAACGCCCCCCCGGGGGGCGAAGGACGATCCGCACCGTGCGATTCGGTCACGAGATCCTGCGCCAGGCCGACGAGCTCGCCTGCTTCACCGAGGATGCGCCGCGGCTCACCCGCCGCTACCTCACGCCACAGCACCGGCAGGCGGGGAACCACCTGCTCGGTCTCATGCGCGAAGCCGGCATGGACGCCGGCTTCGACGCGCTCGGCAACGTCGTCGGGCGCTACCGCGCGGCCGCGCCGGACGCGCCGGTCGTGATGAGCGGGTCGCACATGGACAGCGTGCGCAACGCCGGGCGTTACGACGGCCTCTTCGGTGTGCTGAGCGCGGTCGCCTGCGTCCGCGACCTGTCGTCGCGGGGCCGGCGGCTGCCGTTCACTTTCGAGGTCGTCGCGTTCGGCGACGAGGAGGGCGTGCGCTTCGGAGTGACGCTCATCGGCAGCCGGGCGATGGCCGGCACCTTCGACCCGGCGTGGCTCGAGGTGAAGGACGCGGACGGCATCAGCCTGCGCGAAGCGCTTGCCGCATTCGGAGGCGACCCGGAGGGCTGGCGGACGCTCGACCGGCGCGGCAGCGGGGTCGTCGCCTACGTTGAATCGCACATCGAGCAGGGTCCGGTGCTGCTGAACGCGGGGCTTCCCGTCGGCGTCGTGACCGCGATCGCCGGAGGAAGCCGGATCCGGGTCACGGTCGGCGGACTCGCGGGCCACGCCGGCACCGTGCCGATGGGAGCGCGCCGCGACGCGCTCGCCGCGGCGGCCGAGATGACGCTGGCGGTCGAGCGCATCGCTTCCGCACCCGGGCGCGACGGCGCGGCACTCGTCGGCACGGTCGGGGTGATCGAGGCGAGGCCGGGGGCGATCAACGTGATCCCGCAGGACGTCGTGTTCACCGTCGACCTGCGCTCGTCGTCCGACGACGCACGGCGCGCAGCCGTGACGGAGCTTCGCGAGGCCGTCGCGGCGATCGCGCGGCGCCGCCGCGTCGAAGCCGGGTTCGACGAGTTCTACCGTTTCGCGGCGGCGCCCTGCGACGCGGGTCTGCAGGACGCGCTCGCGGCGGCGATCACGCGTCAGCGCGTGCCGGTGCGACGCCTCGCCTCGGGTGCGGGCCACGACGCGATGGTGTTCCCGCCGTTGTGCCCGACCGCGATGCTGTTCGTGCGCTGCGGCGCGAACGGCATCAGCCACCACCCGGACGAGACGATGACGGCGGACGATGCGGAGATCGCCACGGCGGTGCTCCTCGATTTCCTCGAGCACCACGACCCGCGAGGTTCGAAGTGAGCGCGCGAGCGGCTCTGGCGGTGCGCGACGCGATCGTCGCCTGGGTCGACGCGCACCAACGCGAGGAGGTCGCGTTCCTGCGCGAGATCGTCCGCGTGCCCTCCGACACACCGCCCGGCGACAACGCGCCCGCGGCGGAGAAGGCGGCCGCGCTCCTCGAGCGCCTCGGCCACCGGGTCGAGCGCCATCCGGTCCCGGCGTCGTTCCTGCGCGACTACGGCATGAAGAGCGTCACCAACCTGATCGTGCGCCACCGCTTCGGCGCGGGAGGGCCGACGATCGCGCTCAACGCCCACGGCGACGTCGTGCCGCCCGGCGAGGGCTGGACGAAACCACCCTACGAAGGCGTGATCGAGGGCGGTCGCATGTTCGCGCGCGGCGTCGCGGTGTCGAAGTCGGACATCGCGAGCTACACGTTCGCGCTCGAGGCATTGCGCACGGCCGAGCGCGCCGGCGCGGGGTTCCGCGGTACGGTCGAGCTCCACTTCACCTACGACGAGGAGTTCGGCGGGCTCGCGGGCCCCGGCTGGCTGCTCGAGCACGGTCTCACGAAGCCCGATCTCGCGATCGCAGCGAGCTTCAGCTACGCGATCGTCACCGCGCACAACGGCTGCCTGCAGCTCGAAGTCATCGTGCACGGGAAGGCCGCGCACGGCTCGATGCCGAAGACCGGCGTCGATGCGCTGCGCGCCGCCAATGCGATCCTCACCGAACTCTACGAGGAGGCCGGGCGCCTCGAGGCGACGAAGTCGAAGGTGCCAGGCATCCACGCGCCGACGCTCGTCGTCGGCCGCATCGAGGGCGGCATCAACACCAACGTGGTCCCCGATCGCGTCGTGCTGAAGCTCGATCGCCGGATGATTCCCGAAGAGGATCCGGTGGCGGTCGAGTCGGCGCTCCGCGCGCGGATCGGGGCCGCCGTCTCCGCGCATCCGGGCGTTCGGCTCGACGTCCGCAGGATCCTGCTCGCGCGCGCGCTCACTCCGCTGCCCGGCCACGAGAGGCTGGTCGATGCGCTGCGCCGCCACGCGGAGCGCGTCTTCGGTACCGAGGTGCCCGCCGTGGGCGTCCCTCTCTACGCCGACGCGCGGCTCTATGGCGAGCACGGTGTTCCGATCGTGATGTACGGCGCAGGCCCGCGCACGATCCTCGAGGCGAACGCGAAACGCGCCGACGAGAACCTCGACCTCGACGACCTGCGTCGCGCGACGGTGGTCGTCGCCTGCGCGCTCGCCGACCTCCTGTCGGCTTGAGGTCCGCGGCGACGGACGGCCATCGCGCCGTTGCCGAATCCTGCGGACCTGCGGTGCGGATTTCTCGCCTCCCTCCGCAGCCTTCGCGCGCGATCATGTGCTGGACCGGCGTACCGCCACCGCGACGGCCCGGGACAGCGAAATGAACCTTCCCCCCAACGAATGGATGCCCGTGTTCGCGGTCGTCGAGCGGACGCAGGCTCGAGGCGGGCGCCGCGCGGGGGCGCGGCGTCCGCTCTCGACCGGCGAGGCCACGCTCGATCGCGTCGGCACCGCGTGGCGCGGGGACGACGGCAGCTACCTCGTGTCGCTCGCGAAGATTCCGTCGCGCGGCGAACTGCTGATCCGGCCTCCGCAGCATGGCGATCCACTGCAGGTCGGATGCCGCGGCGACGGAGCCGTGCGCACGCTGGAGGAATCCGAACTCCCGGGCTGACCGGCGGCGAGGGCGCCCTGCGCCCTGCATCCCCGGTGCGGTGCTATCGAACGGAGCGCGTGTTGCGCGGTACCGTGGAATCCGGATCGGCGGAGGCCGCGTCGTTCCTGGTCCGCGGCCGTTCGGCCGCGTAGTCGGCAAAGCTGAGCTTCCGCGGCAGGATGCAGCCCTTGCGCCCGAGAACGCAGGCGGTGTCGAGTCGGCGGCACCGGTTGGACTGCGGGTCGAGATGCGGGCACGCCCAACTGCTCATGAGTGCTTCCTGCGTGAGGGCCGTATGCCAATGCAAGGGCTATTGCACATCCTGCCCGACCTGCGGTCGGCGCGCCAGCGAGCCCGTGGCCGGCTACCGACACTGCGCGAAGCGGACCGTGCGTCGATCGGCGCCCGAAAACGCGAAAGCCGCGATGGCCGCGGCTTCCGGAGATCGTCGAACGACGGGTGGACTGGTCGGGGTGAGAGGATTCGAACCTCCGGCCTCTACGTCCCGAACGTAGCGCTCTACCAGGCTAAGCTACACCCCGAGGCCTCCCGGGCGGATCCGGATCAGTTCGTGCGATCCGCCGAGAAAGTCGCCAATTGTAGCAGAGTCCCGACCTCCGGATCGGACGCCCAGGGGGCGAGCGCGTCGGCGGCCAGCCGGGCTTCCTGCCGCGCCCGCTCGCGCGCGTAGTCGATCGCGCCGGCTTCGGCGAGCGCTGCGGTGACGGCGGCGAAATCGTCCAAGCGTCCGCCTTCCTCGATCGCGTGCCGGATTCGCGCGCGTACGGCAGGAGAGCCGACGGCCAGCGCGCGGATGAGCGGCAGCGTCATCTTGCCCTCCGCGAGGTCGTCGCCGAGGCTCTTGCCGATCGTGCCGGCGTCGCCCGTGTAGTCGAGCACGTCGTCCATGATCTGGAAAGCGCTGCCGAGGTGGCGCCCGTAGCTCGCGTAGGCTTCCTCGCGGACCGCGTCGGGCCGCCCGAGGACCGCTCCCAGTCGCGCCGCAGCCTCGAAGAGCTTGGCGGTCTTGCGCCGGATGACCTCGAGATAGGCGTCCTCGCCGAGCGAGGCGTCGCCTGCGTGCATGAGCTGGAGCACCTCGCCCTCGGCGATCACGTTGGTCGCGTCCGACAGGATCTCGAGCACGCGCATCGACGACACGCCCACCATCATCTGGAACGCGCGCGAATAGAGGAAGTCGCCGACCAGCACCGAGGCCGCGTTGCCGAACGCGGCGTTCGCCGTGGCGCGCCCGCGCCGCTGCGACGACTCGTCGACGACGTCGTCGTGCAGGAGGGTCGCGGTGTGGATCATCTCGACCACCGCGGCGAGCACGTGCCGGTGGTTCCCCGGATCGCCGCAGGCGCGCGCGGCGAGCAAGAGCAGCGCCGGTCGCAGGCGCTTGCCTCCCCCGCCGACGATGTATTCGGCGATCTGGCGGATGAGCGCGACCTCGGAGCGAAGCCCCTCGCGCAGGACCGCGTCCACGCGAGCGAGGTCGGCGCCGATCGGGGCTTTCAGGAAGTCGAGCAGCACGGCGGGGGTCGGGAGCGGCGAGCGGCGAAGGTCCGGGAAGGCCGGACGCCGGCGCCGGGCGCATTGTAGCCGACGCGCCCCGCGCTCCCGGACGCGCCCCGGGGCCTCCTCCGGGCGTCGCCGGCCGGTTTTGACAGGCTGGAAGGAAACGCGCTATAATTCAAAGCTTTCCGTGCCGGGTCGTGAATCCGTCGCGGCAGACACCCTCCAGCACCAACCCGGAGCCAACCATGTACGCGGTCGTAAAAACCGGCGGCAAGCAGTATCGCGTCGTCGCCGGCGACAAATTGAAGGTAGAACAGATGCCAGCGGACGTGGGCGCGGAAGTGATTCTCGACCAGGTGTTGATGGTCGGAGAAGGCGAAAGCGTCCGACTCGGCCAGCCCACGCTCGCGGGCGCCACGGTGAAGGCGACCGTCCTCGCCCACGGGCGCGGCGAGAAGGTGAAGATCTTCAAGATGCGCCGCCGCAAGCACTACCAGAAGCACCAGGGGCATCGACAGGGCTTTACCGAACTCAAGATCGACGCGATCGTCGGCTGAAGGAGTCACCACCATGGCACACAAGAAGGCAGGCGGCAGCTCGCGCAACGGCCGCGACTCCAATCCGAAGATGCTCGGCACCAAGGCCTACGGCGGCGAGGCGATCCGCGCCGGCGGCATCATCGTGCGCCAGCGCGGCACCCGGCTGCACCCGGGCGCGAACGTCGGCATGGGCAAGGACCACACGCTCTACGCGCTCGTCGACGGCACCGTGAAGTTCACCATCAAGGGCGAGCGCCAGCACAAGTACGCGAACGTCGTCCCCTCGGCGCCGGAAGCGGCGTAGGACCGCGCGCGTTTCGCCGCGAAGGCCCCGCGAATGCGGGGCCTTTTTGCTGGAGGATCGGTGTCAGACACCGTGTCTGACACGGTGTCTGACACCGGGGGCGTCATCTCCGCTCGATCCACAGCAGCATGCCGATCGCGACGCTGGTGAAGACCATGAGCGGCGCCACCGCCGAGACCAGAGGCGGCCAGTCGTTCAGCACGCCGAGGCTCGAGAACAGGCGGCCGATCAGGAAGAAGGCGAGGCCGAGCATCGTGCCGGTGAAGATGCGGAAGCCGACGCCGCCCTGCCGCCGCTGGAAGTGCGCGAACGGCAGCGCGACGATCATCATCGCGAGCACGGCGAACGGATAGAAGATCTTGTTCCAGAAGGCGATCTCGAAGCGGCTCGTCTTCGCCGCTCCGCCCGCGCCGAGCACCCGGATGTTGTCCCACAGCGTGGCGAGTTCGAGCCGCTCCGGCGCGACCTGGTAGACGGTCAGGAGCGACGGGCGCAGCACCGTGTGCCAGATCCAGGTCGGCGCGCTCGTGGCGGTGGCGACGTCGCCCGCGATCTGCGTGGACTTGACGTCGGTGAGCTCCCAGCGGCCCTCCTCGACGAAGCGCCCGGCCTCGGCCGACCGTGCCGCGGTGAGCCGCATCGCGTCGTCGAACTCGTAGATGCGGATGCCCGCGATCGAGAGGTCGGCCATCACGGTGCGGATGTTCACGAACATCCGGTCCTGCCTGAACCAGAACCCGGACGAGAACTGCTGCGCGAACACGCGCGTCGTCTCGCCCTTCGCGGCGACCCGGATCGTCTGCGCGAGGCGCTCGGCCGGCGGGGCGACGAACTCGCCCGCGAGGAAGGTGAGCGCCGCGAGCGGGACGCCGACCCGGACCACCGCCCATCCGACCTGCCAGAGCGAGGCGCCCGAGGCGCGCATCACCGTGTATTCGGAGTTGGCGACGAGCTGGGCGAGGCCGAACAGCGTCCCGATCAGCGCCGCCACCGGGAAGAGCTCGTAGACGCGCGACGGCAGGTGCAGGGCGACGAAGATCATCGCGGCGGAGATCGTGTAGCCGCCCTTGCCGACGTCGGAGAGTTCGTTGACGAGGTCGAAGAACGCGAACAGCGACAGGAGCGCCGCGAACACCGCCAGCGTGGAGAACAGCACGTCGCGGCCGATGTAGCGCGTGAGCGTGCGCATCTCAGCCCCCCGCAGGGACCGGCCCGGGCGGGCCGGGCGGCGGGGGCCGACGGAACAGCCCGAACACCGACACCTGGTTGCGGAAGAGCACAAGCACGACGACGAGCGCGACCGCGTGCGGCGTCACGAGGCCGACCCAGAAGTCGAGCCTGCCCTGCGCGATCAGGCTCTGCACGATGTTGAGGCAGTTGGTGTAGAGCATGTAGAGGAACGCGGCCGCCACGAAGTTGAACGAGCGGCCGAGCCGCGGATTCACGTTCGAGAGCGGGATCGCGAGCAGCGTCAGCATCAGCGCGAGGATCGGCACCGAGAGCCGCCAGAACAGCTCGCCGCGCTCGAAGTTGCCGTCGCTCGTGAACAGCACCTCGGTCGGAATCGACTTGCGCGTCGTCGGCAGCGCGCGCGCGACCGCCGGCTCGATCACGCGGCCCAGCCGCTCGAACTCGACGATCCGGAACCCCGGGGTGCCGGCCTCGCCTTCGTAGCGGCGTCCGTCCTCGAGCACCACGTAGCGCGCGCCGTCCTTGCCCTCCTCGAGCCGGGCCACCCGCGCGAAGGTGGTCGAGTCCTTGCCGTCGATCGAGTGCAGGAACACGTTGCGGATCGTGCCGTCGAAGGTGTTGATGCTCTCGATGAACACGACGAGCTTCGCCCGCGAGAACTCGCGGAACAGGCCCGGCGTGATGAACGCGAGTTCGTCGCGGGACTCGAGCTGGCGTTCGAACTCGAGCTTGCGCCGCTCGGCCCAGGGGGACAGGAACAGCGACAGCGCGAGGATCGCGACGAGGAACGGCGCCGAGAACCACAGGATCGGCTTCAGGAGCGCGGTGATCGACTGGCCCGAGGTCATCCAGACGATCATCTCGCTGTCGCGGTACCAGCGCGACAGCGTGAGGAGCACGGTCAGGAACAGCGCGACCGCGAGCAGCACGTTGAGGTAGAACAGCGCGTTGAAGCCCAGGAGCGCGAGGATCCCGTCCGGCGCGACCGCGCCGCCCGCCGCCCGCGCGAGGAGGCGGAGCACGAGGTTGGTGAACAGGATCGCGATCAGGACGATCGACAGCCCGATCGCGGTCGCGGTCAACTCCCGGACGAGTGCACGGCGGAAGATCATGACGACGGGAAAAGTTTTGACTTTTTCGCCGTCATTTGCCGATAATGCGCCGAAACGGCCCTAACGGCAATAATGTGCGGTAAGGGAGCGCCGGGGCCGAAGGAAGGACAGTCGATGGAATTTACCATAAAGAGCGGCAGTCCCGAGAAGCAGCGCAGCGCCTGCGTCGTGGTCGGCGTGTTCGACAACCGCAAGCTGTCGCTCTCGGCGGAGCTCATCGACCGCGCGTCGAACGGCTACATCGGGGAAATCATCCGGCGCGGCGACATGGAAGGCAAGCTCGGGTCGACGCTCCTCTTGCACAACGTTCGCGGCACGCTCGCCGACCGCGTCCTGCTGGTGGGGCTCGGCAAGGAACGCGATTTCCGCGACCGCGAGTTCCGCCGCTCGATCCAGGCCGCGGTCAAGCTCCTGAACGAGACCGGGTCCTACGAGGCGGTCATCTACCTGACCGAGGAGAAGGTGAAGCGGCGCGAGGTCGCCTGGCGCGTCGAGCACGCCGTGTGCGTCGCGATGGAGTCGGTGTACCGGTTCGACCGCATGAAGAGCGAACCGGCCGAGGTCCGGCGGCCGCTCCGCAAGCTCACGCTGTCGGTTCCGCAGCGGTCCGACCTCGCTGCGGGCGAGAAGGCGGCGGCCCGGGGGCTCGCGATCGCCCACGGCGTCGAACTCGCGCGCGACCTCGGCAACCTGCCGGGCAACGTCTGTACGCCGGCCTACCTCGGAGAGACCGCGAAACAGCTCGCTGCCGAATTCCCGGCGATCAAGGTCGAAGTGCTCGAGAAGGAAGCGATCGAGGCGCTCGGCATGGGTTCGTTCCTGTCGGTGACCCGGGGGAGCCTCGAACCGCCGCGCTTCCTGATCCTCGAGTTCCGCAACGCCCCGAAGAAGGCGAAGCCGCTCGTGCTGGTGGGCAAGGGCATCACGTTCGACACCGGGGGCATCTCGCTCAAGACGGCCGCGGACATGGACCAGATGAAGTTCGACATGGGGGGCGCGGCGGCCGTGCTCGGCGCGTTCCGCGCGGTCGCCGAACTCGGGGCCGCCGTGAACCTCGTGGGCCTGATCCCGACTTGCGAGAACATGCCCTCGGGGAGCGCGACCAAGCCCGGCGACATCGTGAAGAGCCTGTCCGGGCAGACGATCGAGATCCTCAACACCGACGCGGAAGGCCGGCTGATCCTCGCCGACGCGCTGACCTATGCCGAGCGCTACGAGCCCGAGGCGGTGGTGGACGTCGCGACGCTGACCGGAGCGATGGTGGTCGCGCTGGGGCACGCGGCCTGCGGCGTGTTCAGCAGCAGCGATGCGCTGTCGCGCGCGCTGGTGGCCGCCGGCGAGGAAGCCTGCGACCGGGCCTGGCCGATGCCGATGTGGGACGACTTCCACGAGGGCCTCGAGAGCAATTTCGCCGACTTCGCCAACGTCGCGGGAAGGGCGGGCGGCAGCATCACCGCGGCCTGCTTCCTTTCCAAGTTCGCGAAGAAGTACGACTGGGCGCACCTCGACATCGCCGGCGTCGCCTGGAAAGAGGGCAAGGAGAAGGGCGCCACCGGGCGGCCGGTGCCGCTCCTCGTCAACTGGCTGCTGAGCGGGGAGGCCGCGGCGGCCTGACGCCCGGCACGTCCCGATGACGACGATCGACTTCTACACCGGCGCGGAAGACCCGATCGACGTCGCCGCGCGGATCGTCGCCAAGGCGTGGCAGCAGCACGGAAGCGTCCGGGTGCTGACGCCCGACCGCGGGACGACCGACGCGCTCGACCGGCGCCTGTGGGTGCAGCCGCCGACCTCGTTTGTGCCGCACTGCCGGCTGTCGAATCCGCTCGCGGGCGAGACGCCGGTCCTCGTCGACGACGCGCTGGAGCATGAGGGTCCGGTGCAGGTGCTGGTGAACCTGCACCCGGAGCCGCCGCCGTTCTTCAGCCGGTTCGAGCGGCTGGCCGACGTCGTCGGCCGCGATCCCGCGCTCGCGGAAGCCGGCCGCCGCCGCTGGAAGTTCTACCGCGACCACGGCTACGCGATGACGCACCACGCACTCGCCTCCGGAGGCTGACGGTGCCGACGGCACGCGAACTCCTCGAACAGGCGGATGCGCTGATGCGGCGCAACCGGCAGGAGACGGCGCGCGCGCCAGCGATGCCGCCGGTTCCTCCGCCGGTCGAAGTGCCGCCGGCGATCGCGCCGGAACGCACCGAACCGCGCATCGTCGGGGAGCCGATGATCGCGCCTGCCGCGACGCCGCGCATGAACGAAGACGCGGTGGCCGGGATCGGGGATGCGGACATCCCGGTCCTCGACGATGCGGTCGCGGAGGACGAGGTGCCGCTGCTCACCGACGCGGTGGACGAGATCGAGGTCGCGGCGCCGGGAATCGACGAGGGCGAACCGTCCGACTGGCTGGAGCAGGATTCCGGACAGGAGAGCGTGCTGGGCCCCGCGCCGCCGTCGGTGGTCCTCGTTCCGCCTGCGACGGCGGCAGCGCGACCGGTCCCCGGCGAACCGGCTCGGCCGTTCTCCGCGGCGGCATCGGCGGCGCCCGTCCCGCCCCCGCCCGAGATCGAGGATCTGGTGTCCGAACCGGTCGATCCCGACGTCACGCTGCGTCGGGAAACGTCCCTGCCCGCGTTGCCGCCGTCGCTGTCCCGCATCGAGGATGTCGCGGAGCCGGACGAAGCGGACCTTGACGCCGTCGAGAACTGGACCGGACCGGACACGGTGGCGCCGGTCGCCGATCCGGCCGCCGCGCCGCTTGAGCGTCAGCAGCAGCGAATCGCGGACGACGCCGGAACGGACGAACTCCCCGCGCCGGCTTTCGGGGTATCGTCCGCTTCGCCGCCGCAGCGCGAGCTTCCTGTGGGCGCCGAACGCGAAGCCCTCGCCGAGGAGATCCGCATGCAGGTGCTGCAGCGGATCGACATGTTCACCGACGCGGGATTGCGCGAGCGCCTCGGCGAGCGCCTGAAGCCGATCGTCGACCGCGCGAGCGCCGACCTCGTCGACGCGATCAACCAGCACGTCGGCGAGATCCTGCGCGCCTACGTCGCCGAGGCGATCGAACGCGAGATCGACCGCTGGCGCTCGGGCCGGGCGTAGGGCTTCGCCGGACGCCTCACCCGTCGAGCGGGCGCGCCGCGGGCGCGCCTGGACCCGCGTCCGGAACCGGACGGCTCCTCGCGAAGGTCATTCCCGGTCGCGCGCGCGCTTGCGCAGCTCCAGCGCGGTCATCGAGGTCGGCGCGAACACGCCGCGCGCCTTCTCCTCCATCATCGTCTCGAGGATCTTCTGGTTCTGGATCTCGGTGATGCGCTCGAGCACCTCCGCCAGCGCGAGCATGATGAGCTTGAGGTCGGCTTCCTGCTGGATCGGCATCGCGAAGCTCCGTCGTTCGTCCTTGTCGGCGTCGCCTGGCCGTCCTGCGCGGAGGGCGGCCGGAACGCGCATCCCCGAACCTTGCCACAAATTCGCGGCCGGTTCGCGGCGTCGTCGGTGGACTACAACGGTGCCTGACCCAAGGACTTGATTCTCCGGGTCTTCTCGCGGCGTCTGCTAGAATTTTCCCCTTTTGCCGCAGCCCGGTCGGCGCGGCGCCGCCATGGAACTCGCCAAGAGCTTCGAGCCTCACGCCATCGAGGCGAAGTGGTACCCGCTGTGGGAGTCGCGCGGATTCTTCGCGCCCTCGATGAAGCCTGGCGCGCCGGCCTGGTGCCTCCAGTTGCCGCCGCCGAACGTCACCGGGACGCTGCACATGGGGCACGCGTTCCAGCAGACGCTGATGGACGTGATGATCCGCTGGCACCGGATGCGCGGCGACAACACGCTCTGGCAGCTAGGCACCGATCACGCGGGCATCGCGACGCAGATCGTCGTCGAGCAGCAACTGAAGGCGGAAGGGACTTCGCGTCATGCCATGGGACGCGAGGCGTTCGTCGAGCGCGTGTGGTCGTGGAAGGAGGAGTCCGGCGGCGCGATCACGCGACAGATGCGGCGGCTGGGCGCGTCCGGGGACTGGACGCGCGAACGCTTCACGATGGACGAGGGATTGTCGGCCGCCGTGGTCGAGACTTTCGTTCGCCTCCACGAGGACGGGCTCGTCTACCGCGGCAAGCGGCTGGTCAACTGGGATCCGAAGCTCGGCACCGCCGTGTCGGATCTCGAAGTCGACAGCGAGGAGGAGCAGGGAAAGCTCTGGGAACTCCGCTACCCGCTCGCCGACGGCTCCGGCTCGCTCGTCGTCGCGACGACACGGCCGGAGACGATGCTGGGCGACACCGCGGTCGCTGTGCACCCCGACGACGAGCGCTACCGCGCGCTGATCGGCCGCAAGGTCAGGCTTCCGCTCGCCGACCGCGAGATCCCGGTGATCGGCGACGCCTACGTCGACCGCGAGTTCGGCACTGGCGTGGTCAAGATCACGCCTGCGCACGACTTCAACGACTGGCAGGTGGGGCAGAGGCACGGACTGCCGGTGCTCCCGGTGCTGGACCTCGAGGCGAAGGTCAACGCGAACGCGCCGGCGAAGTACCGCGGCATGGACCGCTACGTTGCCCGCAAGGCAGTGCTCGCGGATCTCGCCGCCCTCGGGCTCGTCGTGTCCGAGAAGCCGCACAGGATGGTCGTGCCGCGCTGCGGGCGCACCGGCGAGGTCGTCGAGCCGATGCTCACCGACCAGTGGTTCGTCGCGACGACGAAGCCCGGCCCCGCGAACCACCCGTTCTTTCCCGGCAGGTCGATCCAGGACATCTGCCTCGCGGCGGTGGACGCGGCCGGGCTTCCCGGCGAGGGTCCCGGCAGGGGCGAGCACCTGCGTTTCGTGCCCGACGAGTGGCTTTCGACCTACCTGCACTGGATCCGCAACCTGCAGGACTGGTGCATCTCGCGCCAGCTCTGGTGGGGGCACCAGATCCCCGCGTGGTACGACGAGTCCGGCAACTGCCACGTCGCGCGCAACGAGGCCGAGGCGCGCGCGAAGGCCCGCGCCGCGCTCGGCCGCGAGCCCGCGCGTCTCGACCGTGACCCGGACGTGCTCGACACCTGGTTCAGTTCGGCGCTGTGGTGCCACTCGACGCTCGGCTGGACCGGAGATCCCGCGAAGGACGCGGCGAATCCGTTCCTGCGCGCCTTCCTGCCCTCGTCGACGCTGGTCACCGGCTTCGACATCATTTTCTTCTGGGTCGCCCGCATGGTGATGACGACGACCTGGTTCACCGGCCGCATCCCGTTCCGCGACGTGTACATCAACGCGATCGTGCGCGACGAGGAAGGCCGGAAGATGTCGAAGTCGAAGGGCAATGTCCTCGACCCTCTCGACCTGATCGACGGTGTCGACCTCGAGACGCTGGTCGCCAAGCGCACGGCGAACCTCCTGGATCCGCGCCAGGCCGATTCGATCGCGAAGCGCACCCGCAAGCAGTTTCCAGGCGGCATCCCGTCCTTCGGGGCGGACGCCCTGCGCTTCACCTTCGCAAGCCTCGCGACCTTCGGCCGCACGCTCAACTTCGACTTGAACCGCTGCGAGGGTTACCGCAACTTCTGCAACAAGCTGTGGAACGCGACGCGTTTCGTGCTGATGAACGTCGAGGGCAAGGACGTGCACGCGGGCGACCTCGTCCCGGCGGAACTCTCGTTCGTCGACCGCTGGCTCCTCGGGCGCGTCCAGCAGGCGAAGGCGGACATCATCGACGGCCTCGAGT
>JADLBN010000038.1 GCA_020847675.1 Burkholderiales bacterium | reverse complement strand
GCGCTTCGAGAACGACCGATACTTCGCTCCCGCCATCGAGCGCGCCGCAGCAATGGTGCACGCGGGCAGCCTCGCGCGGTCGTTCCGCGCGATCCGGGGCCTGCCGGCGCTTTGGACTCCGGCCTGAACGAGCCGCCGATCAGGCCTCCGGCGCCCTTCGCCGTCCCGCCGCGAACTGCGACAGCAGCACCGGCGCCATCAGCCCGACGCCGACCAGCGTGCTCACGAGTTCCGGGGCGATCATGAGCACCGAAGCGACCACGCACAGGAGCCGCTCCCACATCCTCATGCGCGTCACCATGTAGTTGGACAGAGCCGCGGCGAGCACCGTGATGCCGAGGATGCAACCCGCGAAGGCCAGCACGAACTCCTGCCACGAGAAGCCCTGCACCATGATGAGGAGCGAGGGCGCGAACACGAACACGAACGGAACGAGCACCTTGCCGAGTCCCAGCCGGAACGCGGTGTTGCCGGTCTTGAACGGATCGGAGCCCGCCATGCCGGCCGCAGCGTACGCTGCCAGCGCCACCGGCGGCGTGATGTCGGCGAGGACGCCGTAGTAGAAGACGAAGCAGTGCGCCACGATCGGCTGCACGCCGAGCATCGCGAGCGTGGGCGCCGCGACGGTGGCCATGATGATGTAGTTCGCCGTCGTCGGAATGCCGCAGCCCATCAGGATGCACACGACACCGGTCATCACGAGCGCGGCCACGAGGGTCAGCGACTGCATATTGGTCCAGCCCGCTGGCATGAACGAGGCGACACCGGCGGCGATCGACTGCGCCGCCGACGTGACGATGTACGACATCTTGAAGCCGACGCCGGTCAGCGTCACCACACCGATCACGATGCCCACGGTCGCCGCCGCGGCACCCACCGCCAGCGCGTACTTGGCGCCGAGCTCGAACGCGGCGAGGATCGCCGCGCTGCCGATGCGCGATTCGCGACCGAGCGCGCGGTGCACGAACGGCACCGCGATCACCATCGCGACGAAGACCCACGCGCCGTGGTCGCCGAAGGCTCGCGTGAAGATCCCCACCAGCACCGCGTGCGTCGCGAGCAGCACCGCGTACTGCGCCATCGTCGTCCCGCGTCGAGAGGTGAACAGGCCGACGAGGATGCACGAGCTGATCCCGGTGAACGCGGCGAGGTACGGCGTGTTGCCGTTGACGATGATGCCCACGAGCAGGAAGAGCGGGATCAGCGTCGGCCAGTTGGCAGCGAGCGTCTTCGGCAGATCGGGCAGCTCCTCCTTCGTGAGCCCGCGCAGGCCCTTGTTCTTCGCCTCGAAGTGCACCTGCATGAACACGCCGAAGAAGTGCATGAACGCCGGCACGATCGCGGCGACGATGATCGTCGAGTACGGCAGGTTCAGGAACTCGATCATCAGGAAGGCCGCCGCGCCCATGATCGGCGGCGTGATCTGCCCTCCGGTGGAGGACGCCGCCTCCACCCCGCCCGCGAAGTGGCGCGGATAGCCCAGCCGGACCATCGCGGGGATCGTGAGCGATCCCACGGTCACCGCGTTGGCGACCGACGACCCGGACAGCATCCCGAACCTCGCCGAAGCGAAGACCGACACCTTGGCCGGGCCTCCCGCGTACCGGCCGGCGATCGACGACGCGATGTCGATGAAGAGCTGGCCGAGGCCGATCGCGGTTGCCAGCACGCCGAACAGCACGAAGTGGAACACGTAGGTCGCCACCACGCCGATCGCGATGCCGTAGATGCCCTGGCTCGTCAGGTAGAGGTGGTTGACGAGCGCCGGCCACGACGCGCCCGAGTGCTTGAGTAGGCCGGGGAACCAGGTCCCGCCCAGCGCGTACACCATGAAGACGATCGCGATGATCGGCAGCGGCCAGCCCATGCTCCGCCGCGTGGCCTCGATCAGCAGCACCACGAGGAGCGTCCCCAGCACCACGTCGGCGGTGTTGGGGTTGCCCACCCGGAAAGCGAGATCGTCGAAGACGTAGGGGATGTACAGCGCCGCGACCGCAATCAGGAGCGCGCACAGCCAGTCGTACAGCGGGACGCCTCCCGGCGCGAAGAGCCCCGGCTTCGGCGGGTGCTCGAGCATCGCCTTGCGCAGCGGGAACACGAGGAAGATGAGCGAAAGCACGAACGCCATGTGCGTGCCGCGGTGCGTCGCCTCGCGCAGCAGTCCGAAGCCGGCCGTGTAGTAATGGAAGCTCGACAGGACGATGAGCAGCGCGGTGACGACCAGCGCCGCCGGATGCCACACCGGGCGGAAGCGCATCTCGGGGTCGAACTTCTCCTCGAGCGCTCGTGTCTTGTCGATCTCGACTTCCGCCATCTGCGTCATCTCTCGACCGGTCTTCCAACGAAAACGGGGCCGGTCACTTGCGCACCGGCCCCGTCTCGCGACGATGTCGTCGCTACTTGAGCATCCCGGCTTCCTTGTAGAACTTCTCGGCACCCGGGTGGAACGGGATCCCTGCACCGGCGGTGGCGGTCGCCTTGGTGATCGCCTTGCCCTTCGCGTGTCCCGCGTCCATGAGCTTGCGCGAGTTGTCGTTCCACAGCGCCTTGGTGATCTCGTAGATCAGGGCGTCGGACTGCTTGGCCGAAGTGACCCACTGCGCGCCGACGGCGATCGTCTTCACCTCGCCGATCCCCTTGTAGGTGTTGGCGGGGATGACGTCGGGCGAGAAGAAGCCGTACTGCTGCCGCATCTTGTCGACCTCCGGTCCGGTGACCGGCACGAGGTCGATGCCCGCGCCGGAAGACGCGAGTTCCGCGATCGCGCTGGTGGGGTAGCCGCCCACGAAGAAGAAGGCGTCGAGCCCGCCGTCCTTCATCTTGTCGCCGGCCTGGTTGGGCTTCAGGTACTCGGCCACGATGTCCTTCTCGGTGAGGCCGAAGGCGCCGAGGATGATCCGCGCGTCCACGAGCGTGCCGGAGCCCGGCTCGTCGAGCGACACGCGCTTGCCCTTCAGGTCCGCGACGCTCTTGATGTTCGCGCCCTTGCGCGCCACCAGGTGGATCGTCTCGGGATAGAGGTTCGCCATGAGGCGGAGGTCGGCGACCTTGGGCTTGCCTTCGTACACGCCGGTGCCGGTATAGGCCCAGTAGGCGACGTCGGACTGGGTGAAGCCCGATTCGAGCTGGCCGGACTGGATGCCGTTGATGTTGGCGACCGAGCCGTTCGAGGCGACCGCCGTGGCGACCACGCCCGGCGCGCCGCAGCTGCCGCCGTCCTTGCAGGCACGCGAGCCGGGCGGATTGGAGATCGCCGTGGCGAGCAGACCGCCGATCGGGTAGTAAGTCCCGGCCGTGCCGCCGGTGCCGATGCGGAAGAACTTGATGTCCTGCGCGAGGACGGTGCCCGCCGCGGCGGCGGCGACGAGGCCGGCGACGATTGCGCCGGCGACAAGACGGACTGACTTCATCGGTATCTCTCCGGAGGGTGGCCGAAACGGCAAGTGTCGCACGACGGCCCCGGCGCGGACAACGCAAGGTTCAACGTCCGGTCCTTGCGGTTCGATCGTGCAGGCCAATCACGTCCGGGCGTTCCGGCGCGGGGCACCCGGGACCCGTCATCCCTCCACGGTCCAGCGGCTCCCTGCGCCCAGCGGCACCACCTGGCAATCCACTTCCTCGCCGCGCCGCTCGAGCACGGCGAAGTCGCCGTCGGCCAACGCGAGCAGCGGGTGGTGCCAGACGCCGCGCCGCAAGGTCACGCCGCAGTTGCCATCGATCCGAAACGCCGATACGGTCGCCGGATCGATCGCCGCCTCGCCCAGCGCCACCACCACGACATAGGGCGTGCCGCAGAGCGGCAGGAAGGTCTGGCTGCCGAGCCGGTGACGTTCGAACTCGCGCAGCACCAGCGGCAACGGCGCGGCGCTCGCGCGAAAGACACTGAGCGACGGTCGCCCCTCCGCTTCCAGCACGTCGGGCTCGGGCATCTCCACCCGCACGGAGGTGCCCGCGTTGATGCTTCGTCCCGAGCGACCGGCGCTCGTCACCAGGTCGCCGTAGGGCGCGAACGACACGGCGGCGATCGGCCGCAGCGGGAGACTCCGCGTGCCGCTCAGAAGTTGATTCCCAGCCATTCGCGCACCTGCGCGTGGAGGTCGCCGGCGAAGTCCTCCGGGCTGCCTTCGGCGGTGATCTCGCCCAGGCTCATCACGTAGATGTGGTCGGACATCGCGACGACGCGGCGCACGTTGTGGTCGACGAGCAGGATGCCCATGCCGGACTTCGCGAACGCGTCGATCCACTGGAAGACCTCGGCGGCCACCCGCGGCGCGAGGCCGATGCTCGGTTCGTCGATCAGGCAGACCTTCGGCTGCACCATGTAGGCCTTGGCGAACTCGAGCGACTTCTGCTGGCCGCCCGAGAGGTCGCCCGCCTGCGCCGCGAGCTTCTCCTTCAGGACCGGAAAGCGCTCGAGCGTGTCCGCGTAGCGCTGCTCGAGCACCGCGCCGAACTGCCTGCGCCGGCCCTCGAGCGGGAGCCGCAGGTTCTCGGCCACCGTCATGTACGGAAACAGGCTCGACTCCTGCGGGATGTACCACAGCCCGTCGTCGATCATCGTGTGCGCGGCCTTCCCCGAGACGTCGCGTCCGGCGAGCGTGACCCGGCCCGTCTTCGGCCGCAGGAACCCGCACAGCGTCTTCATCAGCGTCGACTTCCCGGCGCCGTTCAGTCCGATGAGCCCGCTGATGCGCCCGGCGCGCACCGTGAGCGAGACGTTGCGAAGCACGTCGATGTCGCCCAGGTAACCGGCGGTGACGCCCTCCAGCGCGAGCAGGACCTCAGCCACGCCCGCTGCCCCCGCCGCCCGCGGCGACTTCCTCGCCGAGGTAGGCCTCGATCACCGCCGTGTCGTTCAGCACCGACGCGGTCGGACCGTGGGCGAGCACCTTGCCCGCGTTCATGCACACCGAGCGCGGGCACAGCTCGACTACCACCGGCATGTCGTGGCTCACCAGGATGAACGTCTGCCCGTGCCGGTTGCGGTCGCGGATGAACGCCGCCATCGTCTCCTTCATCGTCGGGTGGACCGCGGCGAACGGCTCGTCGAGCAGCGCGATGCGCGGCGGCACCATGAAGCAGGCGCCGAACTCGAGCAGCTTCTTCTGGCCGCCAGAGAGCTGGCCGCCGTCGAGGTGCATCACGTGGGTGAGCTTCAGCTCCGTGAGCAGCTGCACTGCGCGCTCGCCGGCCCCGGTCTCCGCGAGACCCATCGCCTGCCCGCAGACGAGCAGGTTGTCGAAGGCGCTCACGCGGTTGAACACGCGCGTCATCTGGAACATGCGCAGCACGCCGAGCCGCGTGAGCTCGGTGGGATCGAGGCCGAGCACGCTCACGCCATCGAGCCGCACCTGCCCGGCGTCGGCGCGCATATGGCCCGACAGAACGTTGAGCAGCGTGGTCTTCCCCGAGCCGTTGGGGCCGATCAGCCCGAGCAGCTCGCCCTCGTTCACGTCCATGTCGACGCCCGCGACCGCCCGAAGGCCGCCGAAGCGCTTCTCGACGCCACGCACCTCGAGCAGCGCCATCAGGCCCCCTTCGCCGCGCCGGCGGAGCCCCGGCGCGTGCGGGCGATCGCTCCACGCGCGAGCCCCCACAGGCCTTCGCGGAAGAAGCGCGCGAACACGATCACCAGGAGCGCGAACACGATCATCTGGATGTTGCCGGCGTCGCGCAGCATCTCGGAAGCGACGTAGACCAGGACCGCTCCGATGAGCGGCCCCACCAGCGTGCCCATGCCGCCGATCACCACCATCGCGATGACGATGCCGGTCTGCGAGATCAGGCCGAGTTCGGGGCTCACCAGTTGCGCGAAGCTGCCGTACAGGCCGCCGGCGAAGCCGCAGATCGCGCAACTCAGCAGGAACGCCAGCGTCTTGGTGCGCACCACGTCGATGCCGCGGCTCGCCGCGCCGATCTCGTCGTCGCGGATCGCCTGCAGGAAGCGGCCGGTCCGCGAACGCAGCAGCAGGTACACGCCGAACGTCACCGCGGCGAGCGCGCCGAGAAACAGATAGTAGTTGCCGAGGCGGCTCTCGGTGAGCGCGGGCACGTTGAGGCCCTGGTCGCCGCGCGTGAAGTCGATCGAGTTGTAGATGACCAGCCGGGCGATCTCGGCGAACGACAGCGTGGTGAGCGCGAGATACGGCCCCGACAGGCGCAGCACGATGCGGCCGAGCGCGAGGCCGATCAGTCCGGGCACCACGGCGGACATCGGAAGGCTGATCGCCAGAGGCACCTTCCAGTGCCACGACAGGAGGCCGGTGGTGTACCCGCCCAGCATCGCGAAGGCCGCGGGAGCGAGCGAGAACTGCCCGGTGTAGCCGGCGAGCAGGTTCCAGCCGACCGCGAGCATCGCGAAGTACATGCTGACGATCAGCACGCCGAGCCAGTACGGAGAACCGACCGCGAGCGGCACGAGCGCGAGCGCCACGAGCACGGCGAGCGCAAGACGCATTTCCTGCGTGAGGCGGTTGCGCAGGAAGTTGGGGTGATCGGGAATCGTCATCGGTCACACCTCGCGCGAGCGCTCGCCGAACAGTCCCTGCGGACGAAGCAGCAGGACGAGAATCAGCAGCACCAGCCCGAAGGTGTCGCGGTAGTCGTACGAGAGGTACACGGCGCCGAAGCTCTCGAGCACGCCGAGCGCGAGAGCCGCCGCGATGCTGCCGGGAATCGAACCCATGCCGCCGATCACGACGATGACGTAGGACTTCACCGCCGGGAACACGCCCACGTCGGGTGCCGGGTTGATGATCGGCGCGAGCAGCGCTCCGGCGAGTGCGGCGAGCACCCCGGAAGCCATGAAGATGATGCTGCTCGCGCGCGCGGTGTCGATGCCGGCAATCGACGCTCCGAGCCGGTTCTGCGCCACCGCCTGCACCTGCCGGCCCCACAGCGAGCGTTTGATGAACAGCGCGAGCCCGACGAGCAGCACGATCGCCACGCCGGCGGTGATGAGCTTCTGCCCGCTGATCATGAACGGGCCGAGCGCCATGCGCGTCACGTCGGACAGCGCGGGTCCGCGCACCGGATAGGGCCCGACGACCTTGTCGACCAGATTGATGAGCAGGAGCGACAGGCCGAAGGTGACGACCACCGCGTACTCGTCCTTCATCAACGCCCACGAGCCGTAGCCCGCGTAGAGCGGACGCATCAGCCAGCGCTCGGTGGCCCAGCCGAGCAGCGCGCCCGAGGCGGCCGCGACCGGCAGGGCGAGCCAGGGCGAGACGCCGAGCGCGAGCGAGACCAGCGTGTAGGTATAGGCGCCCACCATGTAGAACTCGCCGTGGGCGAAATTCACGACCTTCAGGATGCCGAAGATCATCGTGAGGCCGACCGCCATCAGCGCGTAGAACAGGCCGATGATCAGGCCGTTGACGAACAGGTCCAGGACGAGCAATGGAACCTCCGCGCCGTTCCGTCTTCGGAGAGACCGGTGGAGCGCCCCGGCGCGGGCGGACCCGCGCCGGGGCGTGCCGTCACTTCGCCGGCTTCAGGACCTTGTCGATCTGCAGCGGCTGCCCGGAGGCCTGGATCAGCGTGGTCTTGCTGATCGGCTGGTTCACCTCGGTCAGCTGGTAGGTGACGTAGGGAATCTCGACCCACTGCTGGAACTTGTAGCCCGGCTCCTGCGAGAACGTGAACTTGCCGCGCGTGCCCTCGAACTGCATGCCCTGCAGCGCCTTCGTGATCGCGGCGCCGTCGGTGGACTTCGCCTGCTCGATCGCGCGGGCGATGAGCAGCAGCGAGTCGGCTGCCTGGAAGATCAGCCGGTTTGGCTCGGTCTTGGCCTGCTTCTGGAAGATGTCGCCGACCTCCTTGCCCAGCGCGGGCATCGGCATCGCCGGGTGGTAGAGGCCGAACGCCAGCATGTACTTGCCGGCTTCCTTCACGTTCTGCCAGAAGTCGGGATAGTCGGCGATGCCCGCGCCGTCGTAGAACGCGGTCTTCGCGCTCGGTGCCACGCCCTGCTCGTAGAGCTGGTTCATCAGGATGTAGGCGGCCGGTGGCAGCATGATGTTGACCACCAGGTCCGGCGGGCTCGCGCGAAGCGGCAGCACGGCCGGCGTGAAGTCCTTGCCGGCGCGGTCGAGCGCGACGTACTTGTACTGCGTCTGCGGCGCGGCCTTCTGCAGGAACTCGCCGAGGAGCTTCGCCTGCCCGATGCCGTAGTCGGTGTTCTCGGCGAAGGCGACGACGTTCCTGACCTTGAGCGCGGCGATCGTCTCGGCCATGGCCGACGAGACGCGCGTGTTGTAGTTGCCCGGGTTGAAGACTTCCGGGTAGCCCTTCTTGCGCACGTCGTCGGACCAGCAGTTGGTGTTGACGTACGGCGTCTTGTAGCGGTGGGCGACCTCGATTTCGGCGAGGCACACCGAGCTCTGGTGACCCCCGGTGACCGCCACCACCTTGTCGCGGGTGATGAGCTTCTCGGCGGCCGCCCGGCCCTTCTCCGGAATGCCCTGGTTGTCCTCGTAGACGATCTTGAGCGGACGGCCGAGCACCCCGCCCTTGTCGTTGAGCATCCTGGCAACGATGTCGATACCGTCCTTCACCTGCGTGCCCTGCACCACCGAGCCCGGAGGTGACTGGGCGATGCTCACGCCGACGACGATGGGATCGGCCGCGTACGAAGCGGCGGCGAGGGCGCTCGCCGATGCGGCGAGAGCGATCCGGAACAGGCTTTTCACGGCTTCCTCCTTCAGGGGGTCTTGTCCAGCAGGGCTTCGAGTCGCGCGCCCACATCGAGCACGCGCCAGTCATCGCCGCGACGGCCGGCGATCTGGATTCCGATGGGCAGGCCGCTGTCGCCGCTGCCGCAGGGCAGCGTGAGCGCGGGCATCCCGGTCAGGTTGAACGGCATCGTGAGCGAAGTCACCGCCGTGTGCAACGGGAACGTCCGGTCGCCGATGCGCGCGGTGCCGGTGCCCGAACGCGGCGGTTCGATGCGCAGCGTCGGCGTGACCAGCACGTCGGCCTCGCGCATGGCGGCCGCGAACATCGCGGCGAGCGCCGCGCGTCCGCGCTGCGCCTTCACGTACCAGGCGGCCGGCAGGAACTGTCCGATCTCGAGGCGCACGCGCACGTCGGCACCCAGCGTCTCGGGCCGCTCCACCAGGCGCCGCCAGTGCAACTCGGTCGCCTCGCTGCACAGCGTCACGAACTGCAGCGCGGCGCTCCTCTCGACGCCGGGCAGGTCGATCGGCACCAGCGTCGCGCCGTCGTCGCGCATCCGGGCGAGCGCCGCGCGGACGGCCTTTGCAACGTCGTCGGCCAGCGGATCGTAGAAGTGGTTGTTCGGTACGCCGACGCGCAGGCCCGCGAGCGATGCGGGCGAAGCGACGCTCGCGCGCTGCCCGGCCATCACCGAGAACATGAGTGCGGCATCGGCGACGCTGGCGGCGATCGGCCCGATGTGGTCGAGGCTCGCGCCCAGCGACTGCGCATCGTCGCGCGGCACGGCGTCGAAGCTCGGCTTGAAGCCGACCACGCCGCAGCAGGAGGCCGGCACCCGGATCGAGCCCGCGGTGTCGGTGCCGATCGCGATGCGGACGATGCCGGCGGCCACCGCCGCGGCGGACCCGCCGCTCGACCCCCCCGGCGTAAAGCCCGCGCGGCGCGGGTTGACGACCCACCCGTGGTGCGGGTTCTCGCTGGTGATGCCGTAGGCGAGTTCGTGCAGGTTGGCGGTTCCGACGAAGAGCGCGCCGGCTTCGCGCAGCCGCGCCACCGCGAGCGCGTCCTTCGCGGCGGGCGCAGGCCGCGGGCCACCACTGCCATTGGTCTGCGGAAACCCCGCGACCGGCATCAGGTCCTTCACCGCGACGGGCACGCCCATCAGCGGCATCGGCGCTCCCGACCGCAGCCGCTCTTCTGCCGCCGCCGCGGCCCGGTCGAGCGCAGCAGGTTCGGCGAGCGTGATGAAGGCCTTGAGGTCCTTGCGCCGGGACGCCTCGGTCAGCGCGGCGCGCGCAACCGCGGACGCGCGCCCCGGCGTTGCGCGGCATTCGCGCGCCGTGGCGACGATGCCGCGGTCTGCGGCGTCGGCGTCCGGATCCACGCCTCCGGCAGCGATATCCGCCGGCGGCGGCGCGAGGTAACCGAGTTCGGGTCGCGGCTCCAGCGCCTCGATCGTGCCCAGTTCCGGCAGATTGACGCGGAGGCGCTCGAGCCAGGCGTCGCGACGCCCGGCGTGCGGGTAGCGACCGAGCCGCGCGATGGCGTCAACGACTTGATCGAAACGGCCGATGAGGTCGTCCATGTTCCGGGGCGGCCCCTCAACGGCGACTGCCGACGCGGCCAGCAACGATTCGTCAGGCCATCGGCGGTCGTCGAAGAAATCGGACGACGCTGGCCTGCTGCTCGCGGATCGTGCCAAGCGGCGGCCAGGCTGTCAAATGGCGATTCTCACGATCCGAGCCGCGCACCGCACGCCGGGCCGGTCACTCCGCGGTCGGCCCCGGCACCTGCGTCACCGGAACGCGCGCGCGCTGTGCATGGAGCGCGTCGTAGAGCACCCTGCCGTGCGCGAGCATCTCGTGGTCGTCGGAGAAATCGAGCGACAGGCCGCACGAGATCGCCAGCAGGCCGCTGGCTTCCGGTGCGTCCTGCGGCCGCCCGCAGTCGGCGGCGCGCACGATCGAGGCGAGCCTCGCGAGCGCCGCGTCGTGCAGGCCGTGACTGGCGATGCGGTCGATCTTCGGGCGCTCGCGCGTGATCCCTTTCATCGTGGGTCACGCTTCGGCTGCATGGGCCTTCCTGCAGCCTTCCAGGCATCGAAGCCGCCGCGCAGGAAACGTGCATCGACACCGGCAGCGCGCAGGCGCATCGCCGTGGCACGGCCGACCTCGTGTCCGTACACGCAATAGACGACGACGCGCTGGCCCGCTGGCAGTTCCGCGGCCCACGTCCCGACGTCCTTCGGGTCGCGCCACCGCGCGCCGTCGATGAGCGCATCCGCCCGCTCGAACACGCCGGCGCGCCGGACGTCGATCAGCGTGGCGGTGCCGACTTCGGCAGCGGTGGCGCCGGCGGTCTCGCTGGCTTGCTCGACCGCGGACTGGTAGCGCCCGTACACGTTGGCCCAGTCGATGTTCTGCACGAAGGCGTCGACGTAGGTTCCCGCTGCCGCGCCGTAGTCCATGTGGTATGAGTGCTCGTACATGTCGAGAGCCAGGATCGGCGTGCCGCCGGCGAGCGCATGCAGGTGATCGGCCGCCCATTGATTGACGAGCGTGCCCTCGCGCGGCTGGAAGGTCAGGAGCACCCAGCCGGAACCACCCCCGAGCGCCTTGCCCATCGCCACGAACTCGTCGCGCCAGCGTTCGACGCTGCCGAAGTTCGCGGCCAGGGCGAGTTCCATCGCCGGCTCCATCGCCTCGTTCCCCTCGCGCAGGCTCGCGAAATAGAGCTCGTGGAGCACCATCGAGTTCGTCGCGATGAGTTCCTCGCGCTTCAGTCCATTGAGCACGAACCCCGGCACCGACGGGAACGCCACGCCGTCGAGCTGCCTCCGGATCGCATTCAGGCGCGCGACGGCGCCGCCGTAGTTGATCTGGTGGTGGCTTCGCAGCAGCTTCTCCGAGAGGCCGGTCAGCTTCGCCGGGTCGAACGGAAGGTCCCGGGTACGAGCGATCATCGAAGTTCCTTCAGGAGTTGGCCATCACGGCGGCGCGCCCGAGCTGGAACATCAGCCCGACGAGCCCGCAGCCCAGCACGACCGGAATCACGCCGGCCTTCAGCCGGAAGAGCGCAACTGCCGCGCCCAGACCGATGACGGCGGAAGCCCATTCGAAGCGACCGTCGCGCCCTTCGGGCCACAGGACGTGCCACGCGAAGAAAAGAGCCAGGTTCACGATGACGCCGACGACGGCGGCGGTGATGCCGGTCAACGGCGCGGTGAACCTGAGGTTGCCGTGCGTCGACTCGATGAACGGGGCACCGAGGAAGATGAAGAAGAACGACGGCAGGAAGGTGAAGAAGGTCACCACGGTCGCCGCCGCCGCGCCGGCGAGGAAGAGCGACTCGATTCCGAAGATCGCCTGGTTCCAGCCGCCGACGAAACCCACGAACGCGACCACCATGATGAGCGGCCCGGGAGTCGTCTCTCCCAACGCCAGCCCGTCGATCATCTGCGGCGCCGTGAGCCATTGATGGTGCTCGACGGCCCCCTGGTACACGTACGGCAGCACCGCATAGGCTCCGCCGAAGGTCATCAGCGCCGCCTTGGTGAAGAACCAGCCCATCTGGGTCAACGCTCCGCTCCAGCCGAAGGCCGCGGCGAGCGCACCCAGCGCGACGGCCCAGAGGCCCAGGCAGACGACAAGTACCGCGCGCAATCGCGCCCAGGCGAAGCGCGCGTGCGCAGGCACCGGCGTTCGGTCGTCGATGAGAGCAGGGCCGTAGCTCCGACCCGCCACGTCGTGCGCGCGCCAGGCCTCGAACCTGCGCGGCGCGAGCCTTCCGCCCAGGTACCCGACCGCACCGGCCACGAGCACGATGACCGGGAACGGCAGGTCCAGCGCGAAGATCGCGAAGAACGCACCGCCCGCGATGGCCCAGAGCCACGCGTTCGTGAGGGTGCGCGAGCCGACCCGCCAGGCCGCGTGCACCACCAGCGCCGTCACGGCCGGCTTGATGCCGTAGAAGAACCCGGCGACGACCGGCACGTTGCCGAAGGCCATGTAGACCCAGGACAGCGCGACGAGGATGAGCAGCGACGGCAGCACGAACAGTCCGCCGGCGACGATGCCGCCCCAGGTCCGGTGCATCAGCCAGCCGATGTAGGTGGCCAACTGCTGGGCCTCGGGCCCGGGCAGCAGCATGCAGTAGTTGAGCGCGTGGAGGAACCGCCCCTCCGAGATCCACCGCCTGCGCTCGACCAGCTCGTCGTGCATGATGGCGATCTGCCCGGCAGGGCCGCCGAAACTGATGAAGCCGAGCTTCAGCCAGTAGCGGAAGGCCTCCTCGCGCGTCGGCAACGCGGGTACCGCCGCGGCCGCGACCGGCTTGTCAGCTGTCATGGCTCGCCTTCAGGGCCTCGTAGCACGCGTCGAACACCGGAAGCGCGGCGGCGAGAAGCTGGTCGTCGTCCTCGTGCCGCGACTGCAGGCCGCGAACCAGCATCTCGAGGCCCGGCGCCTCGTCGACCGGAATGCCGCCGACGTCGATGAAGTGCACCAGCTTCGCGAACTTTCGAAGCGCGGCGTCCCCGAGCAGGCCGAAACTCTCGGCCACGACCTCGAAGGTCACCTTGTCGCCGACGTGCGTGAACGTGGCGCCGTCGAAGTCGTAGCCGAGCACCGAATCCGGGCACTTCTTCGCGTCGCCCAGCCAGGTGAAGGTCGCCGACTGGTCGATGTGCCGCCGAACGAGCCACGCCGTGGCGAGGCGGTCCACCCGGGGACGCCTGCGCGTCGCCCAGACGCGTCCCTGGTAGTCGGCGATGGCTCGCGACGGGATCCGTGCGTCGGTGGAAGCGGGTTCGTCAGGGGCGACATGGAGATCGATCTCGCGCCGCAGCGCGGCCAGCGCCGCCACCGCCTTCCGGCCGTCCTTCCCGGGAAAGAAGTCGCTCGTCTGGATCGCCAGCAGTCGGGTCTCCAGGCTCCGCCGGTCCTTGCGCAGTTCGGCCTCCGACGCGATCCCGACGCGCGCCTGCACATCCTTGATCGCCTGCAGGAACTCCGCGTAGGCCTGCGAGCGGTCGAAGAGCGACCGGAACGACCCCTCCTGGGCTGCGTCCCGCGCTTGCAGGACGAGCAGGTGCGCCGGTGCACCGGCCTCGACGATCGTTCGCTCGAGTTCCCACAGCGCCTGGGCAGTGCCGGCGTGATCGGGCAGCACGTACACGCCGTCCCGCAGTGTGCCGGCGCCGGTGGCCTTCAGCGCCCGCCAGACCCGAACGCGCAGCCCGCTGGGATTCGCCGGCAGCGTCGCCGTCAGGACAAGCCAGGTGGTCGTCATGAAACTATTATCACATACCGTGACAATTATTACAACCCCTACCTCTTCGTCTCCCGCGATCCCCAACGGACGCCGGAAACCGGGGCGACGGAGGGCACCGGAGCGCCGCGGATCGCGCCGACCGGTCTGCGCGCCTCAGAGCCCCCCCTCACGGATCCGAGGGACGTCCGTGCTCGAACGCGGCAGAACTCAATCCGGGAGCCCCGCGGCCCCCCCACGAATCCGAGGGACGTCCGTGGGAACGGAGGGCGACGAGAACTGCGGGCGGTCTCGCCTGCTGCAGCACTTGGCCCGGTTCGAATCCATGGGGTCGGGCTCGACTGGATCGTACCCACGCATGGCTTCCGGGGACCGCCGTTTCCTGGTTGTCCGGACTTTGACCGGGATTCGCTCCGCAGACCGGGCGCGCAACGCCATACCGGTCCGTCGATCGTTTCGGGGTGCGCGCGCTTGACAGGCACGCGAGGTTCTCCTAAGGTCCTATCGTCCATACGTCCAGTACTGCCGATGTCTGTCACCGGAACCGCAGCGATCGACGGCGCGCAGGCGCCGCTCTACGTGCAGCTCGCGCACCTCTTCAGGCGCCGGATCAGCAGCGGCGTCTGGAAGCTGGGGGAGAGGCTTCCGTCGCTCGAACGCCTGGTGAACGAGTTCGACGTCGCCCGCGTGACGGTGAGGCAGGCCGTCGGGCAGCTGACCCGCGACGGGCTCGTCTCGCCGCAGCAGGGGCGCGGAACGTTCGTCACCGGCAAGCCGGTCGAGGACCGGTGGCTCACGATGCGGACGACAGTCCGCAACTTCGACGAGCTCTACCGCAACACGGTGCCGACGATCCTCAACATCGACGAGTCGATGCGCTCGCCGCCATCGCTCGCGGACGACGGAACGCCGGCGGAGCGCTACGTCTACATGCGCCGAGTGCACCAGCGCGACGGCAAGCCCTACTGCGTGATCAACATCTACCTCGACAAGAAGGTGTTCGACCGCCAGCCGGCGAAGTTCCGCGGGCAGGCCGTCCTCCCGCTGCTGCTCGCGATGCGAACGCCCAGGATCGCCGTCGCAAGGCAGGTGCTCACCGTCTCCACGGCCGACCTCGAGGTCGCACGGCACTTGGGCATCGGCTTCAACGCCCCGGTCGCCGAGGTGCGCCGCGTCTTCACGGATCCGGCGGGCAAGGTCATCTACCTGGGCGAGATCACCTATCGCGGCGACTGCGTGCGCATGGAGATGGACCTTCAGTACGACGTCGGCGGCGCGTCCGCTGGCGTGCACCCGCGACGAGCCGGAGGCGGCCGCCGCAGCCTGCGGGCGGATGCCCGCGGATCCACCGACCCCAAGTCCAGGAGACGCCCATGATCGCGCGCCGGAGGATCCTTTCAGTCGTGGCGCTCGCGCTGTTCGCGCTCGTCCCCGCGGCGGTCCGGGCCCAGGGCGAAGCGTTCCCCAACCACGCGATCCGCTTCATCGTGCCGTTCCCGCCGGCCGGTGTCGTCGACGTCGTCGCCAGGATGATCGGCGACAAGCTCTCCACGAAGTATGGGCAGCCGGTGATCGTGGAGAACAAGGCCGGAGCCGGCGGCTCGATCGGGACCGAACTGGTCGCCAAGGCACCCGCCGACGGCTACACGATCCTGTTCGTCGGCACCGGCTTCACGGTGCTGCCCAGCATCGTGAAGGGACTGCCGTGGAGCCCCGCCGACTTCCGGGCGGTCCTCGGCATCGGCAGCGTGCCGAACGTGGTGGTCGTGCACCCGGACGTGCCCGCGAAGTCGATGGCCGAGCTGATCGCGCTCGCCAAGTCGAGCCCCACCCCGCTGTCGTTCGGCTCGCCGGGTGTCGGCTCGTCGCCGCATCTGTCCGGAGAACTGCTTGCACAGATGGCCGGCATCAAGCTCACGCACGTCCCTTACAAAGGCCAGCCGGACGCCGTCAACGACCTCCTCGGAGGGCGTCTCACGATGATGCCGCTCTCCTCGGCACTCGCGATCCCGCTCGTCAAGTCGGGCAAGCTGCGCGCGCTCGCCGTGACGTCCGGCAAGCGCACGACGGCCAACCCGGAACTTCCGACCGTCGCCGAAGCCGCCAGCCTTCCCGGCTACGAAGTGCAACCGTTCACCGGCGTGTTCGTGCCGGCGAAGACACCCGAACCGATCGTGCGCAAGCTCGCCGCCGACATGATGGAGATCCTGGCTATGCCCGACGTGAAGGCGCGCATGGCCGGCGTGGGCATGGAGCTCTCGCCCCAGCCGCACGTCGAGTTCGACGCCGTCATCGCCGCCGAGATCGCACGCTGGGCCGAAGTGATCCGCAAGGCGGGCATCGTCGCGCAATGAGATCGGGCCCAGCGACGCGCGGGCGTCGCGCGCGGGCAGCCCCGCCGTTCTCGCGCGGGCTCGCGCGTTGAGCGCGGGCCTGTGCTGGGCCGGCACGCCCCTTCAGGCGGTGCTGGTCGACCTCGACGGCACGATGGTCGACACGCTCGGTGACTTCGTCGTCGCGATCGACCTGATGCTCGACGACTTCTCGCTGCCTCGTGTCAGCCGCGGCTTCATCGAACGGCTCATCGGCAAGGGGGGCGACCACCTGACGCGAGCGGTGCTCGAGGAAGCGGTCCGCCTGCGCGACCGGCAGTCGGGCATCGGAGCCGGACCGGCGCGTACGCACGAGGCGATCGCGGCGATGGCGCCGGCAGCGCTGCGAAGCTACCGCGATCACTATCACGGGGTGAACGGACGGCACGCCACCGTGTACCCCGGCGTCGAACAGGGCCTCGGGCGCCTGCACGCACGCGGGCTCAAGCTCGCCTGTGTCACCAACAAGCCGACGGCGCTGGCGGAGCCGCTGCTTCGCGCCAAGGGGCTCGACGGGTTCTTCACCGGAGTCTTCGGGGGCGACCGGTTCGAGCGGCTGAAGCCCGACCCGATGCCTTTCCTCCGGACGTGCGAAACGCTCGGCAGCGAGCCCGGGCGCACGCTGGTGATAGGCGATTCCAGCAACGATGCCGAAGCCGCGCGGGCCGCCGGATGTCCGGTGGTGCTCGTCACCTACGGCTACAACCACGGCAAGCCGGTGAGCGCCGTCGATGCCGACGCTTGCGTCGATTCCATCGCCGAGCTGACCGCGCCCTGAAACCGGACCATCGAGGGGAGCGAATCCGCGGCGGGACCTGCGCCGGGGCATCACCCGCCCTGAGCGCGGCGGTCGGTATGCCACGCGGGACCCGGTGGAGACACCCGTCGCGCCAACTCCCGTTGGACCCGACGCCCGCCATGACTGCCGGACAGCCGGCGTGGCCCCTGCCCCGGCGCCCGGGGAGCGCCGAGGGCGCCGTCACGCCATCTGCCCGACGGTGCGGCTGAAGCGCCGCAGCGAGAACGCGAAGAACGTCGAGCCGATCGCCACGAGCCAGGCCATCGGCTGCCAGACGAAGTCGAGGCCGGCACCGCGATAGAGGATGGCCTGCGCCGCCGCCACGAAGTGGGTGGTGGGCGCGGCGATCATGATGTCCTGCACGAACGCCGGCATGCTCTCGCGCGGCGTCGAGGATCCCGACAGCATCTGCAACGGCAGCAACACCAGGATCAGCAGCATCGCGAACTGCGGCATCGAGCGCGTCACCGTCGCCAGGAAGATGCCCATGGACGTCGTGGCGAACAGATGCAGCGCTGCCACGCCGAGGAAGAGCGCGACCGACCCCTCGATCCGCACCCGGAGCAGTCCCTGCACGATGAAGAGCAGGGAGAACGTCGCGGCCAGCAGGACCACGAGCCCCATCGACCACACCTTCGACAGCATGATCTCGCCCGGAGTGACGGGCATCGCGAGCAGGTGCTCGATGGTTCCGTGCTCGCGCTCGCGCATGAGCGCCGCGCCGGTGAGCAGAATCGACAGCAGCGTCACGTTGTTGATGATCGCCATGACCGAGCCGAACCAGCCATGGTTGAGGGTCGGGTTGAAGCGGGCGCGTAGTGCGAGATCGACGGGAGCCGCCACCGTGCTTCGGCTGCGCGCGACGAATCCCTCGATCTCGCCCAGAACGATCTGCTGCGCGTAGCCGCTGCCGGAAAACGCCTGGCTCATGCGCGTCGCGTCGACGTTGAGCTGGATGGCGGGTGAGCGTCCTGCAAGCACGTCGCGCTGGAATCCGGACGGAATCACCATCCCGAACGTGAACTCGCCGGCATCGAGGCCCGCGTCGAGGCGGGCGAGCGACGACACGGCGCTCGGCAGGAACTGCGGCGGGTAGAACGCAGCGGCGATCCGCTCCGAGAGCGGGGACCGGTCCTCGTCCACGATAGCGATCGGCGCCTTGTTCAGCGTCTCGGGGGCCGCCGTGGCGGACGTGTACACCGATACGGTGAAGAAGAAGACGACCAGCAGGAGCATGACGGGATCGCGCGCGAGCCCCCACAGCTCCTTGACGCCCAGCCGATAGACGTTGGCCAGCGAAGGGACCCGTGCCATCACTTCTCCTGCTTGCGCAACAGCAGCACCGCACCGGCCAGGATCACGGGCGCGGCGAGCGCGAGAGGCCAGAACGACGCCAGGAGATCGTCGAAGCCCAGCGCCTTGTTGAAGACACCGCGCGTGATCGTGAGAAAGTGGCTCGCGGGATAGATGCGGCCGACGAAAGCCCCCGCCCCTTCGAGGGAGCTCACCGGATCCAGCATGCCGGAGAACTGCACCACGGGGATCATGGTGCCGATCATCGTGAGGAAGAGCGCCGCGACCTGGCTGCGGGTGAACGTCGACGCGAGGAGGCCGATGCCGGTTGCGCAGATCGTGTAGATCACGGCGCCGAGAAGCAGCGTCGGGAAGCTCCCCTTGACCGGCACGCCGAAAAGTCCCACAGCCATCAGCACCATCAGCAGGAAGTTCACGAGCGCGAGGACGACGTAGGGCACCTGCTTGCCGAACAGGAATTCGCTGCGGGTGACGGGCGTGACGTAGAGGTTGAGGATCGACCCCAGTTCCTTCTCGCGGACCACGGACAGCGCCGCAAGCATCGCCGGGAACATCATCAGAAGCAACGGGATCACCGCAGGCACCATGGCTGGAAGGCTCTGGACACCGGGGTTGTATCGATACCGGGTCTCGACCGTCGCTGCGTTTCCTGCCTCGGCGCTGCCGCCCCGAGCGCTCGCCTGCTCGGCGAGCCAGCTTCGGTGCATGCCCTGCACGTAGCCTGAGGCCGTCTCCGCCCGAGTCGGCATCGCGCCGTCGACATAGGCGCCAATCGCAACGCGCTGCCCGCGCGCGACGTCGCGCGCGAATCCGGCGGGAATCACCAGCGCGACGCTGAGTTCGCCGCTGCGCATGCGCCGGTCGAGGTCGGCCTCGTCGGCGATGGGCGCGTGCTCGACGAAGTAGCGCGATCCGGACAGATCGAGTGCGTAGCCCTCGCTCACGCTCGTCCGATCGTGGTCGAGCACGGCGAAAGTCAGATCCTCCACGTCCATGTTGATGCCATAGCCCATGATGAACAGCAGCAACAGACTGCCCACCAGGGCGAGGGTCGCCCGGACGGGATCGCGCTTCAGCTCCAGCGACTCGCGCACCGTGTAGCTCCAGGCGCGGGCCGGACTGAAAGCCTGCCGTCGCGGCGTGCGGGGCGCCGGAGCCTGCCCGTGCGCGGCCGGCGCAGATCCGGCCGCCGGCACGTCGCCGCGGGCACCGGCCTCGACGAGACACGCGATGAACGCCTGTTCGAGATCGCGCGCACCGCGCTGCCGGACGATCTCCGCGGGAGCCTCGCTCACCAGCACCTGACCCGCGTGCATGAGCGAGATCCGGTCGCAGCGCGCCGCCTCGTTCATGAAGTGGGTCGAGATGAAGATGGTCACGCCGTCGCTGCGCGACAGTTCCGCCAGGAGTTCCCAGAACCGGTCGCGCGCAACCGGGTCGACGCCCGACGTGGGTTCGTCGAGGATCAGGAGTTCGGGGCCGTGCACCATCGCGACGGCGAGCGACAGGCGTTGTCTCAGGCCGAGCGGCAAAGCATCCGGAAGGGCATCCATGAGCTCCGTCAGGCCGAAGCGCGCGGCCATCTGTTGCGCCCGCTCCTGCACCGCGGACTCGGCCACGCCGAACAGGCGCGCGTGCAGTACGAGGTTCTGCGCCACCGTGAGTTCCGAGTAGAGCGAGAACGCCTGCGACATATAGCCCACGCGCCGCCGGGTCGCGATGTCCTTCGGATCGACCTCGTGCCCGAACAGCCATGCCCTGCCCTCGCTCGCCGGCAGGAGGCCGGTGAGCATCTTCATCGTGGTGGACTTGCCACAGCCGTTGGAGCCGAGGAAGCCGAAGATCTCGCCGCGCCGGATGCGGAAGCTCACGTGGTCCACTGCCGCGAAGTCGCCGAAGCGCATCGTGAGATCGCGGGCCTCGATGGCGACCACCTCGTCGCCCCTGGCCGCCGGCAGCGGCGGAATCGCGAGTTCGCGATGCCCCCGGCGCTTGTCGGGCGGCAGAAGCGCGACGAACGCGGCTTCGAGGCTCGTGCTGTCCGTGCGCGCGAGGAACTCGGCGGGCGTGCCCGTGGCGAGCACGCGGCCCGCGTCCATGGCGACCAGCGAATCGAAACGCCGGGCCTCGTCCATGTAGGCCGTGGCAACGATCACGCTCATTCCCGGGTGGTCGCTGCGGATGCCCGCGACGAGTTCCCAGAACTGGCTGCGGGCGAGCGGATCCACGCCCGTCGTAGGTTCGTCGAGGATCAGCAGGTCCGGATCGTGGATCAGCGCGCAGCACAGCCCGAGCTTCTGTTTCATTCCGCCCGACAGCTTCCCCGCCGGGCGCTGCAGGAAAGGGTGCAGTCCCGTGCTGCGCGTGAGCATCTCGATGCGCCGCTCCCGCTCCGCCGCGGCGTGGCCGAAGAGCCTCCCGAAGAACTGGAGGTTCTCGCCGACGGAGAGCGTCGGGTAGAGGTTCCGGCCGAGCCCTTGCGGCATGTAGGCGATGCGCGCGCACACGTCGTCGCGGTGGCGGCGCCTCGCCATGTCGCCGCCGAGAACCTCGACGCGCCCTTGCTGGATCGCGCGCGCCCCCGCGACCAGCGACAGGAGCGTCGACTTGCCGACCCCGTCGGGCCCGATCAGTCCGATCACGCGACCGGCGGGAACGTCCAGCGTGACGGCGGCGAGCGCGAGCGCCTTTCCGTATCGGTGGGTGACGGCGTCGAGCCGCGCGACGACGGCCGGTGCCGTCGCGGTCATTGCACGAGACCGTTCGTCAGGAAGTCCGGCCATGCGGCGGTGTCGTCGATGCGGACATACGCGACGCCGGGCAGGCCGGTCTTCACGCGCTCGATGTGCTTGCGCAGCAGTTCGGGCGGGATCTGCGCGCGCACGCGGAACATGAGCTTCGCCCGCTCTTCCGCGGTCTCCACGGTCTTGGGCGTGAACTGCGCGACGTCGGCCACGAAGCTCACCTTGGCCGGAATCACGTACTTCGGCGCGGCATCGAGCACGATGCGCACCGGCGCACCGAGCGCCACTCGCCCGGCCTGCGCGGTCGGCAGGAAGAACGTCATGTACACGTCGGAGAGGTCCACGAGATTGAGCACGCGGCCACCCGCAGCCAGCACCTCGCCCGGACGCGCGACGATGTACTGCACGCGGCCCGCGCGCGGCGCCTTGAGCGTGGCATCGGCGATGTCGGCAGCGACCGCGTCGATCGCCGCCGCCGCGGCCGCCTCCGCGGATTCGGCGTCGACCACCTGGGCTCTGGCGGCCGCGATCGCGGCGTCGGAGGCCGCGACCTGCGCCTGCGCCGCAGCCACGGTGGCACGTGCGCTCTGCGCGGAGGCGCGATCGTCGTCCAGCGCCTGCCCGGAGATGAAGCCGGTCCTGGCGAGTTGCTCGGAGCGGGCGAGGCGGCTCTCCGCGGCGGCGACCTGCGCCTTGCGCTGCTCGACCAACGCGACGTTGGCTTCACGCTCCGCTCCGCGCTGACTCACCAGGCTGCGTGCACTGCCCACGGCTATGCGCGCCCGCTCGCGCTGGGCCTCGGCCTGGCGCCGCTGCGCTTCGAGCTGGTCGGTCTCCATCACGGCGAGGACCTGCCCGGGTTCGACGAAGTCCGACTCCTTGACCCGGATTTCCTTGAGCCGTCCGGGAATCCGCGTGGCGACGTCGATCTCCACGCCTTCGATGCGGCCGTTGCCGGAGGCGATGCCGGTGGAAAGCGGCGGCTCGACGTAGCGCTGCCATGCGAACCATGCCAGCACACCGATCGCCAGCGCGCCAGCGAGGAGCATCGCGTAGCGGCGCGGCGGACCGCCCGTCGAGGGCGTGATTGCGCCCGAAGGCTGCGCCGGGGCAGACGAGGCAGGAGCGGCAGGCCGAGCAGGACCGTCGTTCATCGGAAGCGTCGGGGACCATTCAGAGGTGAATCCCCAGTCTACCGCAGCGCTGCGCGGCGATCCCCGAGCCGGAGTGCCACACGCGCGGCGCACCGAGGTGCGCACGCAACGGACCTTCGGTGTCGCGGCGAGGCTCCGTGCAGCGCTCACAGTCGCGACGTCGACGAAGCCGCGACACGGATCCCGCTCCCGCGTCCGGCGGCGCGCGCGATGGTGATACTCTCGGCCGTGCGGGATGGCTCCCGCAGGCCATCGCGCACGGGGCTCGATGCGCTTCCCGCAACGTTGCCGGCACCCCAGGCCTCCGACAGGAGATTCGCGATGCAGAACGTGATGAAGGCGGCCGTCGTATGCGCTTTCGACAAGCCGCTGACGATCGAGGAGGTGCCCGTGCCCCGGCCCGGCGCCGGCGACGTGCTGGTCAAGATCGAGGCCTGCGGCGTGTGTCACACGGATCTGCACGCCGCCGAAGGCGACTGGCCGGTGAAACCGAGTCCCCCGTTCATCCCGGGCCACGAAGGTGTCGGCGTCGTCGCTGCCGTGGGCGCCGGTGTCACGCACGTCAAGGAGGGCGACCGCGTCGGCATTCCGTGGCTCTACTCGGCCTGCGGGCATTGCGAGCATTGCCTCGGCGGTTGGGAAACCCTGTGCGAGAACCAGCGGAACACGGGCTATTCGGTCAACGGGAGCTTCGCCGAGTACGCGTTGGGCAAGGCCGACTACGTCGGCCACCTGCCTTCCAACGTCGGCTTCGTCGAGATCGCTCCGGTCTTGTGCGCCGGGGTCACCGTGTACAAAGGCCTCAAGGTCACCGACACCCGGCCCGGCGACTGGGTGGTGATCTCCGGCATCGGTGGCCTCGGGCACATGGCGGTGCAGTACGCGAAGGCGATGGGCCTCAACGTGGCCGCGGTGGATGTCGACGATGCCAAGCTCCGGCTGGCCGGGCGCCTGGGCGCCGCCGTTACCGTCAACGCCCGGACGACTGACCCGGCCGCGTTCCTCAAGAAGGAGATCGGCGGTGCCCACGGAGTACTCGTCACCGCCGTCTCGACCAAAGCCTTCGAGCAGGCGCTGGGCATGGTCCGCCGCGGCGGCACCGTCTCGCTCGTCGGTCTGCCGCCAGGTCAGTTCCCGCTGGACATCTTCGGCATGGTTCTCAACGGCATCACCGTGCGCGGTTCCATCGTCGGCACCCGGCTGGATCTGGCGGAATCGCTGGCGTTCGCCGGACAGGCCAAGGTGGCCGCCACCGTCACCGGCGATCGTCTGGAGAACATCAACGACATCTTCGCGCGGATGCACGCGGGCAAGATCGAAGGCCGCGTGGTGCTCGACATGAGCGCCTGAGCACGACGATCTCGCGAACGCGATGCGCCGGCGCTCGCCGCGGGACGTCCGCGCGGCCCGCGGGAGGATGGATGGCGCCCGGGTTCCGGGGTTCTGCGAGAAGTCCGGGCGGTCGTTCTAGGACGTCAGCGTCCGGTGCGGTTCGCGCCGGGCGAGGTACGCATCCCTCGCCGCCCGTCGCGAAATCTTGCCCACGGCCGTACGTGGCAGCATGTCGGTTCCGATCACGACGTCCGAGGGCTTCATGTAGGAACCGAGCGCCCTGGCGACGTGCTCGCGCACGTGCTCCGTAGACACGGGCATATCGGGGCGGACCTGGCACAGGACGACCGGCGTCTCGCCCCATTTCTCGTGCGGGACGCCGAACGCGGCGACTTCGAGTACGCCTTCGACCTGCCCCACGATCCGTTCGAGGTCCGCCGGGTAGATGTTGTGTCCGCCGGAGATGATCATCTCGCCGACCCGGTCGACCAGATGCAGGTAGCCGCGCGCGTCCAGGCGACCCAGGTCTCCGGTCCTGAACCATCCGTCGACGAAGCGCTCGCGGGTCTGCTCGGGTGCGTTGAAGTACCCGTCGGCCATGCCGTCGCAGCGCACGGTCACCTCGCCGGTCTCGCCGGCCGGGAGCGCTCGTCCGTCCTCGTCCCGGATTTCGAGGTCGACCAGCGGCAAGGGCCTTCCCGCGGAGAGGATCGGGTCGGTGTCGTCGTACTCCGCGAACCACTCCTTCGGTCCCATGCCGGAAATCGGCACCGCCTCGCTCGTTCCGTAGGTCTGGTAGAGCACTTCGTCACCGAAGCAGTCGCGCGCAGCCCGGATCACGCGCCGGCTGATCGGCGCCGAACCGATCGCGAGGCACTTCAGCGGCAGCCTGGGCAAATCCAGGTTGGCGGCGACCGCGGTGACCGAGTCGACCAGCGTCGGCGGCGCGAAGAGATACGCGATGGACTCGCTTCCGAGCAGGTCGACGATCCGATCGGGCGCCGTCGACGCCGAGAGCACCTGGCGCGCGCCAGCCGCCCAGGCCGGAAGGAAGTAGTACCCGGAGGCGTGACTCATCGGCGCGACGTGCAGCATCGCGTCGCCCGGTGCGATCAGCGGCTTGAACGCGACTTCGTCGCGGCCGATGCAGGCCCATTGCCGCTGCGTGCTGGTGATCCCCTTGGGACGCCCGGTTGTCCCTCCGCTGTGCCGGATCATGTTCAGCCAGTCCTCGCCGATCCGCACCGCCGGATCGACGTCGTCCTGGCCCGCGAGCCAGCGCTCGTACTCCGCCCCGCGCACGAGAACGTTGCGCTCGCCCACGGCACCGGCGATCTCGTCCACGACACCGCCGCCGACCTCGTCGTCGACGACGACGAACCGGCATCGCGCGTTCCCGACCATCGAGAGGTGCACGCCGACCGCATTGCGCCAGTAGAGCGGCACGCGGACGAAACCCGCGATCGACGCCGCGACGTAGAAGTCGACCGACCACACGGTGTTCAGTTCCAGCACCGCGACGTGGTCGCCGGGCTTCACGCCCCGTGCCATCAGGCCGCACGCGAGGCGCAGGCCCCGGCTCCAGCACTCGTCGAAACTGTACGCGCGCGTGTCGGTGGCCACCGCGATCCTGCCGCCGAACGCCCGCCGGCTCCGCTCCAGGATTTCGCGGACGATCATCGCGCCGCCTCCACGCAACGCGCGGGCAACGATCGAACGGCGGTACGCGTCGCGAGGCCCGGACATCCACAACCGCGGGCGTTCGGCGAGGCATCCTGCGTCCCGCCGACGCCCGGGTCTTCTCGCTCGTGCGGCGACTTCGGCCTCCCGGCGCTCAAATCGGCACCCGCCTCTGCGTCGTCACGGCCCTCACCGTCGCCTCGCCCGTGCCCTTGACCACGCCTTCGTCATCGACCAGCCACAGGTGAATCCTCGCGGCGCCGTCGCCGATCGCGTGAACCCGGCTGAAGCTCGACAGCGTTTCGTTGGGATACACCGCGCGCCGCTGGACGTTCTCGTAGTCGCTGATCCACCAGCCGGCTCCGAGCGACTCCTCGAGCGCGGCAACCATGACCGAGGCGAGCTGCGGACCCGCGACGATGTTCCGGCCGCCTCCGTAGCGGTGCGACCTGGCGAAATCGGGGTCGTAGTGCGTCGGCGAGTACTCGTCCACCGCGGCCAGCCACCCCATCATCGACATCCACGTGAACGTCGGATGACGTTTCAGGTGGACGATCTGGCCTGTGTTGAAGGCCGACTCGACGTCCGATGTTCGGAGCCATGTCGGCGGCCCGGACTCCGGCGGTAGGTCGACCCTGTGCTCCGCCGGGGACGTGAGCACGCCGGATTCGCCGAAGTCGAGAGCGATCGCCTTGCGAATCAGCCGGGCCGCGAGTTCGTTCCGCTGGTTGTACATGCGCCATTCGTCGCTGAAGAACTCCAGTTCTCCATGACGGCCGGTCTTGCGGTAGCTCGGCAGGATCGTGGCGGTGACCGCGAGGACGTCGCCGCTGAGGATCGGGCAGAGGTAGTGGAAATCGTCGCCGGCGTGAAGCTGCGCGCGGCCGGACGGAAGGCGCGTGATGATCGTCTTCTCGTAGACCCGGTAGGTGCGCGTGTTGTTGAGCAGGTAGAACAGGTACGCGTGCGGCGCTTCGACCGGCCCGCGGAATGCGCCGCCGGGCATCCGCCAGTCGTGCGCCGCCCCGCACGCGTAGGCCACCTGCTCGATGGACTTCTCGTCGACGACGTAGAGGTACGGCTCGGAGGTCCGGCCGACGAACGATTCGGAGCGGCCGCTGTTCGCATAGTCCACCAGCAGGCTATGGACGCCCGTGGTCTCCTTGCCGAGGTGGTGCATGGTCGGTCCCGTCCGTCGATGCCCCGGTCACTCCGGCTTCATCCCGAGATCCCTGATGATCTGTCCCCACCTCTCGGTCTCGGAGGACAGGAACTTCCGGAACTCCTCGGGAGTGCCTCCTCCCGCGATCGCGCCGGCAGCCGTCAGCTTCTCGACGGTGTCGGGCGAACGCACCGCCCAGGTGATGTCGTCGGCGAGCTTGCGGACGATCTCGGCCGGTGTTCCGCCCGGAGCGAAGACCCCGTACCACGCCACCGTCTCGTACCCTGCGAGCCCCTGCTCCATCATCGTCGGGGTGTCCGGCAGCCACGGCACCCGCTTCGCCGAGGTGACCGCGAGCGCCCTGAGCTTCCCGGCCTTGATCTGCTGCAGCGCTCCGTTGTCGAACATCATCGCCACGCGTCCCGAGATCAGGTCGAGATGCGCGGGCGCGCTTCCCTTGTAGGAGACGTGGTTGAGCTTGAGGCCCGCCATCTTCGCGAACAACTCGCCCGACAGATGCGTGGACGTCGCCTGTCCCGTCGAGGCGAACGAGATCGTCCCCGGCTCCGCACGGGCCAGCTTGATCAGGTCGCCGAGCGAGTTGACCGGCAGCCCCGGATACACCACGAGGACGTTGGGAATCGTCGCGAGCAGCGTCACGGGCACGAGATCGGTGGCCGTGTTGTACGGCAGCTTCGCGATCAGCATCGGATTGAGCGCGATCGGCATCGCGGTGAGCAGGACGGTATGTCCGTCCGGCGCCGCCTTGGCGACCGCGTCGGTCGCGATGACCGTGTTGCCCCCCGGCTTGTTCTCGACGATGACCGAGACGCCCCAGCGCTCGGTCAGCTTCGCCGCCACGAGCCGCGCCTGAAGGTCGGTCGCGCCTCCCGGCGGATAGGCGACGACGATGCGCACGGGCTTCGACGGCCACGCCTGCGCGCCCGCCGGAATCGATGCCAGCAGGGAAAGCGCCGCTGCGAGAAGGGTTGCAACTGCTCGAAACATGGCGGAAGTCCTCCGGAAGGGATGCGTTCGACCGGCACGAAACGGTCTTCGAACCGGCCGTCCCGATCCTAGGACACGCGCAGCGAGGAACCTAGCCACCGCCATGGCTAGCTGGTATACGTTCCGCGCATGGCTGACGGCACCCCCGATCTCGAGGCCCTTCGGCTCTTCGTGAAGGTGGCCGAACTGGGCAACCTGTCGCGCGCGGCGACCGCCCTCGGAACGACGCAGCCCTCGGTGAGCCGCGCGCTCCGCGCGCTGGAGGACAGCCTGCGCGCCTCGCTCTTTCACCGGACCGGCCGCGGCGTGAAGCTCACGACGGTCGGCGAAGAGACCTTGCCGAAGGCCCGAGACCTGCTCGCGCGCGCCGACCGATTCTCGGCGGACATCCGCGACCAGACCCGCGCGCCGTCCGGCACGGTCACGGTGGCGCTGCTGACCCTCTACATGCGGTTGCTCGCGGCCGACCTCTTCGACGAGGTGCACCGCCAGTTCCCGGGCATCGTCCTGCGCCTCCTCGAGAGCTTCAGCGTGGAACACGAGGACTGGCTGTCGAACGGCCGGGTCGACATCGCGCTGGTCACGCGCTATGGCAGGGCGCGCAGCGACGGGCCCGAGGTACTCGCCACGTCGGACGTGATGGTGGTCGGCAATCCCGATCTCGGCGGGGCCGGCGGCGAGCTGCCTTTCCGCGCGCTCGCATCGATTCCGCTGGTGCTCCCGGCTTCGCCGAACGGCCTGCGCCTGTGGGTCGAGGAGGAAGCCCGCCGTCGCAGGTTCCGCCTGAACGTGGTGATCGAGGCCGACTCGGTCGAGGCCCAGCACGCGATCATCTCGCGCGAGCGCTGCTACGCGCTGTGGAGCCAGCACTCGGTGAGGCTGCAACGCTTCGATGCGTCGTTCGCCGCGCGCCGCGTCGTCGAACCCCGGCTGCCCCGCAGCGTGACGATGAAGACGACGACGCACCACCCGCTGAGCCGCGCGTCGCGCGAAGTGGCGCGGATCCTTCGTCGACGGATCCTGGCGGTCCACGCGTCGTAGCGTCCCCGCCTCGCCGCGTCCCGCAGCGAAGTCCCGGATCGGCGGCAGCGGTCCGGTCGGCCGGCACGCCTGCCGGCGGCGTATCCTCCGGAACCGTCGTCGAAGCGGAGGGTTCGCGGCCGTGCGCGCCGTCGAGGCTGGAGACGTCTGTCGCCATTCGCGCGAGGGAGCGTTCCTCGCCGCCGCCGTCGCGCTCGCCGCGCTCGCGTTGCCCTGGCTCGGGTACGAACTCTTCCGGCTGCTCTGGCAGCCGCGCACGATCGGCACGATCGCCATCCATCCGGGCGCGATCGACTTCGAGATCTTCCGCGCGATGCTCGGCGACTGGTTCGCCGGCCGTCCCGTCTACACGGGACCGAAGAGCACCGTCAATACCTACCTGCCGGCGAGCATGCTGCTGTTCTGGCCGGTCTACGGATGGGCATCCCGCTCCGTCGCGCTCTTCGCGTGGTTCGTCGCGACGGCGGTCGCCCTCGCCTGGCTCGTGCGCTGCATGGTGCGCGAGAGCGGCGCGCAGGGGAAGGCGGAGCGCGCCTTCGTCGCGCTCCTGCCGCTCGCCACCTATCCGGCGGGCGCAATCGTCGGCAACGGCCAGTCCACGCTGTTCGTGCTGGCGCTCCTGCTCGCCGCACTCGTCACGCTCCGCGACCGCGAGCCCGGCTGGGGTCGCGACCTCGCGGTGGCGCTGTGCCTGCTGTTCGCGCTGGTGAAGCCCACGGTCGCCGCGCCGTTCGTCGTCGCCGCCGCGTGCGTCGACGGCGGCTTCCGACCGGTGGTCCTCGCCGCCGTCGCCTATGCAGCGACGACGCTGCTCGCCGCAACGGCGCAGCCCGAGAGTCTCCCGGACCTGCTGCGCCAGTTCCTCGTCGTCGCCTCGCACATGTCCACGCATCGGGGCGAGTCGAACCTGCACCGGCTGCTTGGCGATCTCGCTTGGCAGGCGTGGGCGGCGCCGGTGTCGCTCGCCATCCTCGCCCTCTTCGCGGCGTGGACGCGGCGGCACCGCCGGGCCGACCTCTGGCTCATCGCCGGCGCGGCCGCCATCGTCGCGCGGTTCTGGTCCTACCACCGCTGGTACGACGATCTCCTGATCGTCGTCCCGCTCGTGGCGCTCTACCGTCTCGCGCGACGCTCCGCGCCCGGGGACGCGGGCGGGAAAGTCGCGGGCGCGCTCTTCATCGCCACGCTCGTGTTCCTGCTCGCTCCGGGAGGGCTCTACGCGCTTCCGGCACCGTGGAACGACGTCTACCGCGGCGTGCAGATCGCGCTGTGGCTCGCTGCGCTGGTCGTGCTCTCGTTCGCGGCGCGCACGTCCGGATGACGCGGACCGCGTGAAGCGCCGCCCGAGGCGCTGCGCCGCCGGTCAGATGCGCTGCGTGTAGTCGCGAACGTGCCGCAGCGTGCGCTGCGGCGAGAACGACGGCAGCGTGCACCCGGGTGCCAGGATGAACCGCTCGCGGCCGGCTTGCGCCAATGCGTCGTCGATCTCGGCGCGCACGTCGGGCAGCGTCCGCTCCTGGATGCGGGTCTCGTCGATGCCGCCCATCAGGCAGCGGCCGGTTCTCTCGCGCAACTGCGCGAGCGTGGGATTGCCCTGCAACCGGTCGGACACGCTGAACGCTTCGCACGGGTAGTCGAGCACGCGATCGAGGTCGAGGCCGACCCCGTGGACGTGGAGCACGCGCACCGCGCCCTCCGCGGCGGCGAGCAGGCGAAGGTCGAACGGCCGCTGGAACTCGCGGAAGACGGCCTCGCTCGCGCCGCGCGGGAATCCCTCGCGGATCGCGCCGTTGATCGACAGGAAGAAACCGTCGGCCCCGGCGGCACGGGCGGCAGCGACGTAGCGGCACAGCGTGTCGGCCACCGCGTCGAGCATTTCCAGCGCCGCCTCGCGGTGCATCACGATGGCGCCCGCCTGGCTGAAGCCGACGTTGCGCAGCACCTGCTGGTAGGGATCGAACAGCGTGTCGAGGATCGGCCAGTCGGGACCGAGCTCGCGGCGCAGGGACTCGATCGCGCGGAGCTGCTCGGCGAAGGCGCGCTCGTCGAGCGACAGGGACTTGAAGCGGCGCAGCGCGACCGCCGAGTCGAGCAACTCGAGCCCCGGTGGCACCGGATAGCGATAGTCGTTCATCAGCTTGGCGACGTCCCAGTCGTACGCGCGCAGGAACTTCGCGTGCAGGACGGCCGTCTCCTCGCCCGACAGGTGGTCGGACAGGAAGTGGACCCAGGCCGTGACCGGGGGACGATCGACGGCCCGGCCCTCGATCGCGGCGAGGAACCGCTCGCGCTTCTTCATCGGCCTGCTCATTCCGGCTGGATCCCGATGTTCTTCGCGAGCGCGGCGATGCGCGCCTTCTCGGCGACGATCTGCCGCGCGAAGGCTTCCGGCGACGCGGACGGCGCGGTCACCATCCCCTGCTTCGCGAACGCCTCCTTCACCTCGGGCATCGCCAGGGCCTTCACCATCTCGGCGTGGATGCGGTCGACGATCGCCTTCGGGGTTCCTGCAGGCGCAGCGATGCCGATCCACGTGGCGAACTCGAAACCGGGCAGCCCCGACTCGGCGATGGTCGGCACGTCGGGCAGCATCGGCACCCTCGTGGCGCTGGTCACGCCCAGCGCCCGCAGCTTGCCGGCCTGGATGTGCGGGAGCGGCGTCTGCACGAGGTCGATCATCATCTGGATGCGCCCGCCGAGCAGGTCGTTCATCGCCGCCGACGCGCCCTTGTACGGCACGTGCACGATGTCGATGCCGGCGGCCGCCTTGAACGACTCGCCGGCGAGGTGCAGCGTGTTGCCCACCCCGGCCGAGCCGTAGTTCACCGTTCCCGGATGCGCCTTCGCGTAGGCGATCAGCTCCTGGACGCTCTTCGCCGGGACGGCAGGATTCACCACCAGCACCAGCGGCGAGACGATCGCCACCGAGATCGGCGCGAAGTCCTTCACCGGGTCGTAGGGCAGCGTCTTGTACAGCGACGGATTGGCGGCGTGCGTGGTCATGCCGATCAGCGCCAGCGTGTAACCGTCGGGCGCGCTCTTGGCCACGATCTCGGTGCCGACGATGCCGGCCACGCCGGGCTTGTTGTCGACGACCACCGACTGGCCCAGGCCTTCGGTCAGCTTCTGCGCCATGAGACGGGCCACGAAATCCGAGGAGCCGCCGGCGGTGTAGGGAACGACGAGGCGAATCGACTTGGTCGGCCACGACTGGGCGCTGGCTTCCTGGGGTGCGACCCAGGCTGCTGCAGTCACGAGCAGGGCGAGCGCGCCCGTGAGGAAATTCCGCGGATGTGACATCGGTAGGGGTCCTGGCAGATGTGGAGAGGAAACGTCGGAAGCGTTCAAGCGGCGGCAGCGCGCAGCGTCGACCTCATCGAAAACACCGGAAAGCGCAATCGCACCGGCCACTCCGGCCGGTCAGGCCAATCGGCCGGCCCGATCGTCGCTTCCCGATCCGAAGCCATGGTATTCGAATCCGCGGCGGATTCAAGGTGCATCGGAATCGTCGTCCGGATCGCGCGGCTCAACCCGGCAGCCGCAGGCCCCGGCCCGCTGTCCTCGCCGCTTGCAGCGCGACCTGCGCCGCCGCAAGATCCGCGAGCGCGTGTCCCGAGAAACTGAACAGCACGCGCTGCGTGTCGCCCGTGCGTTCGACCGCGTCTCCTCCGCAGAGGTCGGAGAGGTCGGCATCGTAAGGGCCCGCGTAGCTCATGCGCCCCTCCGCGGCAAGCGTCCTGCTCTGCTCGTGGTCGTCGGTGGCGAGGAGGTCGAAATCCCGCAGCGTGTCGCGATTCCACGAACGCGCGAGATCGACGGCCGCGACGAAGGCGCCGGGCTGCAGCCACGCAGGTTCGAGCAGCGCGCCACGCCAGGCCCCTTCCGGAACGCTCGTCACGACGATGTCCGCGTCTTCGACCGCAGCCCGCGGGTCGGCGGTGGTGCTCGCCGTGAACCCTGCCCGCCGCGCGGCGTCGGCCAGTCGCGTCGCACTCGCGGCGGTGCGGCTGCAGACCACGGCTCGCCGCAGACGCGGGAGCACGCGCGGCAGGGCTTCCAGATGGGCTGCACCCTGCACGCCGGCCCCGATGAAGGCGATCGACGCGCTTGCCGGCCGCGCGAACCTGCGTGCGGCGATGGCGGACATCGCGGCGGTGCGCTTCGCGGTGATCCAGTCGCCGGCGACGATCGCCAGGAGCCTGCCCGTGCGCACGTCGGACACGAGGATCGTGCTGTGGAGGCTCGGCTCGCCCTCCGAAGGCTGCGGAACGAGCCCGAACCACTTGACGCCGGCGAGTCCTGCATCGCGCAGGATGCCGGGCTTCGCCTGGAAGATGTGCCCGGTGCCGACGACCACGGTCGACTTTTCCGAAGCGCCGCTCGCGCCTCGCGCCTTAGACGCGAACGCCGAGGCCACGGCGTCGCGCAAATCGTCGAGATCGATCCCGAGTCCCGCGACGTCGGCATCGGGGAGATAGAGAATCGACTCGCGCGCGGCCTCCTCGCTGGCTCCTGAAGGTTCCGGCTCAGGCACGGGTCTCGCTCCCGCCGACGCCGTGTCGCCCGCAACGTCCGATCCTCGCAATCCGCATCCGCCTGCTCCCGATCGTGTCGACGGGTCACGGCGAGCAACGAATCCCTCCCGCCGGATCATCGCCGCGCACACGATCCCTTCGAATGGCCATTGCCTGCGCATCGCAACGCGGTCGCTGCCGCGGAGCATGCCATGCGCACCGCTGACCGACGCGCCGATGCTCGCTCCAGGCCACGGGCGAGCATACCAAGTCGCACGGCGCGACGTCCGCGACGGTCACCGAGGAGCCGGCGACGGGACTCACCGCAGGATCGAGACAGGTTCGGACGGCGAAGCGGCAAGCGGCGCGTCCGGCACCGTGACGAGACGCTCGATCGCCGCGACGGCCGTGGCGAGGCCGTCCTCGCCCGCCATGCTTCGCCCCAGTCCAGCGGCGCGCTCGACGACCTCGCGACGGGCGACGAAGTCGAAGGCCGCGACGAGAGCCTTCGCATCCGGTCGCGACGCGGAGAGCGCGGCCGGCGCGACGCCCAGCCGCGCGAGCCGCCCGGCCCAGAACGGCTGGTCGCCGGTGAACGGCATGACGATCGACGGCTTGCCGGCGCGCAGCGCCGAGTGGCTGGTTCCCGATCCGCCGTGATGGACGACCGCGGCCGTGCGGGGGAACAGCCAGTCGTGCGGCGTCGCGTCGATGCAGCGCACGTTCGCCGGCAGTCCCGCACCGCCAAGGCCATTCCAGCCCGGCCAGAAGACGGCGCGGCGGCCGCCGAGAGCGGCGACGACCGCGTCGAGCATCACCTTCATGTCGATGCCGGTCATGCTGCCGAACCCGACGTAGACCGGTGGCGGGCCTGCCTCCAGGAAGGCGGCGAGAGTCGGATCCGGCGCGAAGCCGGTGGTCGCCCCGATCACCCACTGCCCGCACATCAGCGCATTCGCCGGCCAATCGGCCGGCCTCGGCAGCAGCGTCGGCGAGATGCCGTAGAGCATGGCGTGATCGGTCCACAGGCGCCGCCGGGGCGGCAGGCCGAGCACGTCGGCGCGGGCGCGGTCGAGCGCGGTGCGGAACGCGAGCCAGAAGAGCTGGTTGGTCAGCGCGAGGCTTGGCCGGTTGAGCCATGCAGGCACCCACGCCGGCGGCAGGAACGGTGAGGCGAACTCGCGCGACGGCGTGAGCGGGATCATCCCCGCGCCGATCGCGGGCAGCGCGAGCCGCTCGGCGACCGAGAGACCGACGAAGCCGGCGAGCCCGGACGTGACGATCGCGTCGCAGCCCCGCGCCGCGGCCAGCGTCTCCTTCATCCAGGCCGCGGTGTGCGTATTCGTCAGCGCAACGAGCGCCCTGGCCGTGCCGCGCGGCCCCTGCCGCCCCCACGTCGTGAACAGCTCGCGGATGTCGCCCGACAGCGCAGCCGCAGGAACGCCGAGGTCGCGCGCGGCGCCGAGCGTGCTCGCGTCGCCAAGCAGGGATGCGTCGTGACCCGCGGCGCGCAGCGCGTGGCCCAGCGCGGCGAGCGGGCGCGTGTCGCCCTCGGTGCCGCAGGTCAGGATCAGGAGCTTCATCGAAGGATTCGGCGTAAAGTAGACGGCGTTTACTTTACACCGCTGGAAACCAGCCGGCCATGGCGTCGAACCGCACCCCCGGGCGCCCCTCGAACCGGATGCTGCTGCCCGCGCACGTTGCCCGCGTCGCCGCGATGCTGTTCGACTCGCGCGGCTACGCGGCGGTGACGATGGAGGAGATCGCGGCCAGCGCCCGGGTTTCCAAGCGCACGCTCTACAAGTACTTCGCGTGCAAGGAGGCCCTGCTCGAACGGATGCTCGAGGACGAACTCGCGCGAGACCTCTCTGCGAGGGATCTCGACCGCGACGCGCGTGCGGGCTTCCGCGCGGGCCTGTCGCCGCTGCTGCACGCTTCGGCCCGCTGGTGCGAGCAGCACGCCGACGTGCTGCTTCCCTACATCCGCTACAAGTTCGCGACCTTCGATCCGGCCGCCTCCGGACCCGACCGCGGCCTGCTTCCGCTCTGGACCCGCCTGATCCGCGCCGCGCAGCAGCGCGGCGAACTGGCGGCCACGCAACGCCCGGAGCAACTCGGCACCTACTTCCACTACCTCTATCTCGGCGCCCTGATGCGCTGGCTCACCGTGCCCCGGATCCGGCTGGCCGGGGAATTCGACACCATGGTCGCGCTGTTCGTGGAGGGGGCGGGGCGACGCCGCCCGGGCATCTCCGCGAAATCCGGTGACTCGGGAGGCATACGGACCGCAAGGTCACGCCGTGGCCCTTCGGAATGAAGCGGAGTGCGGACACCGGCCGCCGCACAGCGCGCCGCCTTCGACGAACCCGGCGACCACGGGAATTCGCCTTCAGCGTGCGCGCAGACGGTAGATCCGGGCCGGACGATTGGCGCCCGTCCTCATGGCGCCCTCGACCGGTTCGACCACCTGCCGGTCCGCAAGCTTGCGTCTGAACGACGACTCGTCCAGTCGTCGTCCCAGCAACTGTTCGCAGGTCGACTGCAGTTCGCCGCGCGTGAACTGACCGGGAAGGAACCCGGCCGGCAGGTCCAGGCGCTCGACCTCGGTGCGCGTGCTCCCGACCGCCCGAAACGCCAGCATCGCGTGGTCGAACGCCAGATTCCTGTCGGCAATCGCGTCGTCGACGCATCGCCAGGCGAGCGCTTCGATGCGCTTGCCCGCCAGGGGCTTGACATTGTCGGCCGGCACCAGTGCCCGATACACGACGCTGAGCGCCCACGGCGCGCGCGGATCGCGCGTCGGGCCGCCTGCGGCGCAGAGCTGCCGCAGGAACGGCAGGTCCAGCCCAAGTCGTTCGCGCATGACGCGCAAGGCCGCCGCATCCAGCGACGCATCCAGGTCGATGCGGAGGACGCCCCCGGGCAGCGCCCACTTGCCGGCGTACGGTGCTTCCGCGCGCCGGGCGAGCAGAACCTGCAGTTCGCCGTCGACGAGGCTCATCACCGCGATCTCCAGCCGCGTGAAGGGCATCGGGTGGCGCTTCGGGTCCGCGTTGGGCATTCCGGTCCTCGCCGACAAGTAGTAGATGACGGGCCACCCCGGGGCTGCAATCGCCCAAGGTCGCCTGCGTCGACTATTCGGCGGCGAAGGACGGGCCGCTGGTGGCCTACCGGTGGGACGGCGAACGGGACTTGGACCCGCGACACTTCGTCGCGGCCGGGTGACGCCATCCACGAACCAAGAAGGGCGGCACGCCCTGCGTGGTGATGGTGGACGACAACTTTCACTGCATGGAAGAGGACGAGCGGTACAAGCACGGCGAGTTCGCCGATGCAGGGTTGGCGATCGGGCACTGCCGCAGGATCGTCGACGAGTACCTCGAGTCGGCCTTCAAAGCCGGAATGTCGGCGTCGGAACTCTGGGACAGCTACGTGTCCTTCGGGGAAGACCCGTTCATCCTGAGCGTCGACGCGCCCGAAGTCCGCTTCAGCGCCTGGGACTACGCGCGGGAACGCTGCTCAGTGATTTGCAGCGCTTCCGGCTGACGGCCGACTTTCCAGCATCCCCACGTGCGCCGCGCGGCGCCGACGTACCGCAAGCGTCCGCAGAAAAAACACACAGGAACTGCGCGACCGTGTAAACTTCGACTCACATCGAGAGCACAGGCCGCCTGCCTGTCGCCAACCTGCCGACCTGCGGCAAGGTGGTTTCCGGGGCACCCGGGATGAGGCGTCAGGGACCGCAGGTCCAGACGCAACAGCAGCGGGCACGCGGCCCTCGTTCTCGAGGGCCGTTTCGTTTTCATCGCCCAGTTAATCGACAACTTGCGGGGCGATTCACAAATGCCGCTAAAGCGTCGGCTGCGCCCTGCCCCGTCCGGCGCCGCCTGCGC
>JADLBN010000037.1 GCA_020847675.1 Burkholderiales bacterium | reverse complement strand
GCGAGTGTCTGACACCGGGGTTGACTGTTCCCGCAGCGAAGCCTCGCACCCGCACGGCGTGGCAGGCGCCCCGCGAGTGTCTGACACCGGGGTTGACTGTTCCCGCAGCGAAGCCTCGCACCCGCACGGCGTGGCAGGCGCCCCGCGAGTGTCTGACACCGGGGTCTACGCGTCCCGCAGCAACGCCTCGAGCTCCCCGGGTTTGCGCCAGTCGCGGCCGCACACGTAGCGCGGCTGGTCGAGCCAGTCGAAGCCGGTGCCGTCGTCGAACGAGATCGCGAGCGAGCGCGGCGGCGCCCAGTCGTCGCGGCCCGACGCTCGCCGCGCCACGCCTCGGCCAGGACGACCGATCGGCTAGAATTCCCTGTTTCCCCGCGTCGTCGACGGACCAGGGCGCGCGGATGCGGACCATGCAGGACTCCCTGAACTTCACCGGCGAGCGCTTCGTCCCCGGCATCGAGGGCGAGATCGTCTACGAGCACGTCCACCGCTACGCGTTCGCCCGTCGCTACGCGGCCGGCAGGCGCGTGCTCGACGTCGCCTGCGGCGAAGGTTACGGCAGCGCGATCCTCGCGGCTGGCGCGGCTTCGGTCGTCGGCGTGGACATCGACGCGCAGACCGTGGCTCACGCGAGGACGACCTACGCCTCGCTCGCGAACCTGACCTTCGTCGAAGGCTCCGCCGCGGCGCTGCCGCTCGCGGATGCGAGCGTCGACCTCGTCGTGTCGTTCGAAACCCTCGAGCACCTCGAGGCCGGCGACCAGCCGCGGATGCTCGCGGAGGTCGCGCGCGTGCTCGCGCCCGGGGGCGCGCTGGTGCTCTCGGCCCCCAACCGCGTCGAGTACTCGGAGGCGCGCGGGTACGTCAATCCGTTCCACCGGCGCGAGCACGACCGCGCCGAGCTCGAGCGCCTCCTCGACGCGCAATTTCCGGCGCGGCGCTGGCACTCGCAGCGCGTGTGGCTCGGCTCCACGCTGTGGCGCGAAGGCGGCGGCGCCGACGCGGAAGCGTTCTGCGGCGACGCGTCGCGCGTCGATCCCGCGCCGGTGCCGGCGCCGATGTACTTCGTCGTCGTCGCGGCGCGCAGCGTCGAGGCGCTGCCCGCGCCGGCTCCCGCCGTCTCGCTGTTCTCCGACGTCGCGGAGTCCGAGCTGAGGCGCGCGGCTGCCGCCACGGCCGAGGCGATCCGGCTGGATGCGCTGCTGCGCGACCGCGAGCGCGTCGTCGCCGAGCGGGACGGCCAGCTCGCTGCGGCGAATTCGCACGTTCGCCATCTGGAAGACCTCGTCGCCGCGCGCGACCCGATGATCGCCGAGCGGGACGGTCAGCTCGCGGCGGCGAACGAGCGCGCCCACGTGCTCGAGGGCCTCGTCGCCGAGCGGGAGCGCCTCGTCGCCGAGCGCGACGGCCTGCTCGAGCGCACCAACGCGCACGTGCGGCACCTCGAGGAGCTCGCGGCGTTCCGCGAGAAGCTCGTCGAGGAGCGCGACGCCGCACTCGCGCAGCGCGACGCTTCACTCGGCGAGGCGAACGCACGGGCCGCTCACGGCGAACGCCTCGTCGCGGAGCGCGACGCGGGACTCGCGTCGGCGCATCGCCGGATCGGGGAGGTCGAGCGGCAGCACGCGCAGGTCCGCGAGACGCTCGAAGCCGCCCAGCGCCGCACCGGCGAGGTCGAGGCCGAGTGCGCGCGCCTCGACCGCGCGCTCGAAGCGCAGGAGCGGATCATCGCGTACCGGCAGAGCCTTCGCTGGTGGTTCAGGCTGCCGTGGGTGCGCGCGAAGCTCGCCTGGAAGCGTTTCACCCGCGCCTGACCTTGTCCATGGATGCAATGCCCGCCGTCGACATCGTCGTGCCGGTGTACAACGCGCCCGGCGACGTCGCCCGCTGCGTCGAGAGCGTGCTCGCGCACACGGGGCCGGAGCATCGGCTCGTGCTGATCGACGACGCGTCGCCCGACCCCGAGGTCGCACGCGTTCTGTCCGGCATCGCGCGGCAGGGCCACCCGCAGGTCGAGATCCTCGCCAACCTTCGCAACCTCGGTTTCACCGGCACTGCGAACCGCGGCTTCGGCCTCTCGCGGCGCGACGTCGTGCTCCTGAACAGCGACACCGTCGTCACCGCGGGCTGGCTCGAGGCGCTCCTGCGGTGCGCGGCGTCCGACCCGTCGATCGGCACGATCACGCCGTGGTCGAACAACGCCGAGATCCTGTCGTATCCGCGCTTCTGCGTGAACAACGCGTGGCCGGACGGCGCCGACCCGCAGCCGGTCGCCGACGCGTTCGCGCGCGCGGCGGTGCCTAGCTACCCCGACCTGCCGACCGGCGTGGGCTTCTGCTTCTACGTGCGCCGCGCGCTGCTCGACCGGATCGGGGGGTTCGACTCCGCGTTCGGCGCGGGCTACGGCGAGGAGAACGACTTCTGCATGCGGGCCGCGGCCGCCGGGTGGCGCAACGTGCTCGCCGACGACGCCTTCGTGCTCCACACCGGCGGGCGTTCGTTCGAGAAGCAGAAGGACGCGCTGGTGCCGAAGAACACGGCGACGCTGCTCGCGCGCCATCCCGGTTACCTGCCGCTCGTGCACGACTACGTCGCGCGCGATCCGCTCGCGCCCTTGCGCGACGCCGCCACGATCGCGCTCGACGCGTCGTCGGCGAGCGCCGTGCTGCACGTCCTGCACCACCAGGGCGGAGGCACCGAGACGCACGTCCGCGCGCTCGTCGCCGCGACCCTCGGACGCTGCCGCCACGCCGTCGCGATCGCCGTGGGGGACCGGTGGCGCATCGAGTTGCACCGGGCGCAGGGCGAGCCGATCGCGTTCGACCTCGAGCGCCTGCCCGACGAACCCTGGAGCGAGTTCCTCGCGGCGCTGTGCGCGACGCTGGGCGTCGACCTGATCCACGTCCACAACCTGTCCGCGTGCCGGGACGGCCTGCTGACCGCACTCTCCGCGACCGACGTTCCCTACGGCTGCACGGTGCACGACGTCAATGCGGCGTGCCCGACGATCACCTTCCTCGGCCCCGACGGCCTGTACTGCGGCGCGCAGACCGACGCGCGCGTCTGCGCGGCGTGCCTCGCCGCGCAGCCGACGTTCGCCGGGGTGGACATCGTCGCCTGGCGCGAGCGGCACCGTCCGCTCTTCGAGCGCGCGACGTTCCTGATCGCGCCCTCGCGCTGGGCGGCGCAGACGCTGCTGCGCTACTTCCCGTCGGCGCCGGAGCCCGTCGTGATCCCGCACGGCGTGCCCGACGTGGCTGCGCGGCACGCGGGCACGCGCCTCGCGGTGATGCTTCCCGACGACGGCGTGCCCACGGTCGCGGTGCTCGGCGCGGTCGGTCCCGACAAGGGAGCAAGACGCATCGAACGGCTGGTCGAGCTCGCGCGCGAACGCGGCGCGCGCGTGCGTTTCGTCGTGATCGGCTACCTGGACCGCCAGCACGCCGCGTGGCAAAGCGACGACGCGCGCTTCACCGTGCACGGGCGCTACGACCCGCGCGACCTGCCCGACCTCCTCAACCACTATCGCGTGTCGATGGTGCTCTTTCCGTCGGCCGGCCCCGAGACCTTCAGCTACACGCTCTCCGAAGCATGGGGCGCGGGGCGCCCGGTACTGGTGCCGCCGATCGGCGCGCTGCCGGAGCGCGTGGCGGCCGCGAACGCCGGCTGGGTGATGAGCGAGGAGGAGTGGCGCGACGAGGCGCGCATGCTCGATCGCATCGCCGCGCTGCTCGCGCCGGACAATGCGCAGGCGCTGGCGCAGGCGGCGCGAAAGGCGTCGGCGATTCCGCGCATCACGCTCGAATCGATGGCAGCGCCGACGCTCGCCTGTTACGCCCGCGTCCGCGGCTCGCGCAAGGCCCACGCCCGTGCTCCGCTCGCGCGCGTGCGGTTGCGCGACGCGCTCGGCTACCGGCCGTGGCAGGCCCCGAGCGAAGCCGCCGCGCCCGCGGCCCCGGCCGCCGCGGGAGGACGCATCGCGATGGCCGCCCTGCGCCTGCGCCGGTCGTCCGCGGGGCCGCTCTTGCGCGCGATCACGCCGCGGTTCGTGCGCGACGCGCTGAAGGCGAGGTTGCGGTGAAACCCGAGAAGGCGGAAGGCTGGCTGGCGCGCGGCCGCAGGCACCAGTGGGCGTCGCGGCCGCTCCACGCGCTGTTCAGCTTCAAGTCGGCGATCGTCGCGCGGCCTCGCAACGGCGCAGCCCGCTTTCACATGGGCGAGGTGCTGTGGCAGCTCGGCCTTTCCGCCGATGCGAAAGCCATGTGGCGCGAGGCCACCACGGTCCGGCCCCGGCACGTGCCGAGCTGGCTCGCCTACGCCGAGGCGAGTCTCAACACCGGCGATCCGCGAAGCGCGAGGGACGCGGCAGCCGCAGTGCTCGCGCTGCAGCCCGGCGAGACGCGCGCGCGCGTCTTCCTGATGCTCGCGGAGGCGGCCCTGGGTGAAGGCGAGATCGACGCGGGCGCGCTGGCCGACATCATTGCCACCGACCCCGACCTGGTTCTTGCGCCGGCCCGCGCGGGGCTGATCGCCCGGTCCCTCGAGCGCGCGCACGACGCGGCCGGACAGGTCCGGCTCTTCCGGCGCCTTGCCGCTGCGCCTGCGGCGGTGCCGCTCGACCTGCTCGCGTGGCTCGCGTCGTACGCGTCGCGCAGCGGCGAGCGCAACGACGATGCGACGGTCGACGCGATATTCGACGAGGCCGCAGGCCGCGAGGCGGGGCCGGGGAGCGCGGAGGCGCTGCGCACGCTCGCGCGAGCGGCGCGCGACATCGGACGCCGGATCCGTTCGAAGGCGTTCGCGGAAGCGTACGCTCGCATCTGCCTCCGCACGTTCGCTCCGCCGGTCGCTACGGTCTGGCCCCGCCGGACCGCGGGCGCGGCGCTGCGTGTCGCGCTGCTCGCGTCGCCGCGAACACCCCCGGAAACGGTCGCGTCGCTCGCCGCGCTCCGGGAAGCGGGTGCATCCGTCACGCTGGTTGCGCTCGTGGCGCCGCAGGACCTCCAGGCGTTCACGGCGACGCTGCCGTTCACGCCGCAGGCGGCGATCGCGACGGGCGACACGCCCGAGCCCTCGTCGGCGCGCCTGGTGGCTGCGCGCGATCCCGACGTCGTCATCGACGCGATCGGCCTCGATGCGCCGACCGGGCCTTGGCTCGCGCAGCGCCCCGGGCGCGCTGTCTGGACCCTCGCGGACCTGGGCGAGCCGCTCGCCGACCGGCGCGTCGAGCCGGACGCGGCTTCGCTCGCCGGGGCGCTCGACGAGATTCCACGGACGGTCGAAGGCGCGCTGTCCGCGGAGGCGCTCGCGGCGCACTGGAACGCCGGCCTGCGCGCCCACCAGTCCGGGGATGTCGGGAGCGCTCGCGCCGCCTACTCGGCCATCGTCGCGGATCAGCCGACGTTCGCGCCCGCGCTCCACTTCCGCGCCCGGCTCGAGTGGGACGCGGGGGACCTCGAGGCCGCCTCGCGCGATCTCGAAGCCACGCTCGCGTCCGCTCCCGCGTATCAGGATGCGCGGGTCGATGCGAGCCGGCTCTCGCTCGAACGCGAGCGGTTCGCCGCGGCGATCGCCGAGGCCCGGGACGGGCTGGAACGCGATCCGGAGCACCTCGGCCTCCTGCGCGCGCTCGGCCACGCGCTGCTTCGGGTCGGCGACGGGCCCGGCGCGGTGGAGGCGTTCCACCGCGCGGCGACGCTGCGGCCGCTAGACGCCGAGACGCACTACAACCTCGGCGTCGCCCAGCAGCTCGCGGGCGACACCAAGGGTGCCGCGCGGTCGTACCGGTATGCCGGCGCGTTCGACCCCGGGTTCGTCGACGCGGCATACAACCTCGCCGTCCTGCTGCAGCAGGAAGGACGCGTGAAGGCTTCGCTCGAGATGTACCGGCAGGTGGTGGAGCGCGACCCGACGCGCGCCGCGGCGTGGAAGAACCTGGGCGAGGTCCTGCGCGAGGACGGGCAGGTCGACGCGTGGCTCGCGAACTTCCGCCGCTTCGAGGTCGCCTGTCCCGGTTCGCTGCTGCTGGCCGTCCACGCGCTGGAGGCCTGCCAGTTCCAGGCCGACTTCGCGAAGCTCGACCGCTACCTGGACGGCCTTCGCCAGGAGCGCTTCCGCGCGAAGTCGCAGACCGAACTCGTCGACGCGCTGGAGGAACTCCTCTACCTGCTGCTCTTCTTCGACGTCGAGCCGGACGTGATGCACCGGTTCGCGCGAACCTACGACGAGGCGGCCCGCAGCGTCTACGGAGAGCCGAGGCCGGGACGCGCCGCCCGCGCGCCGGGCCGGCTGCGGCTGGGCTACCTCTCCGCGGACCTGCGCAACCACGTGATGGGCAAGATGATGCTCGCCGCGATCCGCCATCACGACCGCGAGCGGTTCGACGTCTTCCTCTATTCGATGTCCGACAGGCGCGACCGGGTGACCGAGGCGTTCGAGTCGGTCGCGACGGCGTGGCGCGACCTGTCCGCGGTCTCCGACCGCGAAGCCGCGCGCATCATCGAGGCGGACGACCTCGACCTCCTGGTCGACCTGCAGACGCACACCAAGGGTGCGCGGCCGGGCATTCTCGCGCTCAAGCCCGCCCGCGCGCAGCTCACGCACGTCGCGAGCGCGGGAACGCTCGGGCTCTCCACGATCGACTTCAAGCTGACCGACGCGTACGCCGACCTGCCCGAGGCGCAGGAGCACCAGCTCGAGCCGCTCCTCGCGATGGAGGGCTCGGTCTATCCATGGCGGGCGGTCCAGGAAGCGGAGGTGCCGCCGCTTTCGCGTTCGCGCTTCGCCATTCCCGACGACGCGTTCGTGATCGGGGCCTTCGTCGCGCCGATGAAGCTGTCGCGCCGCTGCCTCGCGCTGTGGAAGGAGATCGCCGACCGCGTGCCGCGCGCGCACTTCGCGTTCTCGCCGGTGCGCGCCGAGTACCGGCCGGCGTTCGAGAAACTCGCTGCGACAGCGGGAATCGCCGCCGACCGCCTGCTGTTCCTGCCGCAGGGCCGCAACGACGCAGAGAACCAGTCG
>JADLBN010000036.1 GCA_020847675.1 Burkholderiales bacterium | reverse complement strand
CGAGCGGGCGCTCGCTGCACGCGCAGGAGATCGCGTTCAACGACATCCGCACGACGCTGCAGGCGCTGATCTCGACCTACGACAACACCAACTCGCTGCACACCAACGCCTACGACGAGGCGATCACTACGCCGACCGAGGAGTCGGTGCGCCGGGCGATGGCGATCCAGCTCATCATCAACCGTGAATGGGGACTTGCGAAGAACGAGAACCCGAACCAGGGGAGCTTCGTCATCGAGGAGCTGACCGACCTGGTCGAGGAGGCAGTGCTCAAGGAGTTCGAGCGGATCAGCGAGCGCGGCGGCGTGCTCGGCGCGATGGAGACCGGCTACCAGCGCGGGAAAATCCAGGAGGAGTCGATGTACTACGAGGCGAAGAAGCACGACGGCTCGTACCCGATCATCGGCGTGAACACCTTCCGCAATCCGCACGGGGACTCGGTCCCGGCCGAGATCGCGCTGATCCGGTCGACGGAGGAAGAGAAGCAGAGCCAGCTCGCGCGTCTGCGCGACTTCCACGAGCGTAACCGGGCCGCGAGCGGCCCGATGCTGAAGCGCCTTCAGCAGGCGGTGATCGACAACCGGAACGTCTTCGAGGTGCTGGTGGACGCGGTGCGCGTCTGCTCGCTCGGGCAGATCACGAACGCGCTGTTCGAGGTCGGGGGGCAGTACCGGCGGAGCATGTAGACACCGGTCGGCGACCGGGCCCTGCCGCGCTCGCGTCATCCGTTGGTGCTATTGGCGCGCGCCTCCCCATGCCGGACCATGACGGGTGCAGGCGTACCCGTCGCTCGATAGGGAGGTGTGAAGATGGTCCGGGGATCCATGGTCAATCGGCGCAACAAGCCCTCCAGGCCCGCGACTCGCCCGGCACCGGCTGGGAAGACGCCGGGCGGAGCGCCCGAGCCGGGTCTCACGCTCTTCGACACCCGGCTCTTCGACGCTCGCCCCGACCGCGTCGACTTCCGCGACGTCGCCTACCGGCCTGCCCTTCGGTCCCTGCCGCCCCGCTACCCCTCGACGGGCTACCTCGACAAGTGGCTGACGACTTACGTCGCAGCCGGACTCATCCTCGACCAGGGCACCGAAGGCGCGTGCACCGGGTTCGGGCTCGCGTGCGTCGTCAACTACCTGCTCTTCGTGCGGGCGATCGAAGCGAAATCCACCGACGGGTTCGAGCCCGTCAGCCCGAGGATGCTGTACGAGCTCGCGCGGCGCTACGACGAGTGGCGCGGCGACGACTACGAGGGATCGAGCTGCCGCGGCGCCCTGAAGGGGTGGCACAAGCACGGCGTGTGCTCCGAGAAGCTGTGGCCCTACCCGTTCGATCGCGACGGCAAGGCGGTCTTCGTGCGACCGAACAAGGGCTGGGAGGAAGACAGCGTCACCCGGCCGCTCGGCGTCTACTACCGCGTCGACCGCGCTTCGGTCGTCGATCTCCAGGCCGCGGTCGCGGAGATCGGCGCGATCTACGTCTCCGCGAAGGTGCACGAAGGCTGGGACGTGCTCACGCGGACGCGCGCTACCGCCCCGCCGCGCCGACACGCCGACATCCCGCTCATTCCTGCGCCGAAGAACTCCCGCCGCACCGGCGGCCACGCGTTCGCGATCGTCGGCTACGACGAGCGCGGGTTCATCGTGCAGAACTCGTGGGGGCGCCGATGGGGGGCCGGCGGCTTCGGCGTTCTCGGCTACGAGGACTGGACGCGACACGCAACGGACGCGTGGACCTGCGCGCTCGGCGTTCCCGTCACCGTCGGAAAGGACCGGCTCGCCGCCACCCGCTGGCCGGGGCGCTCCGGCTGGTCGCTGAACTCGTTCGAGCGCACCACGCGCTCCCCGGACAATCCGCCGGACGACCCCTGGCCGGTCGACCACAGCTTCGATACGAAGGCCTACCAGCCGCTGTCGACGAGCGGAGCCTACGAGCGCACGCTCGTGACCGGCAACGACGGGCGGATCTGCGTGCGGGACCTGACGCGCCAGGGCGCAGCGGACGCCGAAGCCTACGCGGACGACATCCTGGTGACGAAGCCGCTCGAGTGGTTCGCGGGTCAACCCGGCAGCAAGGCGAAGATCGCGATCTACGCGCATGGCGGCCTGAACAGCGAGCAGGAATCGATCGCGCGGATCCGCGTGCTCGCCCCGTACTTCCTCGCCAATGGCGTCTACCCGATATTTCTCACCTGGCGCACCGGGTTGGACGAGACGCTCTTCTCTGCGGTGGAAGACTGGGGCAGGAGGATCCCCGGCGCCGAGGAGGAGCGCGCTGCCGGCCTGGGCGAATGGCTGGAGGACCAGAAGGACCGGGCGATCGAAGGCCTCGGACGGCTCTTCGGGCGCGGCATCTGGTCCGAGATGCGCGAGAACGCCGCCCGCGGCGTGCGGCCCGGTCACGGCCTCGACGCGGTCGCCCGGAAGCTGGTGGCGCTGTCCGGCAAGCTCGGCGGAAAGGCGCTCGAGCTGCATCTGGCGGGCCACTCGGCCGGCGCGATCATGCTCGGCCACCTGCTCGAGCGGCTCTGCGGGCCGGATCTGGCCGCCGCGGCGCCGCGAGTGAGAACGGCGACGCTCTTCGCCCCGGCGTGCTCGTCGCGGTTCGCGGTCGCGCGTTATCTCGCCGCAGCGGAGAAAGGCATCCTCGCGCCGGACCGGCTGTGGTTATACGTCCTGTCCGACGAGAACGAGAAGCTGGACGCGCTGCCGAGTCCCGGCCTCGCCGTCTACGGAAAGTCGCTGCTGTACCTGGTGTCGCGAGCGCTCGACGACGTCCGTTGCATGCCGCTGCTCGGCATGGAGCGTGCGCTGCTGTCCCGGTACGCCTATACCGGCAGCCGGGAGGCAACCGATCAATGGGATGCGGAAGAGATCCCGTTCGTGAAGCAGTGGCTCGCGAAGTGGAAGCCGAACGCCGGCGGCAACCGGCTGCTCACTATCGTCACCGAGCACAGGGTCCGGGACACCCGCGCGGACGATTTCGTCCAGGCGACCCACGGGTCCTTCGACAACAACATCCCGGTGCTCACCGATACGATCGAACGGATCGCGGGCAAGAAGCTCGTCGCGCCGATGGAGTGGCTCGACTATTGAGGCGCGGTGAGTCCGGCTCGCCGGCGCCGCGCGGCGGCGAGCGCGCCGACGCCGGCAACCAGCAGCCAGGCGGCCCCGGGTTCCGGTATGGATACGGGAAGCTCGTAGGTGTAGGTCGTCGCGACCTGGAGCGTGCTGTGCGCGATCACGTCCGTCGGCAGGGCCGTGACGCGCCCGGTCTCCGAGAAGCTCAGGTTGTACGTGACGAGAAGCAGATTCGTGAGCGCCTGTGCATGATCGAAATCAGCGAGATCGCCGGTCAGGCTCGCCGGCGGTGCGAGCGCGACCGGCCCCGACGCGTTCACGTTCTGCGGACCGATGAACTGCTGGATCGGCGCGAGGTACGAGAACCGGAACGAATAGGTCCCGGTCGCACTCGACGCATCCCCGACGCCCGCCGAGACGACCGCCGTGCTCAGCGTGAACGGTTGCAGGTGGTAGAGATCCGTGAGCCCGTCGATCTCGATCGAGAGCTGCGGCGCGATCGAGTAGGGGACCGGAACAGGCGGGCCACCCGGGTTCGGTGCGCCGTTCAGTCCCGGTGCGATGGTGAAGATCACCGATCCGCTGAACGCTAGCTCGATGCCCGTAAGCGTGCCGAGGGCTGACGGAAAGAGATGGCCCGTCTCGACGCGAGCGGATGCACTGGCGCCGGCGGTCGCGCCGGACGCGACCAGGGTCTCGCCATAAACGTCGAAGACGGTCAAGGGAAGCGCCAGCGCACGCGCCGGCGCCGCGGCACCAAGAAGCAGCACGGCGGCCGCAACGCGCAGCAACTGTGGGATTCGGGCCGAACCGGTTGAGCCGGGCGACCGCCCCGTTCGCAAGGTGCTGAAGCTGGCCATGGGATCCTCCGCCGTCTCGTCGATCAGAGCAACGGCAGCAAGTCTCGTACCATGGCCAAAGAATCAGGCGGTTAAGAGAACCGTCGATCGACTGTTGTAAAGCGCTTCGACGGCGCTCCGCCGGGACGGGAGTCAGTCGAAGTGCACCGCGAGCCAGACGGTCGGTTCGCCCTCACGGGTCCACTCGACCCGATGCCTGCGGTGCGCGGCGATTTCGACGAAGTCCCCGGCGCGCAGCGTCCGCGCGGATCGCTCGTCCTCGAAGCGCAGCCGCGCCTCGCCCGCGAGCACCGCGACCCACTCGCCGTGCGCCTGGTCGTACCAGAACCCCGGCGGGCTCGACTGCCCGGTCGAGACGATGCGCTCGATGCGGACGCCGGGGCGCTTGAGGAGGTCGGCGAGCGCTTCCTGATCGGCGTGCTCGGGGAGATCGGCGAAGAGGTTCGGGATCATGGCCACCCTCGCGGCACGGCGCGCGGCCGTGCGGATTGAACCGGGGTGGCCAGTCTAGCGTCAGTCGACGCGATCAGCCGGGCCCGCGACCGTCGCCGCGCCGCTGCTCCCCGCCGTGCCCGCGATGGCCGTCGTTGCGCGGCGCCGGCGGGCGCTGCTGCGGTTGGGGCGCCGGCGGCGCAGCCTGCGGCGCGGGTGTCACGACGCGCGCCACCGGCGCGGGCGGCGCGGGGCGCGGCTCGACTCGGAACGCCGGCGGCGTCGGCGCGACGGGCGCCAGTGCGCGCGTCGCATCGACCCGCTGGGGTTCGCGTCGGGGCTCGAATCGCGGCTGCGCGTGCTGAGGCGGCGGGGCCGACGTTCGTGACCCCTCCATTCGCAGCACTTCGCGGCGTGGCTCGACACGTGGCTCGGGCCGCGGCGACGCTTGTACGGGAGGCGCTGCCGGTGCCACGGCGCGTGGCGCTTCCATCCGCTGCGGATCCTGACGCGGTTCGGTGCGCGGCTGCGCTTGAACCGGCGGCGGCGCTGGTGCGACCGGGACATTCCCGCGCGGCGCATCTCCACGCGGGATCTCCTGCCGGCGTTCCCGGCGCGGCTCGGGTCGGACCTCCAAGGTGCGCGACGGCGTCGTGGGAGGGGCCTGCACCGACAGCGTCGACGCTGGCTGCGTGCGCATCTCGGGCCGACGCCCATCCGCCCGTTCGGCGCGAGGCAGTTCCCGCGCGCGCGGCTCCGCGTCGAAGCGCCGCTGCGGTCCCTCGTGACGGCGCATCTGCTCGGGCGCCGGTCGCGACGGCGCGACGGCTGCGGCCGGCGGCGTGGGCGAGGCGGGCGGGTTGCGGTCGAGCTCGGCCCGGCGCACATGAACCTGCGCGCGCGCGACCGGCTGTCCGTGCGTGACCGCTGCCGCCGGCACGACCGTGACGGCGCGCTCGATCCGGCGATTCACGTAGTTCACGTTCGTCACCTGCGTCACGTTCGTGATCTGCGTGACGTTGGTGACGTGTGCGATGTTCACGTTGCGCACGTACGCGTGGCTATGGCGGTACGCGGGCACGAACACTTCGCGCGGCGCGAGCGGGAACCAGCCGACCGCCGGCACCGTCCCGATCGAGACGCTCACGCTCCACCCCGGCCGCCCGACCCAGCCCACGAGGGCCGGCGCGAACACCGGCCGCGGGACGATGCGGCCGGGCGCCCACATCCAGATCCCGCCGACGAACGCCCAGCGGCCGTAGTGGAACGGCGCGAAGCCCCACGGCGCCTCGTCGATCCAGGTCCAGCCCCACGGCGCGACCCAGGCCCAGCGTCCGGTGCGATACGGCGCCCAGCCGGCGGGCACGGCGCGCGGCACCCAGACCGGGCCGTACTCCGGAACTTCGCGCCAGTCGCCGTGCTCGGCGAGCGACTCGTACCCGGTCATCTCCGGGGAGACGTAGCGTGCGGTCGGCGACGCGTCGTTGTGCCGGTCGCGGGCGAGCGCCCATTCGTCGAACGCGTCCGGCCGCGCGTCGTCGAGGCGCAGCTCGCCGTTGCGCCGCGCCTCGGCGCGCTGGCCCGGCCGCACCACGACCGCGCTCCCGCCTGCGTCCACCCGTGCGGCGCCGGCGTCGGTGCTCACCGAGGTGACATCTGGCTCGGGCCCCGCATCGAAGCGATAACGTCCGGGCTCGAGCAGGGACGCGCGCGCCTCCGGTGTCTCGATCGTCAGCTCGCGTGCGACTTCGGCGCTGCGCACGCGCGCGTCGATCGTGCCGTTCAGCAGGCGCAGCGCGATCGCGTGGTCGTCGAGGCGGACGATCTCGACCTCGGTCGCGCCCGCGAGACGCACCGCGGCGGAGCCGACGCGCACCTCGGCGCGCGCGCCCGGGGCAGCGGAGAGCCGTGCGCCGGTGGTGATCGGCCAGTTGAGCGGAAGCGGGACCCACTCGCCGTCGCGCAAGTAGGCCACGTCGCCTTCGACGAGGCTCGCGCGACCGACGCGGGCCGGCGGATCGTCTTCGCCCGCCGCGACGGCGCCGAACGACGCGAGCGCGAGCGCGAGAAGAACCCTGACGATCGAAGCGGCCATCGTGTCCTCCGGTGCGGGCGCGGGCGGCGCCACGCAATCGAAGAACGGCCCGGCGACCGGGGTGTTGACCCCCGCAACAGACTGTTGCACTTCCGCCCGCGCACGTCGGGCGGAGACGACACTCAGCGCCGCGCGGTGATCGTCCTGCCGTCGTCGGTCCGGAGGAGGAGCGCGCCGTCGGAACGGACGTCGAAGCGGCGCACGTTCTGCAGCACGTCGAGGAACAGCTGCTCCTGGGCCATGAGCGCCGGCT
>JADLBN010000035.1 GCA_020847675.1 Burkholderiales bacterium | reverse complement strand
TGCCAAACGCGTCGAGCAGGAGCTTCTTCATGTCGCGCGGGGGGATCGCCGCGAGCCGCTCGATCACGCTCTCCGACGGCTCCGGCGGGAACGGCCAGCGGTGGGCTTCGACGATCTCGCGGTACACCGACAGCGCTATGCGGCGCGACCCTTCGGCGTCCGGCCGCTCGATCGCGTAGACGTTCATGCGGTTCAGGATCGGCTCGGGAATGACGCTCTCGTCGTTCGCGGTGGCGATCCACAGGATGTGCGAGGCGTCCATGTCGACGTCGACGAACTCGTCCTTGAAATGCGCCGCCGTGTCGTGCTCGAGGAGCGCATAGAGCGCGCCCATCGGGTCGTAGCGCGCGTCGCCGCCCGACTTGTCGATCTCGTCCAGCACGATCACCGGGTTCGCGTACTCGCCCTCGACCAGGGTCTGCGCGACGCGCCCCGGCCGCGCGTGATTCCACTGCGACGAGGCGCCGGTCAGCACCCACCCGGCGGTCAGGGAGTTCATCGACACGAACTCGTAGCCGGTGCCGAGCGCCTGCGCGAGGCGCTTCGCGAAGTGCGTCTTGCCGAGCCCCGGCTCGCCCAGGAGCAGCATCGGCAGGAACTGGACCGCCTCGCGCCCGGCGATCGCGAGCGCGAGCGACTTGCGGAGATCGTCGATCACGCCGGTGAAGTTCGGCGAACCCTCCGCGAGCTCGTCCACCGCCGCCGTCGTCGACGGCTTGATGATGAAGCGCGAGCCGCCCAGCTCGCGCATCCGCTCGTACCAGCTCTTGAGCCCCTCGTTGCGCTTCGCCGCGCCGTCCTCGGCCGCGCGTTCGACCTCGGCCACCGAGTAGATGGACTGCAGGTCGGCGATCGGGATCACGGTGTCCATGCGGCGGACCTCCTGGCGGCGATGATGCATACAGCGTGCCAAACGGGTACCGCCTCCGGCAAGCGGCAAGGCGCGTGCGCTTCGCCGCGACGGCCAAGCCGTAGCGCCGGTGCCACACTTGCGCCCGGAGCCCGGACCGTCCGATCGCCGTCGACCCCGGTCGCGCCGACCGTGTCGCCGACGCTCAGCGCGCCGGCGCGGCTCCGCCGCCCGCCTTTGCCTCGAGTTCGGACCAGCGTTCGAACGCGGCCGCCAGCTCGTGTTCGATTTCCGCGGCGCGCGCGCGGTCGCTTCTGACGACGTCCGCGCCGTGTCGATGGTAGCCGGGCGCGCAGACCCGCGCGGTGAGGTCGTGCTGCTCGGCCTCCAGACGCTCGATGCGCGCGGGCAGACCGTCCAGTTCGTGCCGTTCCTTGAACGACAGACCGGGCTTCGCGACGCGGACGCGGGCGGGCCGAGACGGTTCCGGCGACGGCACGGCGGCGGGTCGTTCGCGCCCGGCGCCCTCCGCCTCGACGCGCCGCTGCGCGAGCCAGTCCGCGTAACCGCCGGCGTACTCGCGCCAGCGCCCGTCGCCTTGCGCGACCAGCACCTGGGTCACGCCGTTGTCGAGGAAGGTGCGGTCGTGGCTCACCACGACGAGCGTCCCGGCGTACGACTGCAGCGTGGCTTCGAGGAGCCTGAGCGACTCGATGTCGAGGTCGTTGGTCGGCTCGTCCATCACGAGGAGGTTCGCGGGCAGCGCGAACAGGCGCGCGAGCAGGAGCCGGTTGCGCTCGCCGCCGGAGAGCGTCTTCACCGGCGCGCTCGCGCGTTCGGGCGGGAACAGGAAGTCGCCGAGCCAGGTGAGCACGTGCCGCCGCCCCTGCCCGGTCTCGACCCAGTCGGAGCCGGGCGCGACGGTATCGGCGAGCGTGCGCTCGGGGTCGAGTTGCTCCCGCAACTGGTCGAAGTACGCGATCTCGAGCCGGGTGCCCAGGCGCGTCTTGCCGGCATCCGGCGCAAGCGTTCCGAGGATGAGCTTGAGCAGGGTGGACTTGCCGGCGCCGTTGGGGCCGATCAGCCCGATGCGGTCGCCGCGCATGACGACGAGCGAGAGGTCGCGCACGATCGTGCGGTCGCCGTACGCGAACGCGACGTCCTCCAGTTCCGCGACCAGCTTCCCCGATCGTTCCCCCGCGTCGAGCGCGAGCTTCACCTGACCGATGCGCGCACGGCGCGCCGCCCGCTCGGTGCGCAGCGCCTCGAGCCGCCGCACGCGACCCATGTCGCGCGTGCGCCGCGCCTCGACGCCCTTGCGGATCCACGCCTCCTCCTGCGCCCAGAACTGGTCGAACTTGCGGTTCGCGACCGTCTCGGCGGCGAGTTCCGACGCCTTGCGCGTCTCGTAGGCGGCGAAGTTGCCCGGAAAGGAGCGCAACAGGCCGCGGTCGAGTTCGACGATGCGCGTGGCGACGCGGTCGAGGAACGCGCGATCGTGGGTGATCACGATCGCCGACGGTCCCTTGAGCAGGAGGTCCTCGACGCGCGTGATCCCGTCGATGTCGAGGTGGTTGGTCGGCTCGTCGAGGAGCACGAGGTCCGGTTCCGTGGCGAAGGCGAGCGCGAGCGCCGCACGCTTGCGCTCGCCGCCGGACGCAGAGCCCGGATCCGCGCCTTCGTCGAGACCGAACCGATGCAGCATCTCCAGGAGCCGCACCTCGGCGCGCCAGCGCTCCCGTTCGTCGCGCAACCGGTCGAACCCGCCGCGCAGGGCCAGGCTCTCGCGCAGCGACGATGCGGGCGGGAGAACCGGTTCCTGCTCGACGAGGGCGACGCGGAGCCCGTCGCGCCGCTTGAGGTCGCCCTCGTCGAGGGCGAGGTTGCCGGCGATCGCCTGCAGGAGCGACGACTTGCCGGTCCCGTTGCGCCCGATGAGGCCGATGCGCTCGCCGTCCTGGACCGTGAGGTCGGCGCGGTCGAGCAACGGGTGCAGGCCGAAGGCGAGTTCCGCGCCGATGAGGGAGACGAGCGCCATGCGCGCAGCATAGCGGTTCGATCGACGGCGCGTGGCGAAGGCGCGGAGTCCGGGAGCGGGGAATGGCTGTCCCCGTCGCGCGGGGGGCGCGGTTCCGGCTTCCGGGCGCCGGTTTGGCACCGCGGCGGCGCACGTGCTAGCGTTGCCCCCGAGCCAAGGAGCCCTCCATGCCCAGTTTCGACATCGTCTCGGAAGTGAACACGGTCGAGGTCCGCAATGCGCTGGACCAGGCCAACAAGGAAATCACCAACCGCTTCGACTTCAAGGGGTCGGACGCGCGCGTCGAGCTCGCCGACAAGGTGCTGACGCTCTACGCCGACGACGAATTCAAGCTGAAGCAGGTCACCGACATCCTCGCCGGGAAGCTCGCGAAGCGCGGCGTCGACACGCGCTCGCTCAAGCCGGGCGACCCCGAGAAGGTCTCCGGCAACAAGGTGAAGCAGGTGGTCACCGTGCGCACCGGCGTCGAGCAGGAACTCGCGAAGAAGATCCAGCGCATGATCAAGGACAGCAAGATCAAGGTGCAGGCCTCGATCCAGGGCGACGCGGTGCGCGTGTCCGGCGCCAAGAGGGACGACCTGCAGGCGGCGATCGCGCTCGTGCGGAAGTCCGTGACCGACTTCCCTCTGCAGTACCAGAACTTCCGGGACTGACCGCGAGGGAGTCTCGGAAGGTCATGCACTGGCTGCTCGCGTTCCTCGTCGCCGCATCGCTGTGGGGCGGCTGGAACTGGTTCTGGCACGAGCGCCGCGTGTCGCACCCGCCGGGCGTCGCCGTCGAAGCCGGCCCGGCAATCACGCGGGGGGAGTCCCGCGGACCCTGGTCCGACGACAAGGGCTTTCGCTACGTTTCGCTCGGCCGCTTCGAGGGCCGCGCGATGGTCCTCGCCCGCCGCAACTACGACGTCGGTGAGTTCGCGGCGCTCGCCCCTACCGACCTCGCGCTCGGGTGGAAGGAACTCTCCGATCCGCGCGTGGTGGGCCAGCTCAAGTTCGCCCAGTACAAGTCGTTCTCGTCGCGGTTCGTCGTGCCGGAACTCAAGTCCGGCAGCGAACTCTCGAAACGCTCGTGGCGCGACCTCGACGCGATGTTCACCGCGCTGACGCACGTCCACTCGATCCCCGGGGATCCGGCGATCCGCAAGACGCTCGCCGGCATCCGGCCGGGGCAGGTCATCCGCTTCAAGGCGACGCTGGTGAAGGCGACGGCGCCATCCGGCGGGCTGTACGCGAGTTCGCTCGCGCTGGGCGACCACGACTGCGAGATCGCGTGGTTCGACGAGCTGGAACTCGAGTGAGTCCGGGCCGCGCCCCCTCGCACCCGGAGCGCCGTATGGTCCGTGCGTGCGCTCCGCGCCGAACGACAAGGTGATCGCGACACCGGAGCTGCATTCCCGCCGCCTCGTGCTCGAGGTGCTTTCGCCCGCTCACTCGGACAGCGCGTTCGCGGGCTTCGCCGACCCCGACCTCTACCGGTTCATGTCCGGCGAACCTCCCGCGAGCGCCGACGCGTTGCGTGCCGAATTCGCCCGGCTCGCCGCGGGCAGCGGCCGCGACGACGAACTCTGGCTCAACTGGCTCGCGTTCCGGCGCGAGGATCGCGCGCTCGCCGGCTGGCACCAGGCGACCCTGACCGTTCCGACCGCGACCATCGCCTGGGTCACGTTCCCGGCATTCCGGCGATCGGGTTACGCGCGGGAAGGTGCCGCGGCGGTCATCGCGTGGCTCGCGACGCAGGGCGTTGGAGAGATCGTGGCGCAGTCCGACGAGCGCAATGCCGGATCGCGTCGGACTGCGGAGGCTCTGGGCTTCCTCCCCGACCCCGCGCCGATCGCCGAGACGTTGCGCGGCGAGTCGACGTTCGACCGCGTCTACCGACTGTGGAAAGGGACGCCGCGCTGACGGCACGCCGGTCCGGTGCGTCGCCGCGAAAACGACGGGCACAGGGCAGTCATCGGCTGCCGCGCGAGCGTCGTCCGGCGGCGACCGGGTGCACCGAACTCTCGCCCACGGACCGGAAAGGCGCGTCAGGCGAAATCGCGCAGGAGCGAATCGCGCGTCGCCGCACCCAGCGCCGGGATGGTCGTCGTCATCGCGGGATGATCGACGCCGATCGCGAGGTCCGCGCCCCCCTTGATCGCGGCAACCATGTCCGGCGCGAATTCGAAGCGCAGGAAATGCACCGAGGAGGTCTTTTCGTCATTCTCGCGTTCGAGATCCTCGTCGGCGATCGCGAACACCTTCTCGTGCCCCGCGGCCGCCATCCAGACGCGGTCCTCGACGCCCTTCAAGCGCGCGAGCGCGCGCTTGCGCTCGTCCACGTCCTCGTACTCGATCATCATCGTGGCCTTCAGGTTGGCGCCATCCGGCACCAGCGGCCCGTAGGCCTCGATCTCGCCGCGGATGCCCTCCTCCTCGAAGATGCGCTCGATGCGCAGCATCTCCTGGATCTGGTAGCGCATCGTGAGCTCGTCCTCGAACTGCAGCGTCAGGTGCTCGCCGAG
>JADLBN010000034.1 GCA_020847675.1 Burkholderiales bacterium | reverse complement strand
TGCCCCGCGGCGCACTACTACGACTTCAGCCCGCGCGAGATCGTCCAGCTCCTGTGGACCGAGAACCTCGAGGGCATCTACGACGCGATGCAGGAGAAGATCTGGGCCTGCGCGCAGTGCTACACCTGCGCCGCCCGCTGCCCGTTCGGCAACTCGCCCGGCGGCCTCGTGATGCTGATGCGCGAGACGGCGATCAAGCACGGCTTCGAGTCGGCGCGCAACGTGCTGCGGCCGTTCAGCCGGGTGATGCTGAAGCTCATCTCGACCGGCAACCAGCTCTCGCCCGACATGATCAACCGCGACCACTTCGCGGACTGGGGCCCGAACATCTGCAAGGTCGAGGCGCCGCTCAAGGTTCTGCGCAAGGCCATCCCGATGCCCACGCTCAACACCACGGCCACGGCGTGGGAAGTGAACCTCAAGACGTCCATCGAGCTCTACACGATCTGGGAGGAGACCGGCGTCCTGAAGCAGCTCGAGACGATCGACGAGAACCTGTTCGACGTGATCACCGACATCATGGACGAGAAGCGCGAGGACTACCGCGACTGGCTCGACGAACAGGAAGACGAGGACGAGTGACGGCGTCGCCCCGCGGCGGGGCGGCTGCCGGCGGCACAACCAGGCGCCCGCGTTCCGCGGGACGGCAGCACGCAGGAGGATCGACATGGCGAACCCCATCCAACCGCAACCAGGCGGCCGATTCACCGGCCACGGCCCCGAGTGGCGCGACTCGAAGCTCTCCGCCGAGGACGCGCGCACGGCGACCGCGTGGGTCGAGCTCAAGATCGACAAGCGCTCGATGCTCACCACCAAGCAGCACGTCGAGGACGTGCGCGACGTCATGTGGCAGCTCGAGCGCGAGGGCGAGATCGTCGTGCACCGCATCCACGACGACCACGCGCCGGTGATCGCCAAGACGCTCTACGGCTGGGACAAGAAGGTCCCGACGCGAAGGCTGTGGCACCACAAGTCCTGCGGCCAGTGCGGCAACATCCCCGGCTACCCGGCCTCGCTCCTGTGGCTCATGAACCGGCTCGACATCGAGTACCTGGACGAGACCGACCAGACCTCGTGCACGGCGTGGAACTACCACGGGTCGGGCATCGGCAACATCGAGAGCCTCGCCGCGGTGTTCCTGCGCAACTTCCACCAGGCCTACGTCTCCGCGCGCGCCCAGGGACTGCCCGACGGCTACTACTACCCGCTGGTGCACTGCGGCACCTCGTTCGGCAACTACAAGGAGGTCCGCAGCTACCTGCTGCACTCGGCGACGCTGCGCGAGAAGGTGCACAGGATCCTCGCGAAGCTCGGGCGCCTGGTCGACGGCAAGCTCCTGATCCCCGAGGAGGTGGTCCACTACTCCGAGTGGGTCCACATGATGCGCGAGCGCATCGCCACGCTGCAGGAGATCGACGTGAGCGGCGTGCGCGCGACCGTCCACCCGGCGTGCCACGTCTACAAGATGGTGCCGCAGGACGCGATCTACGACGACAACATCCTCGAAGGGAACCGCCTGGCGGTGTCGACCGGGATCCTGCAGACGCTGGGCGCCCAGGTGATCGACTATTCGACCTGGTACGACTGCTGCGGCTTCGGCTTCCGCCACATCATCAGCGAGCGCGAATTCACCCGCAGTTTCGCGATCGACCGCAAGATGCGCGTGGTGCAGGACGAAGCGCACGCCGACGTGATGATCGGCCACGACACCGGCTGCATCACCACGCTCGACAAGAACCAGTGGATCGGCAAGGCCGCGGGCAAGGAGGTCGACGTCCCGGTGCTCGCCGACTGCCAGTTCGCCGCGCTCGCGTGCGGCGCGCACCCGTACAAGATCGTCCAGTCGCACTGGCACGCGTCGTCGACCGAGAAGCTGATGGAGAAGATGGGCATCGACTGGCAGGCGAAGAAGGCGGAATTCGTCGCCTACCTCGACGAGGTGAAGGAGGGCCGCCAGGAAAACCTCTACGACCCGAGGCGCATGATCACCTCGGGCCCCGGTTACATTCCGATCGCGAGGAGCGCATGATCGCGGAGGCTCGCCCCGGAGCGCGAACGGGTCTCGCGGCACGAAGCGCGAAGGGAAGTCCCACGAGCGCGAGGGGTCGCCCCGCGCGCGAAGCAGCCCGGAAGCGCGCAGCGCGGAGGAATGTCCCATGAGCAAAGCGGTGCTGGTGGCCGGCGCGGGACCGGCCGGCCTGGCGGCAGCCCATGCGCTGGCGTCGGTCGGCGTGCCCGTCACGCTGGTCGAGAGGGAGCAGCGCCTGGGCGGCGCGCCGATCCTGTCGGGCTACGCGAAACTCGTGCCCTCCGGCGAATGGGCGAAGGACGCCATCGGCGGCATGGTGGCGCGCGTCGAGTCGAATCCCCTCGTGACGGTGAAGCGCGGCTGCACCGTCGCGCGCCTCGACGGCGAGCCGGGCGCCTTCCGCGCGGGGCTGTCCGACGGCAGCAGCGTCGACGCCGGCGCTGCGATCCTCGCCACCGGATTCACGCACTTCGACTCGATCAACAAGCCCGAATGGGGCTTCGGCACCTACCCCGACGTGGTCACCACCACGCAGGTCGAGCAGATGATCTCGTCGGGCCGCGGCATCCGCTGCCCGTCGGACGGCCGCAAGCCCGAGCGCGTCGCCATCCTGCTGTGCGTGGGTTCGCGCGACCGCCAGATCGGCCGCGAGTGGTGCTCGAAGATCTGCTGCACCGTCTCGTGCAACATCGCGATGGAGATCCGCGAGGAACTGCCGAGCTGCCATGTCTACATCTACTACATGGACATCCGCACCTTCGGCCTGTACGAGACCAAGTACTACTGGCAGAGCCAGGAGGAGTTCAAGGTCAAGTACATCAAGGCGCGGATTGCCGAGGTCACTTCCGACGGCTCGAAGCTCATCGTCAAGGGCGAGGACACGCTGGTCAAGCGGCCGATCACGATCCCGTTCGACATGGTGGTCCACGCGATCGGCATGGACCCGAACATCGACAACAAGCGCATCTCGACCGCCTTCGGCGTGGACCTCCAGGAGCACGGCTACATCGGCAAGGCGAGCGCCTACGGCACGGCCGGCGCGACGTCGCGGCCGGGCGTGTTCGTCGCGGGTGCCGCCACCGGTCCCGAGACCATCGACGACTCGATCGCGCAGGCCAACGCGGCCGCGATGGCGGCGCTCGCGCTGATCAATCGCGCGCCGGCGCCGGCGACCGCGTGAGGCGTCCGCGGACATGAAGTCGCTGGCCGCGCTGATCGCGGCGGGCGCCCCGGCGCCGCCGCCGGCCGCGCGCCCGCGCCTCGAGCTGTCCGGGCCGAAGCTCGCGGTCGCCTTCGAGTCGCTCATCGCGCGGAGCGACGAATGCGGCGGCGTCGAGCGCTACGTCGCCGCGCTCACGCAGAAGCACCTCGCGTTCCGCGAGATCCTGGGCGAGGGTCGCGCGGCCCGCGTCGAACTCGCCGGCCTGCGGCGCGTTTGCGCCTGCATGGCGACGGTGCGGCGGCGCGCGTCGCGCTACCTCGAGCCGGACGCGTTTCCCGCGCTGCGCGCGCGCATCGCCGCGCTCCTCGACGGCGCGGCGCGCACCGATGGGGCCGACGCGCGCATCGACGCGTTCTGCTCCGCCTTCCCCGACGATCGCGAGCACCGCTTCGTCCGCGACCTCGCGGCCGAGGTCCTGCACGGCGTCGATCCCGAGCGCTGGCCGCTGATGACGCGCTGGGTGTGGGACGCGCAGTGCAACACCGGGGCGCTGCGCGAAATCTGGCACGGCGACGACGTCGATTACCGCAGCCTCGACGTCCCCGACCGCTTCGACACCTTCGCGGTGCTGCGCGAGGAACTCGCCGGCTGGCTCGCCGCCAACGGCGTGTTCCGCGACGTGCCGGTGTACGTCGATCTCCTGCTCGCGCAGGTGTACGCGACCTACGTGGCCGAGCAGGGCGGCAGCTACCTGCGCGCCGACTTCTCGAGCCACGAGGACCCGATGCTGCACGTGCAGCGCATGCTCGGCCTCGACGGGATCGGGCGCGACGGGCGCACCCGGCTCAAGGTGAGCGACGGCAGCGCCGAGGTCATCGACGAGCGGCGTCCCGCCGCCTGACGGGAGAGCCATGGCGATCCACGAGCAATCCCTGATCCGCCCCGAGAACGTGCGCAAGCACGATCGTCTGGTGCTCGACGGCATCGACGTCTCCGGCCACTGGAGCACGTTCATCGAGCCGCGCGTGGTCACCGACTACAACGAGCGCCTGCAGGACGAGATCGCGGCGCTCCCCGGCGGCGAGCACATCCACCGCTGCTGGCAATGTGGCTCCTGCACCAACGCGTGCACGGTCAACGCGCTCAACCCGGACTTCAACCCGCGCTTCTGGATCTACCTGATCCGCACCGGCATGGAGTCCGAGCTCCTGCGCGACAAGGACATCATCTGGCAGTGCGTCTCGTGCAACAAGTGCACCTACGCCTGCCCGCGCGACGTGTTCCCCGAAGGAGTGATGAAGGCCACCGCGCACTGGCTCGAATTGAAGGGCCACACGCCGCCCTCGCCCTCGACGTTGTTCGACCAGGAGTTCACCGGCCAGGTGATCGAGACCGGGCGCATCGAGGAGGGCCGCATCCTGCGCCGCTTCTTCGCCCGCACCGGGCAGGCGCTGAAGCAGGATTGGCTCATCGAGATGGCGCGGCGCGTCGCGCGGCGCATGCCGGTGAAGCTCGCCTTCGCGATGGGCAAGGCGACACTCTTCCGGCCGCGCACGCGGCGCTGGGCGAAGGCCCGCACGGCCCTGACCGACTACGTGCACGAGCGGGAGTCCGAACACCGGAAGGCCCTCGGCCTCGGCGAGCCGAAGGCGGGCGGCACGGGAGCCGCGGACGCGGCAAGGCATTGACGGAGCGCAGGCGATGAGCGACCCGAAGGACGATCTCAAGGCGCGCTACCGCAAGGTCGCGTACTACCCGGGCTGCGCGCTGGAGGGCACCGCGCACGCCTACGACGTCTCCACGCGCGCGGTCGGCGAGGCGCTGGGCCTCGCGCTCGAGGAGGTGCCGGACTGGAACTGCTGCGGGGCGATGGAGGTGAAGAACGTCGACCCGAAGCTGCAGACCTACCTGTCGTCGCGGGTGCTCTCGATCGCCGCGCACGAGATGAAGGCGGACGTGGTGATGTCGCCGTGCAACGGCTGCTACCACAACCTCAAGAAGGCCGAGTACGACCTCGCCCACGACGAGGCCTCGCGGGCGACCGTGTCGCGGCTCTCGGGCAAGTCCGGCCACGCGCCCTACGAGGCGGGCGAGGTCGAGTCGATCCACGCCCTCGACTGGATCAAGCACGGCATCGGCGAAGAAGGCCTGCGCAGCAGGGTGAAGAAGTCGCTCTCGGGCCTGAAGATCGCCAACTACTACGGCTGCATGTACACGCGGCCGCGCCACATCTTTCCCGAGAAGGACAAGGGGCCGGGAAGCGATTCGACGCTCAAGCCCCACTTCATGGACGACCTGCTCGACGCCGCCGGCGCGCAGAGCGTCGAGTTCGCGCTCAAGACCGCCTGCTGCGGAGGCGCGCACACGCTCTCCGACAGCGACACCTCGACGAAGCTCGTGCTCAACATCCTGCGCGCGGCCGAGGCATCGGGCGCGGACGTGATCGCCACCGAGTGCCCCACTTGCCACAGCGGACTCGAGATGCACCAGGTGCGAGCCGAGAAGGTGTTCGGAGAGAAGACGAACGTGAAGATCCTCTATTTCACGCAGCTCCTCGGCATCGCGCTCGGCGTCGGCCCGCGCAAGCTCGGCGTGCACGAGAACGTGTCCGACGGGATGGCGGCGCTCGCGGAAAAGGGCATCGCTTGAGCGACGCGGCCGCCTCCCGGAGCGCCCGGCCGGTGCCGGGGGTCGCGGACGCGAATGCCGGGCGCGTGACCGGGAGCCGACGGCCTCCGCCTGCTCCGACGCTCGCCGGTCTCGACGCCGAGGTCGCGGGCTTCGCGCCGCGGCCCGACGGGCAGGCGGCCGCCGCCCACCTTCTCGCGCTCGCGGAGCGCGTGCTGGAGCAATGGGCAGCCGCACGCGGAGAGGAGCCGACGCGGGAGGAGCGCGAGGGTTTTCGCCTCCTCGCGCTGCATCGCCAGGGAGCGCGCGGCGATCCGAGCTTCAACGCCTGCCGCGAGACCTGCCGCGAGATCGCCTACCACTATAATCTGCTGCGCCTCGAACCCCGCCACGCGGAAGCCGCGAAGCGGCAGGCGATGATGGCGATGCTGGTCCGCCACCTCGCGCTGTTCGTCTCGGGCAAGTTCGAGGTCGAGGGGCTGGGCGAATTCTGCTGCTCGTCGCGGCCGCTGCGCACGGCGAGCGCCGACGACACCCCGCCGACGGCAGCCTGACCATCCTGAACCGGTCCCGGCGACGGGACCCCGAGAGAGCGACCCATGCCCACCGTACGCGGCTGCCCCCTGCCGGACGATCTCCTCTACGACGTGGACAACCACATCTGGTTCCGGGAACTTCCCGACGGCAACGTCCGGCTCGGCATGACGACGGTGGCGACCGCGATGGCGGGCCAGCTCGTCGCGTTCACGCCCAAGAAGGTCGGCCGCGACGTCCAGCCGGGCAAGTCCTGCGCGACGGTGGAGTCCGGCAAGTGGGTCGGACCGGCCAAGTCGGCCGCCGGCGGCACGATCGTCGAAGTCAACGAGGAACTGGTCGCCAAGCCCTCGCTCGCCAACCAGGATCCCTACGACGCGGGGTGGTTGATCGTGCTTAAGCCGACCGACTGGGCGACGGTCAAGGGCACGCTCACTCCCGGAGCGCAGGTGGCGGCGCCCTACGAAGCCAAGATGAGCGCCGACGGCTTCGCAGGCTGCCAGGGCGCGCCGTGACCCCGGGCTCACGCCACGCCGCCGCCCGCGCGAAACGGGCCGGCGGCGAGCCTGCGCAGCGGCGCGTGGCCGGTCTCGAGCGGAATGCCGTTCGCGTCGCGGCGTTGCTCAAGGCCATCGCCAACCCCGCGCGCCTGGTGGTCCTGTGCCAGCTCGCCGAAGGCGAGCGCAGCGTGCGCGAACTCGAGCGCGTCGTCGGCCTGTCGCAGTCCGGGATCTCGCAGCACCTCGCGGTGCTGCGCCGCGGAGGCGTCGTGAAGAGCCGTCGCCACGGACAGGCGGTGCTCTACTCGCTCGCCGACCGCGACGTGGTCACGCTGATGGACACGCTCTACGCGCTGTTCTGCCGCAGGAGCGGGGCGCGCGGCGGCGCCCGTCTGCGCGTCGGCGCCGTCTAGGCCCCGAGGCCTGGTGTGACCGCGCCCGCTGAGGGCGAAGCGTTCGCCAGCGCCGGCATCACCTCCGCGGCGATGCACTCGAGCGATTCGCGCACCACGTCATCGGGCAATGCGCCCGCCCCGATCGAGCACAGCAGATGCGTCACGCCGGCTTCGGCATAGCGCCGCAGGCGCGAGATGCACTGCCGTGGCGTGCCGACGACGGCGAGCCCCGCGAGTTCGAGCAGCGGAAGGCGCGCCCCCGCCGCGAGCAGCCTGCGGAAGCGGCCGATGTCGCGGAACGGCTCGTAGCCTTCGACCAGGCGCTCGAGCACCGGGGCCACGACGCGCAGCAACTCGCCGTAGGACCATCTGAGCGCGGGCGCGGCGAGCGCACGCGCGCGCCGCTCGTCGGGCAGGCACAGCACCGCGACCGTCATGCCGATGCGCGGCGGCTCCGGGCGCGTCCACGCCGCGCGGTAGCGACGGATGTCGGCGGCGACCATCGGCCAGGGCTTGAACGGCCCGGCGAGCACGCCCAGCCCCTCGCGCGCGGCCCAGTCGAAGGTGTCGGGACTCACGGCGGCGGTCCACAGCGGCGGCCACAGACGCTGCACCGGACGCGGCAGCACGCGAACGCCGTCGAGTCGGAAGTGGCGGCCGCGATGGATGATCGGCGCATCAGCCGCTGCGGCACGCAGGATCGCGAGCGACTCGTCGACCAGGCTGCGGCTTTGCGCCATGTCGGCGCCGAACGCGTCGAACTCGGCGGGCGAGAAGCCGCGCCCGATGCCCGCCTCGAGCCGCCCGCCGCACAGGAGGTCGAGGGTGGCGATGCGCTCGGCCACGTGGAGCGGATGGTGGTAGGGCAGCGGGATCACGCCGAGCCCCAGGCGGATGTGCGAGGTGCGCCGCGCGAGCGCGGCCAGCACGAGTTCCGGCTTCGACGAATGCGAGTAGCCGGGCATCAGGTGGTGCTCGACCAGCCACGCGCCGTGGAAGCCCAGGCGGTCGGCGAGTTCGATCTCGTCGAGCGCGCCGGCGTACACTTCGGCTTCGCCGCGCCCGAGGTGCGGCGGCACGGACAATTCGTAGAAGAGATCGAGGTGCACGTGCCTTCCCGCGCGAGGACGCCGTGGCGAGCCTAATGCAAACGCCAGCCCGGCGCTACGACGATCCGCTCGCGCGGCTCGACTTCGCCGCGCTGGATCGCGAATGCTGGTGGATGCCGCCCGGCGCGCTCGCGCTCGCCGGGGTCCCGGCGTTCGAGGCGCTGCCGCTCGCGTTGCGCCGCCGGGTTTCGCACGTCGAGTACATCCACCTGCTGCACGCCGGGCTGTGGCTCGAGTCGGTGTTCATCGCGCGCATGGCGGGCCTCGCGCAGCGTTCGGAGGATCCGGCCACCCGCGCGCAGTTGCTCGAACTGGTCCGCGAGGAGGCGGGACACAGCCTGATGTTCGTCGAACTGCTGGCGCAGGGCGGCTTCCCGCTGCAACCCGCGCCGAAGGCGGCGATCGCCCTGGTCGAGCATGCCGGGCGCATCGTGCCCTCCGGTTCGGCGCTGTTCTGGGCGCTGGTCGTACTGGGCGAGGAACTGCCGGACCGGCTCAACCGGCTGGTGCAGCGCGGCGTCGAGGACGCGACGCTGTCCGCGCTCGTCTACCGCATGTCACGCATCCACACCCGGGATGAAGCCGCGCACGCGGCCTACGCGCGGGGACGCTGCACCGAGGCCACGGCGGCCTGCCCGCCGATGCTTCGCGCCCTGCTCGCTCCCTCGATATCGCTGGGAGTGGCACTCTATGCCCGCTACGTCTGCTACCCGCCGGCCTCTCTCTACGCGCGCGCCGGCCTCGACGACGCGCGGCGCTGGCGGGGGCTCGCGCTGGCGAACCCCGTGCGCCGCCGTCAGGTCACGCTCCTCTTGCGGCCGACGCTCGAATTCCTGCGCCGCTGCGGCTGGCCGCTGCGCTCGCGCTGGGCCGAAGGCTGAGGGTCAGAAGCGGCGGGACCACTGCACGCCGAGCGACCACTCGTACATCTCGATCTTCTCCTGCATGTTCGCCGCGCCGGGCGGGAAGAAGCTGTTGAACAGGCTCGGGCCTTCGACGCTGTTCTCGAACGCGTACATGAACGAGCCGGTGATCTCGTTGCGCGCATCCCACTTCCAGGTCGCTCCCAGCGTGACGTGATCCTTGATGACGCCGGGCGCGAGGATGTTGAACGTGACGTCCTGCGCCTGGATCGGGTTGTCGGTGTGGTTGTACCCGGCGCGCACCGTCCAGCGGTCGTTGATCTCGACCTGCACCCCGAGCTTGAACACGTCGATGTCCTGCCAGCCGAAGCCCGCGCCATTGGAACCGCCGAGGCAGGTGGAGGGGTCGATCTGCTGCGCACAGGAGAGGATGAGGTTGCTGCGGTTGTGCACCGAGGCCACGTCGCTGTAGTCGATGCGCTGGTAGTCGAACGCGACCAGCCACTTCGGCGTGGGGCGGAACGCGAAGCCCACGCCCCAGTTCGACGGGATGTCGAAGCCGCCCGCCTCGGCGAACAGACCCCGGTAGTCGTCGAACTCGCCCATGCTGATCTTCGACTGGTAGGTGAGCCCGACCGCGAACTGCGGCGTGAACTCGCCGTAGTAGCCGACGCGCACGCCCCAGCCGGTCGAGCTGTCGTAGCCGTTGTTGGTCACGTGGCCGGGGCTCGTCGAGAGGCCGGGATTGGTGTCGAACGCCTGCAGTCCGTCCATCTTGAAGCGCTGGTAGGCGAAGAGCGGCGCGATGCCGACCGAGTGCTGCGGGTGGAACTTCCACGCGAGCGTCGGCGCCACGATGAGCTGCGACAGGTCGACGCCGAGGCTGCCGTTGCCGCACAGCAGGTTGTACGGCCCGGGCGCGGGATTGAAGCCGGTGCCCGGACCGGTGGCCGGTCCGCACGCGCCCGGCGAGGGGAGCTGGCCACCAGGATAGTCGGTGTTCATGCCGCCGTTGCCGTACACGGTGATGCCGAGCGAGAGATCCGGCCGCAGCATGTGGTTGTAGCCGAACTCGGGGACGCCGAAGTAGTTGCTGTCGCTCTCGACGCTGCCCGACAGGCCGAACGCGTCGCCGCCGGTGCGCTCGGCCTCGCGGTGCGGGCTGAAGAGCTCGACGCCGAGGGCGACCTGCCCCCCCGCGAATACCATCGTGGCGGGGTTGTTCGCGCCGCCGAACGCATCCTGCGCGACCGCGATCGACGCGCCGCCCATGCCCTTCGCCTTCATGCCGTAGCCGTGCGAGAAGTAGCCGTCGGTCGCCAGCGCGGCGATCGGAAACAGGGCTGCTGCGACTCCGACGATCTGGTTGATTCTCATGATCTCCCCCGTGATGGAACTGCGATCGGCCTTCGCGTCGCCGCCTCGGCGGCTGCGGCGCGCTAGATGAAGAGGCTCACGTCGGCGTCGTGCGCCATCGGCAGGAACGTCGCGGCGCCGACGTACTCCCTGACTTCCGGGATGAACTCGCCGCGGTCGTAGCCGAAGAGATCGACGGTCATCTGGCAGCCGATCAGGTTCACGCCGGCCTCGACGCACAGATCCCGGAGTTCGGCGATGTCGGCCACGCCCTTGCTGCGGATGGTCTTCTTCATCATCCGCGTGGCGAAGGTCTCGTAGGCAGGCACGATCGACTGCAGCGCGTTGGGGATGTTCCAGCGGATCCGGCGGAACCACTGCGGTCCCATCGGCATCTTCATCGGCATCGCCGGGTTGCCGAGCGGGCTCACGCGCAGCCCGCGGAGGTCCTTCTTCAGGAGTTCGAGGCCGTAGAACGTGAAGAACACCGACACGTTCCAGCCGAGCGCCGCCGCCGTCGACGACAGGATGAACGGCGGGTAGGCCCAGTCGAGCGTGCCCTTGGTCGCGATGATCGTCATCGACGGCGTCTTCGCCGCCGCGCGCTCGGCGAGCTTCGCCTCGAGCAGCGCGTCGAGCTTCGAAGCGAGCAGCGCATCGACCCGCTCGGACACCAGGCGGTCGAGATCGGAGGTTTCGATGAGCGTGGCCATGACCGTTCCTCCAGCGTCCGTTCGTCCGGTCATCCTAATACCGGCGGGGGGTCAATTCAACCCTGGCTTCAGGGTCATCGCGCTCCGCGCGGCATGCGGGCGCCCCCGGCGGTGCGGGGCACCGGAGACGCACCGGCCCGGGCCGCTCCGGCCGTCGCCCGCCGACGGGCGCACGCCCGGCCCGCGGGGGTGGTTCCTCGCCGCATACCCCCCCGTGTATAGTGCGAATCGCTCCCACTCCCCGCCTCCCTCCCCATGCGCGACGGATCCGGTGTGCAGCACAACCCGAAGGACAAGCAGGCGATGGACGCGCGCCTCGCGCGCATCGAGGGTCAGGTGCGCGCGGTGCGGCGCATGATCGCCGAGGACCGGGACTGCGAGTCGGTGGCCCTCCAGCTCGCCGCTGCGCGCAAGGCGCTCGACCGCACGTTCTACGCGATGGTGTCGTGTCTCATTCGCGAGAAGCCGCCGGCCGGGGTCGCGGCGCGGCGCGCGTACGCGCACCGGATCGCCGAGATCCTCGCCCGCTTCGGCTGACGTCGATCGCGGGGACGCCCGGCGCCGCCTTCGCGGCAATCCCGATACCCGCGCGCCCGGTGCGGCGGGGAGCGCGCCGGCCACGCACGTCGAAGCGACGCGCGCTGCGCGACGCTGGAGCGGATTGCTGTTACGCTAGCGGTGGACCGCGCGATGGCTCGTCTTCGAGGGACGGGTCCGCACCGATCGGCGCAGCGCGCCGACACCGGTCCGCGAGTCTTCGTCGTTCGCCGCCGTCGCCATGCTGCCACGCAATCGCTGGTTCATCGCCGCCGCGCTCGTCTACGCGCTGGCCGGCGGGCTTCTGGGGCTCGCGTGGCTCGCCGTCCCCGGCTCCGTCCCTGCCTACACGCTGCGTGCTCACGCGCACCTGATGCTGGTCGGCTTCGTCGGGATGATGATCTTCGGCGTCGGCTTGCACGTGCTGCCGCGCTTCACCGGCCGCGCGCTCTACTCCGAACGGCTCGCGGACTGGCAGTTCGCGCTGGTGAACGCCGGACTCGTCGCGATGGTGAGCGGTTGGCTTGTGCCGCTGACGTCCGTCGCGCGCACGGGGGGCGCGCTCCTCTGGGCGGGACTGGCGCTGTTCGCGCTCAACGTGGTGGCCACGGTGCGACCGTGGGCGAGGCGGGGGTAGGCGATGGCCGAATACCAGGGATGCGAGTTGCCCGAGGACCTGTGGTACGACCTCGACTACCTGTGGGCGCGCCCGAACGACGACGGCACGTTCGTCGTCGGCATGACGGACCCGGCACAGACGATGGCGGGCCGCGTCGTCGCGGCGACCTTTCGCAAGGTCGGCAGCCACCGCAGCGCGGGCCGCAGCGTGGCGACGCTGGAGTCGGGAAAGTGGGTCGGTGGCGTGCCCGCGCCGTTCGACGCGACGCTGGTCGCGATCAATCCCGCGGTCGAGGAGAACCCGGGGCTCGTCAACGTTTCGCCCTACTCCGACGCGTGGCTCGCCGTGCTGCGGCCCGACGACCTCGAGGCCGCCTATCGCCGGCTCACCCGCGGTCCCGCCGCGATCGAAGCGCTCAAGGCCTGGGTCGACAAGTACGGCCTGCAGTGCATGCGATGCAGCGATTGACATGAAGGTCCAGCTCCTGGTGTCGGAGTGGTGCGCGCCCTGCCGCAGCGCGGAGGAGGTGTGGCAGGAGATCGCGCGGAAGAAGGCGATCTCGTTCGAGGTTCTCGACGTCGGCCAGCCGGAAGGACGCGCGGTCGTTGCGCGCCTCGGTGTGCGGACGGTCCCGTCCACGGTGATCGACGGCCTGCTGCAGCACCTCGGCGTTCCGACGCCGGGCGAGGCGATGACGCTGGTGTCCGCGGCGAGCGATCGCGCGGACGACGGCGACGCGTCGCACTACGTCGGACTCACGCTGACCGCGACGAGCGCCTGGTTCATCGCCTCGTCCGTGCCCTACCTCGTCGCCGCCGGTGCCGCGCTGGTGTTCGGCGGCGGCATCGCGGGCGACGCGCCCTGGCGCGGTGCGGCGCTGCACGCGTTCGGCCTGGGCTTCGCGGGACTGTTCACGTTCGGCCTGGGCGAGCACCTGCTGCCGCGCTTCACCGGGTCGCCGATCCGCGGCGGGAAGTTCGCGTGGAGCCAGTTTTGGCTCGCGCACGCAGGCACGCTCATGCTCATGGCCGGCCTCACGCTCGGCCTGCGTTCGGCCGCGGTCGCCGGAGGCGCCCTGGCCTGGCTCGCGTTCGCGCTGTTCGCCTGGCGCCTCGCCCCCGTCCTGCTCGCTTCGCGCGAACTCTCGCCGGCCGCGTTCCGCGACTGACGCCGGAATGCGGGTGCGGCGCGCTACCGGCGTGCGGCGGGCCCTTGCGCAGGCACCGACGGCAGCGAACGCAACTGGCGGCCCACCTCCAGCAGGAAGCGCAGCGTGTCCTGCGTGTCGGGATCGCGCATCATCTGCCACAACCCTCCCGCGCCGCCGCGCGAGCGAGGCTGCGCCTGGCTCGCCTTCGCCGCGGCGTCGATGGCGCCGGCCATCGCCTGCAGCCGACCCATGCGATCGACGAGGTCGGGCACGGAATCGGATAGCCGCTGCAGCGCGCCGCTGCCGTCCAGACGCTCGAGGATGGACAGGATCCGGTCGGCGCCGCCGCGCGAGAAGCGGTCGAGCAACGAGAGGCCGTTGCCGAGCGTGTCCATCAGCCGCCCGATCATCTCGTCGGTGAGCGCGTCTTCGGCAGCGCCGTAGACGCGCGCGAGCTTGACGATGCGGGCGAGGTCGCCGTTTCGCACCAGCTCGGCGAGCGCGGGAATCGCGTCGCCCAGCCCGGACCGGTTGACCTTGTCCACCAGGTCGACGCCCTCGGCCATCGTCGTGGCGAGCCGGCCGACCATCTCGTCGGTGAGCGCGTCCTCGGCGGAGCCGTAGACGCGCGCGAGCTTGACCATGCGGGCGAGGTCGCCGTTGTGCACGAGCTCGGCGATGGCCGGTATCGCATCGCCCAGGCCAGACCGGCCGACCTTGTCCATCAGGTCGGCGCCCCCCGCCCACGTGGAGGCGAGCCGCTCGACCATCTCGTCGGTCAGTGCGTCGCGCGCCGCCTGCAACACGCGCTGGACCTCGACGTCCACGCCCTGCACGTCCTTCGCGGATGGGTCCATGGACGCCTCCGTCACAGGAGACCGCGCGCCGAGGTCCAGTAGAGCTTGTTGTAGGCCATCTTGAACCAGTGGATGGCCTTGCTCGGCGCCTTGGGATCGGGCGGGTTCTGGTAGTCGAACATCGCGTAGGTCGCGCGGTCCTTGCCGGCCTCGATGAAGCAGAAGACCTTGCCGTCGTAGTCGCGCACCGGCGCGCCGAGCTTGACGATCGCGGCGATGTTCTCGCCCAGCGCCTCGGCCTGGAAGTGGGCGGTCGAGCCCGCCTTGCTGATCGGCAGGTTGGTCGTGTCGCCCAGCACGTACACGTTGGAGCGGCCCTCCATGTTGAGCTGGTTGCGGTGGGTCGGAATGAAGCCGCCGGCCCCGAGCTTGTTCTTCTCGATCACCTCCATGCCGCGGTGCGCGGGGATCGAGATCAAGAGGTCGTAAGGCGTCTCCGAACCCTCCTCGCTTCGCACCACCTTCGCCTTGCCGTCCACTTCCTTGACGTTGAACAGCGTCTCGTAGGTAATGCCCAGACGGGTCATCTCGGGCGCCGCCCACTTCGCGACGTTCTCGAGGCTGTGCACGCGCCCGATCGGATAGGTGTAGTGGAGCTTCACCTTGTCGTTGAGGCCGCGGTCCTTGAACCAGTCGTGCAGCATGAACGTGATCTCGAGCGGCGCCATCGGACACTTGTGCGGCACGCCCACCGCGATCACCACGCGGCCGCCCTGGAACTCGCGCAGCCGCTTGAACATGCGCAGCGCCGTCTCCTCGGTGTAGAACGTCTCCGAGTTCTCGGCGAGGCCGGGAATGAGCTCGGGCACCGGCCGCGAGCCGGTCGCGATCGCGACGATGTCGTAGCCCTCGACCTTGCCGCTCTTCGTCTTCACCTGGTTCTTGTCGAGCATGAACTCCTCGACCGGGTCGACCCGGAACTCGATGCCCGGTTCGAGCAGGCTCGCCTGGTCGCGATACAGTTCGTCGGGAGTGATGCGTCCGAACGCGAGATACAGGAGCCCCGGCTGGTAGAAGTGCCGCTCGGACGCCGAGAGCATCGAGATGCGGGCCTTGCCGGAACGCATCTCGGGCGCGAGCCGGCGCGCGAGGTTGTTCGCAAGGATGGTGCCGCCCATGCCGCCGCCGACGATCAGGATCCTCATGCTGCCTCCTCTTGCGATGACCGAATCACTTCGTCTTCTTCACCGTGATGTGCCACACGCCGCCCTCCTCGCGCGAGCCGAGGTAGTCGTGGCCCACCTTGCGGATCCATTCCGGAATGTCGTCGGCGGATCCCTTGTCGGTCGACAGCACCTCGATCTCGTCGCCGACCTGCGCGAGCTTCATGCCGGCGATGAGTTCCATGAGCGGCCCGGGGCAGAAGCTGCCGCGCGCGTCGATCACCTTGTGCTCGGACATCCGTTGCTCTCCCGCGTCAAACGGTCACACTGCAACGCTCGCGCCGCGGTCCGGGCTGCGGCCCGCGGCGGTGTCGTGGGTTGTCGTCCAGGCGGGCCATCAGAACGACCACACCTGCGCGTCGCGCGCGTCGTCGAGGAACTTCGTGAGCCCGAGCGGCTCGCCGAGCCACGGTTCGAGCTTCGCGCGGTCGAGCGCAAGGACGTCCATCGCCATCGAGCAGGGGTGGATGCGCGCGCCGCCCAGGTCGACCGCCTGCTCGAACAGCGTCTTGAACGAAGGCACGTTCTTCGTCGCCGCGATCGCTCCGAACTCGCCATCCGGAGGCGCGACACCCGGCGCTCCGCGCAGGAAAGGCGCAAGCGCGTTCATCGACAGGAACACGCTCACCTCGTTGCCGCTCACTGCACCCACCGACGCGACCATGGCCGCCATCTGCAGCCGCTCCCGCACGCCCGACACCACGATGATGCTCATCCTGCGGCTCGCCATGAGCGCCTCGCCTCCGCCACGATCGATGCCTGTCCATTGCGCGAGCGCGGACCGCACGCACTCGCCATCGGCCCAAGCATAATGGATCGAGCGGGCAACGTCACCCGCGAAAACCCCCGTGAAGTCGTCGCACGGCCGCGCCGCCCGGAATCCACGGACGCGATTGGTCAGTCCGATTCGCCGCGCTCGCGCGCCGCGCGTGCAGGTCCGCTCGACCTCCGGCGCGAGGGGTGCGCCGTCATCGCATGGTGCAGAGCGCCAGCCGTCGAGCCGGATCGGCCCGCGTTCGGCGAAAGGCGAGCCTGACGATCGCGCAAGCTCGATCCCTCTCCCGCACTCGCAGGCCCGCCGGGGAAGCCGTCGCAACCTGCGCGTCCGGCGGAACGCCGCCGCGGGACGACGTGCGCGGCCGTTCCGCCGCGACGCGCCTTCAGGTCAGGCGCCGATGTCCCACAGCGCGGCGCCGCGCTTCATCGCGCTCTTCGCGACGACGGTGCGGTGGATCTCGGAGGTGCCGTCGAAGATCCGGTAGATCCGCGCATCGCGGTAGAGGCGCTCGACCGGCAATTCGCTGCAGTAGCCCATGCCGCCGAACACCTGCACCGCCCGGTCGGCCACGCGACCGAGCGTCTCCGCCGCCTCGACCTTCACCATCGAAATCCAGTCGCGCGCGTCGCGGCCCTGGTCGATTTCCCAGGCCGCGCGCAGCAGCATGAGCCGCGCGCCGTTGATGTCGATGACGCTGTCGGCGATCATCTGCTGGATCATCTGGAACTCGCCGATCGCCTTGCCGAACTGGCGCCGGTCGTTCGCGTAGCCGGTCATCATCGTGCACAGCCGGCTCGCCTTGCCGATCGCGCGCGCGCCGACCTGGGCGAGCCGCACGCGGCCGAGCGTCGAGTACGCGATCGCGAGGCCCTGCCCTTCCGCGCCCAGGCGGTGCTCGGCCCCGAGCTTCACGTTCTCGAAGAAGAGCTCGACGTGGCTCGTGCCGGTGATGCCCATCATCTTCTGGTCGCGCCCGATCGTGACGCCCGGCAAGTCCTTGTCGACGAGGAACAGCGACACGTGCTTCGGTCGCGCGGAGGGTTCGGTGACGGCCGAGACGATGAAGAAGTCCGAGTACAGGCCGTCGCTGATGAAGTGCTTGCCGCCGTTCAGCAGGTAGCCGCCGCCGTCGCGCGCCGCGGTCGTGCGGATGCCCGCCGCGTCGGATCCGGCGCCGGGCTCGGTGATCGCGATCGAGCAGGTGCGCTCGCCGCGCACGCAGGGCAGGAGCCAGCGTTCCTTCTGCGCCGCATCGCCTTCGAGCAGCGACTCGTAGACGTTGCCGAACGCGCGCCGGATCAGGATGTCCTTGGCGTGCCCGAACTGCTCCTCGACGAGCATCGTGTCGACGGCCGAGAGCCCGCCGCCGCCGTACTCGACCGGGATGTTGGTCGCGTAGAGGCCAAGTTCGCGCGACTTCTCGAAGATCGCCTTCGCCTTCGCCGGGTCGAGCCGCCCGGTCTCCTCGATCCCGTCTTCGAGCGGCAGCAGTTCGTCGTGGACGAAGCGCCGGACGGTGGCGACGATCATCTGTTGCTCTTCGCTCAAGTCGAATTGCATGGCGTACTCCGTTTCGGGCGTGCCGGTCGCATCGGGCGCGACGGCCGGTCACGGATCGGTCGGGTGGGAAGCGGCAGTCTCGCGGCTGAGGTGCAGAGGTCCGGCGTCGCGGCCGGCGTCGAACGGACGCGGCGCTTCGAATCCCGATTGGGACACCGTTGGGGCAAAACTTCAACCCCCGGACCGGCCAGCCGGCCCCCGTCCGGGCGCTTGGCGCCCTCGCCGCATGCGATCCGGCGAACCTCGGTCCGCGCCGCTCAGGAGACGATGTACGCCGCGGTCCCGGTCGACAGGAGCGCCCCGTCCGCGCCGCGAAACTCCATGCGGACCGAGGCGACCCGCGAGCCGATGCGCATCACCTCGGCGGAGAGATCGAACCGGTCACCGATTCCCGGGTGCAGGTAGTCGACGCGGAGGTCGATCGTGCCGATCCGCTCGAAGCGCGCGAGCCGCTGCGCCACCGTGTCGCTGCGGTGACGCGCTCCGAGTGCCGCCATGACGGCGAGGCCCGCCATCGCGTCGAGGCCTGCGCTGATCACGCCGCCGTGCAGCCTGCGGTAGCCGAAGTTCCCCACCAGTTCGGGACGCATCCCGATGCGCCCGGTCACCCGCTCCGCGGCGATCGAAACGACCTCGAGGCCGATGATCCGGTTGAACGTGACCTTGCGTTCGAAGAGGTCGGTGAGGGCTTCGACGAACTCCGGTTCGAAAGGCGCGTGGGACGGCGGGAGGCGGCGGGTCATCGCTTTGGACGGTGGCGTCGGATTCCGGATTCTTTCACGAACCGCCGCGGCGTCCCGTCGGGGCGAACCCGCCCCCGCGAAGCCGGGGCTTCGGTCGACGCGGGCGCAGGCCCGGGAAGCCGACTTCGTCCCCGGTCCTGCGGATTCCGACCTTGGTCCATGGCAGCGGCGCGACGAGGACGGTAGGCTTGCGTCCGCCCATGGAATGGTTCCGCCGCCTCACGCTCTCGACCCAGTTCGTCGTCGCGGGCTTTCCGATCCTGCTCGCGGGCATGGTCGCGATCGGCTTCGCGGTCGAGCGCGAGATCGAGCGCGGCGTCGTCCGGCGCATCGGCGAAGTCCAGAGCCTGTACGTCGACAGCCTCGTCGCGCCGCACCTCGCTCGGCTGGTCGCCGAGCCCGATGACGCGGACAGCCGGCGCGCGCTCGATGCGCTCTTCGCCGGTACCCCGCTCGGCCGGCGGATCGTCGCCTTCATCCTGTGGCGCCCCGACGGGCGCGTGCTCTACAGCAACGAGCACGACCTGATCGGACGAACGCTCCCCACCGGTCCCGGTCTCGCGACGGCGCTACGCGGCGAGGTTTACGCGGAGGTCATCGACCGGCGCTCCCAGCCGCACGACACCGCGCAGGGGGACTGGCCGGATCGCCTGATCGAGACCTACGCGCCGGTCCACGCCCACGCGCTCGGGACGACGCTGGCGGTCGCCGAGTTCTACCAGACGACCGCTGAACTCGACCAGGCGATGGCCGGCGCGCGCCTGCGGACCTGGGGCGTGGTGGCGATCACGACGGCCGCGATGATGATGCTGCTCTTCGGCGTGGTCCGGCGCGGGAGCCGCACGATCGCCGCCCAGCGCCACGAACTGGACACGCGTGTGAGCGAGCTATCCGCGCTGCTCGCGACCAACTCGCGTCTCGACGCGCGGGTTCGCCGGGCAGCGGCGGAGACCTCGTCGCTCAACGAGCGTTTCCTGCGTCGCATCGCCGCGGACCTCCACGACGGTCCGGCGCAGGACCTGGGTTTCGCGCAGATGCGCCTCGGGGCGATGGCCGAATCCGCCGCCGGACCGGGACGGGAAACCGCCGCAGTGCCAGTCGCCGACCTCGCCGCCGTTCGCACCGCCGTCGACACGGCGATGGCGGACCTGAGGTCCATCTCGGCGGGGATGCAGCTTCCCGACCTCGAACCCCTCTCCCCGTCCGAGGTCGCCGCGCGCGCCGTGCGCGACTACGAGCGCAAGACCGGTGTCACGGTCGGATGGACGGCCAGGAACGAGCCCCGCACCGCTCCGCTGCCGGTCAAGATCGCCATCTACCGCGTGATCCAGGAACTCCTGGCCAACGGGCTGCGCCACGCGGGAGGCGCCGGCCAGCAGGTCGAGTTGACGGCGGATGCCGACGAGATGACGCTCGCGGTCCGCGACCGCGGCCCGGGCCTCGACGCCGCCCTGCAGGAGCAGCGCGGGCGCGGCGGGCTCGCGGGCATCCGCGAGCGCGTCGAACTCCTGGGCGGCAGCTTCGCGCTCGCCTCGAGCCCCGGCGAGGGCACGGCGGCGCGGATCAGGCTCCCGCTGCGGCTGCCGGAGGCCGGCGATGAATGACGCGATCACCGTCCTCGTGGTCGACGATCACCCGATCTTCCGGACCGGCGTCGTGCACGGGCTCGGCAGGGAGCCCGGCATCGCGGTGGTCGGCGAGGCCGATTCCGGCGAAGCGGCGCTGCGCCTCGCCCGCGACATCCTGCCCGATGTCGTGCTCCTCGACCTCAGCATGCCGGGCTGGGACGGACTCGCGACCGCGGGACGCATCGCGACGGCGTGTCCCGCGACCGCGATCGTGATGCTGACCGCCTCGGAAGACCACGATCGTCTGCTCGCGGCGTTCAAGGCGGGAGCGCGCGGTTACGTGCTGAAAGGCGTCTCGGCGCAGGAACTCGCGCGAGTCATCCGAAGTGTCGTGGCTGGCGAAGCCTGCGTCTCGCCCTCGCTCGCCGCCGAGATGCTCGCGCTCCTCACGCGCGCGAAGGCCCCCGATCCGCTGCAGGAACTGACCGGTCGCGAGCGCGACATCCTCGCGCTCATCGGGCAGGGACTCACCAACCGCGCGATCGGCGAGCGCCTCGGGCTCACCGAAAAGACGATCAAGCACTACGTGACCAACATCCTGCAGAAACTGCAGGTGCGAAGCCGGGTCGAGGCCGCGCTCGTCGCGTCCCGGCGCGAAGGAGTGCCCCGATGAGCCAGAACCCTTCCCTCTCGCCGGACCCCGCCGCGATCGAGGCTCTCGGCATCGCGGTTCCGCGCGCCCCGGCCGAGGCCGCGCTCTTCGTGCGCTACCTGCGCGCGCTCGCGCTCCTGTGCGAGTGCCGCCCCTGTCTCGACGAACCCGACTACGCCGACCTCATCGACCGGGTCCTCGACGACGCGGCCGCGCACTATCCGCTGGACATCGAACGCGACGGCGACCGCCGCGGCGTCATGCCCCGCGGCGCCCGCAGCGGCTGACAGCGGTCGACGCGCTTCAGCCCCGCTGCCGCTCATCCTCGCGCGGTTGCAGGCGGTCGCGGCGCAGGAGCGACGGAAACAGCCGTATCCAGCACGCGACGACCACGAGCGTACCCACGCCGCCCACCACCGTCGCGGCGACCGGCCCGATCCAGTCTGCGACGGTGCCGGCGCGGAACTCGCCCAGTTCGTTCGACGCGCCGATGAACACGCTGCTGACCGCGCTCACCCGGCCGCGCATCTCGTCGGGCGTGTCGAGCTGCACGAGCGAGTGCCGGATGACGACGCTCACCATGTCGGCGCCGCCACCCGCCGCGAGAGCCAGCACCGAGAGCGCCAAGTCCCTCGAAACGCCGAACACGATCGTCGAAACGCCGTAGACGGCAACCATCGCGAGCATGCTGCGCCCGGCGCGGCGTTCGATCGGCCAGCGCGCCAGCGCAAGCGCGACCGCGAGCGCCCCGACCGCGGGCGCGGCGCGCAGGATGCCGAGCCCCCAGGGCCCGGTCGAGAGCACGTCCTTCGCGTACATCGGTAGAAGCGCGGTCGCCCCGCCCATGAGCACCGCGAAGAGATCGAGCGAGATCGCGCCCAGCACCTGCTTGCGGTTCCAGATGAACGCGAGGCCGTCGAGCACCGAGCGCAGCGCCGGCTCCTCCGGTGGGCGCGCGGTCCGCAGCGGCCGGATCCGCGCGAGGAAGGCGACGGAGACCGCCAGCAGCAGGAGGCAGAGCGCGTAGACGATCGCGGGGCCGGCCGCATAGAGGAACCCGCCGAGCACCGGCCCGCCGATGACCGCGAACTTGAGCATCGACGCGCTCGCCGCCAGCGCGCGGGGCAGGTCCCGCCCGGCGACCAGCGCGGGCACCATCGCCTGCTGCGACGGAAACTGCAGCGCACGCGCCACGCCGAGGACGACGCAGGCGACGTAGATCGTTTCGCGGCCGGCCCAGCCGCGCAGCGTGCCCCAGGCGAGGAGCAGCGCGACGACCCCCTGCAGCACGAGCGCGGCGGCGAGCACGCGACGCCGGTCGGTGCGGTCCACGAGGTGTCCCGCGGGCAACGTCAGCAGCAGCGCAGGCAGGAACTGCAGCAGGCCGACCATCCCGAGGTCGAAGGCTCGGCCGGTGAGGTCGTACATCTGCCACGCCAGCGCGACCATCAGCATCTGGTTCGCCGCGGTGCCAGAAAGGCGCGTGACGAGGTAGCGGCGGAAGTCCGACGGGAACGCGTTCGCGCGCGACGATCCGGCGCTCACGCGGCGGTCTCCCGAATCGGACCGCGCGGCGCGGTCCGTCCGCGGGCGACTCCGTCCGCCTGGCGCGCGACGCAGGTGCTCGCGCTTCGCGCGCGGCTCTCGCGACGGCCCGCGGCGTGAAGCCCGGAGGAGTCGATCTCCGCGTTCGCGTGCAGTTCCGGACCTTCGAGATCGACGATCGGCAAGCGTCCCCCGGAGCACGACGGTAACACACCGCGGGTTTGCTCCCGCGGCGCGGGGCCTGATAACGTATCGCCTCGTCGCGCGCGGTTGCGTGCGCGCCGCCCGACGCCTCCGCGTCGGCCACCCATCCTCCCCTCCGGACCCGCGCCCCGACATGGAAGCCTTTCTCTGCGACTCGATCCGCACGCCGTTCGGCCGCTACGGCGGAGCCCTCGCCGCCATGCGCACCGACGATCTCGCGGCCGCGCCGATCGCAGCGCTGGTCCGGCGCAATGCGAAGACCGACTGGGAAGCGGTGGACGACGTCGTCTACGGCTGCGCGAACCAGGCCGGCGAGGACAACCGCAACGTGGCGCGCATGGCGCTGCTGCTCGCGGGCCTGCCGGCTTCGGTCGCGGGCACGACGGTGAACCGCCTCTGCGGGTCGAGCCTCGACGCGATCGCCATCGCGGCGCGCGCGATCAAGGCGGGCGAGCAGTCGCTCGTGATCGCCGGCGGCGTCGAGAGCATGTCGCGTGCACCGTTCGTCCTCGGCAAGGCCGCGGAGGCCTTTTCGCGCAGCGCGAAGATCGAGGACACGACGATCGGCTGGCGTTTCGTCAACCCGCTGATGAAGGCGCACCACGGCATCGACTCGATGCCGGAGACGGCGGAGAACGTCGCCGCCGAGTTCGGCATCGCGCGCGCAGACCAGGACGCGTTCGCGCTGCGCTCGCAGGAGCGCGCGGCCGGGGCGATCGCCGCGGGCAGGCTCGCCGACGAGATCGTTCCGGTCGCGATCCCGTCGCGCAAGGGCGACCCGGTGATGGTCGACCGCGACGAGCACCCGCGCGCGACCACGCTCGACGCCCTCGCGAAACTGAAGCCGATCGTGAAGGCGGACGGTTCGGTGACCGCAGGCAACGCGTCGGGCGTCAACGACGGCGCCTGCGCGGTGATCGTCGCGTCGGAGGCGGCCGCGCGCAGGCACGGCCTCGAGCCGCGCGCGCGCATCGTCGCTTCCGCCGTCGCCGGCGTGGCGCCGCGCATCATGGGCATCGGCCCGGCGCCCGCGACGCGCAAGCTGCTCGCGCACGCGAAGCTCGCGGTGGGCGACCTCGACCTCGTCGAACTGACCGAGGCCTTCGCCGCGCAGGCGCTCGCGGTGCTGCGCGAACTCGGGCTTCCCGACGACGCGCCGCACGTGAATCCCAACGGCGGCGCGATCGCGCTCGGCCATCCGCTCGGCGCCTCGGGCGCGCGCCTCGCGACGACCGCGGTGCGCGAACTCGCACGGCGCAAGGGCCGCTACGCGGTGTGCACGATGTGCATCGGCGTGGGCCAGGGCATCGCGATGCTGCTCGAGCGCGTCTGAGCGACGCCGCGGGCGGGTTTCGGCCGGGAACCTCCCCGCGCAGCCCGCCGCGGGGACGCCGCGGCGCGGCTACCAGCTCCCCGACGCGCCGCCGCCGCCGGAGCTTCCGCCGCCGCCCGAGAAGCCGCCGCCACCCGACGACGAGCTGCTGCTGCCGCCGCGGCTCGACACGACGAAGCCGCCGATCGAGGTGCTGCCCCTGGTCTTCAGATCCTTCGCGGCCTTCGCGTACCACTCCTGCCGCGACAGGATGATCTTCGCGATCGGATAGCCGACCACGTAGATTCCGAGGAGCACCAGAGCGCCCTTCACGCCGACGATGATGATCGGGAACATCGCCCAGAACGGGATCAGGAACACGTACAGGAACCAGCCCACGCCGGGAGTCATCACGCCGATGACGGTGAACAGGCCGATGATGCCGAAGATGAACGCCCCGAGCAGGATGCGCATCGGCCAGGGCGGCATCTGCGACTCGATGTCCGAGAAGGCCCGCGACGAGGTCGACGACGAGGCGGAGGACGCGCCGGCCGATCCCCAGTCGCCCTTGCCTCCCAGCGTCTCGTCGATCGCCTCGACGCCCGCGACCACGCCGCCGTCGAAGTCGCCGGCCTTGAACTTCGGCGTCATCGCCTCGCGGATGATGCGCGACGCCGCCGCGTCGGTGAGCGTGCCTTCGAGCCCGTAGCCCACCTCGATGCGCATCTTGCGCTCCGAGGGCGCGACGATCACCAGCACGCCGTTGTCCTTGCCCTTCTGCCCGAGCTTCCAGGCGTCGAACACCCGCGTTGCGAAGCCCTCGATGCTCTCGCCGTCGAGCGACTTCATCGTCAGCACCACGATCTGGTCGCCGATGGCCTTCTCGCGGGCTTCCGAGATCCGCGAGATCGTCTGCTTCGCCTGCGGGGACAGGATTCCCGCTTCGTCGACGACGCGGCCCGACAGGTACGGAACGTCCGCCGCAGAAGCGGCTGTCGCGACGAGCGCCGCTGCGAGGGCGAGCGCGCGCCCGAGGCCGCGAAACGCGTGCGCGCGGCTCATTCGCGCGCCTCGCCTTCCTCGACGATACGGTCGGGCAATTCGTTCGCGCCCGCGCCGTCGCCCGCGAAGCCGCGCTCGCGCAGCAGCCCGTCGAGCGCGTCGAGGCCGGCGAGGATCGCGTCGTGCGGCCGGCCCTCGCGCAGGAGCGGCACCATCGGCGGGATGACGCTCCCCCACTCGTCCGCCGCGATGCGACCGTCGTAGCCGATGTCCGCGATCACCTCGACCCGGTGCTCGAACCGCGCGACGAGGATCAGGATGCCCAGGCGCCGCCGGGTGCGGAAGAGCTGGCGCTCGAGAAAGAACGCCTGCGCGTACTGCCTCACCTCGGTCTCGGCGCGTTGCCTCGACAGGAACACTCGCGCGACTCCGGGAACGAAGATCGTGAGCAGCGCGACCCCCGCCCCGACGAGCATCACGGTCGCGAGCGCGAGGAGGAGCGTCGTCGACGTGGCCCACTCGGGCCGCAGAAGATCGCCGACGGCGAGCACCAGCGCGGTGACCGAGGCCGCGAGTGCGCCCGCGCGCCAGGGCAGCTCCATGTAGACGTCGGCTTTCGCGATCGACGCGGTCACCACGTCGACGCCGCGCGCGCTCTCCAGCGCTGCCACACGCTTGGTGATCGAGTCGGCGTCGCGGTCCATCGGATCAGAGCGCAAGCGAATAGTAGACGGCGTCGTCGAGCGGGTTGTCGTAGTACTTCGCGCAGGTTCGGAATCCGAGGCTCGCGTAGAGCGCGCGCGCCTCGCTCATCCGCTCGAGCGTGTCGAGGCAGAGCGTACGGTACCCGATCGCGCGTGCGGCGTCGACGATCGAAACCGCGAGCGCGCGGCCGGTACCCGTGCCGCGGGCGCGCGGCTGCACGTACAGGCGCTTCACCTCGCCGACGGGCGCGGCGAACCTGGACCAGACGTCGTCGGCGCAACGCGTCGCGCGCGCGGGCGGCGCGAGCGGCCGCAGCGCGATGCAGCCGACGGCGTCGCCTGGCGGTCCCGCGAGGAGAAGCCTGCCGAGCGGCGGTGCGTACCTGCCGGGAAGCGAACCCAGTTCCTCGTCGAACGCCTGGAAGCGCAGGTCGATGCCCAGCCCCGCCGCGTACTCCTCGATCAGCGCGCGGGAGAGCGCCACGTCACGCGCGCTCCGGGCCTCGCGGATGGGAAGTTTCATCAGGCATCGATCGGTGTCAGACACGGTGTCAGACACCGTGTCTGACACCGGTTCAATCGCGCGCGAACAGCGGCTCGAGCCAGGCGCGCGGCAGCAGGTCCCCGATGCGGGAGACGGTGTTGCCGGGCAGGATCACTTCGCAGTCGAGGTTGCGCCGGTCGATCTGGACGATCAGCTCGCGGCAGCGGCCGCAGGGCGCCAGCACGCCTTCGTCATCGATCGCGACGATGCGGCGGATGGCGGTCTCGCGGGCCTTCAGCATCTCCGCGACCGCGGAGTGCTCGGCGCAGAAGCCGATGCCGCAGGCGAGGTCGAGATTGATGCCGGTGTAGACGTGCCCGGCCTGCGTTTCCAGCGCCGCGGCGACGCCGCCCGCGCTGATCGAGGGCTTCACCAGCGCGAACTTGCCGAGCACCCGGCGCGCTTCGGCGACCAGCGCGTCTTCGGAGAGGAGGAGAGCGTCGCGTTTCATCTGGCCCGGTCCGGCTCGAAGGGCCGCACAGGCTACGCCCGCCCGGGATTCAAGTCCACTTCCGGGAGCGCTGCCGCACCCGGCCCCGGTGGCGATTCAGGCCCTGTCGCAGTTCCCGACCTTGAGGGTCGCGCCCGGGTACCCCGCCTGCAGTTCGCGCATCCGGGCCACCGCGCCGGCCGGCGGGTCGCGCACGACGAAGAACGTCTGGCTGACCGGCTGCGCGCGCTGCGTCGCTGCCGGCAGCGCCACGCCGAGCCGCGCGAGTTCGCTCGCGTGCGCGTTCGCCGCCTCCTCGGTGCGGAACACGCCGACCGCCACCGTGTAGCGGCCGCCGCCGGCGTCGACGATCGCCACGTCGCGCAGGTTCAGTCCGCGCAGTTCGCCGGCCCGGCGTTCGGCCGCTGCCCGGCTCGAGTACGGGGCGAGCATCGGCGACCACAGGCCGCTCACGTCCGCCCGCCGCTGCGTGGTGAGCTTGCCGATGCCGAGCGGCTCGAGATCCGAGACGAGTTTCGCCCGCTCCGTCTCGTTGAACGGCCCCCAATCGACGCAGACGTCGGCGAGTGCCGCGACCTTCGCCGGCCCGAGTGCGGCCACCTGCTGCGGCGTGAGCAGCTTGATCTTGTCGGGCTGCACCTGTTCGGTGAGGCGCACCGCCTCGCCGCCAGATCCGCCGTCGAGACGCGTGTAGGCGAACAGCGAGAGGTTCGCGAGGAGCAGCAGGACGAGGACGGTTCGCATGGTCCGGTGGCGGCGGTCAGGCGTCCGCGAGCACGAGCGCGCCTTCGAGCACGAGATTATCCACGAGCTCCACCGGAGCGGCGAGGTGACGGGCGAGATCCTGCGCCGCGCCCCCGGTGACGAAGCAGCGCACCGCCTCCCCATCGCCGCGCAGGCGTTCGCGAAGCTGCCCGATGGCGCCGGTCGCCGCCGAGAGCACGCCGGTCGCCGCGGCGTCGGCGTTGTTCGCCGGGAAGTCGCTCCAGTGCCCGCGCGCGGTGCGCCACGTGGGCGAAGACTCGCCGAGCATCTTCTGCATCGCGTTCAGGCCCGGCAGCGCGACGCCGCCGCGAAAGCTGCCGTCGGCGTCGAGCGCATCGACGGTGATGAGCGTACCCGCCCCGACGACGACGCAGGGTGCGGGTGGTCCGCCAGCGGCCAGTACGCGGGCGCGCGCGGCGATGAGCGACGTCCACCGCGCGGGCGACAGCGTCCAGGGTTCCTCGTAACGGTTGACGACGCCCGCCGCCTGCGCCGCCGGCACGATCCAGCGCATCGGCACGCGCCAGCGCGCGAGCTGCGCCTCGACGCGCACGCGCTGCGCTTCGCCCGCAGCGTTCACGCCGAGCGCGCGTTCCGGGCGCGCGAGGTTCTGCCACTCGCGCAGCACGAGCGTCCCGATCTCCTGGTTGCCGACCACGCCCTGCGCGACCCAGCCCCTGGGGCCGGAGAGGCCCCATTTCATGCGCGAACCGCCGATGTGGACGACGAGGATCAGGGCGCGGGGCGGACGTGGGCGACGGGAACGAGGGTCGCGGGGCGGATGCGGGTGACGGGAACGAGGACCGCGAGGCGGATTCGGGTTGAACGACGACGCCAGCCGCCTTCAGGCACCGGGCTCGGGATCAGCATCGCACGTCGCCGGCGCCGGCGTCCACGTCGGGCGCATTCCCGGAGCCTGCCAAGCTGCCCCCGCGCCTGCGCGCCCGCAGCGGGGCGCCGCGCGCTCCCCCTCATCCCACGGACGTCCGTGGGATGGGAGGCGGAGCAGAGGCGGCCGGAACCGCCCGCGACGCATCGCCCGGCTCGAATCGACGCGCCTTCGCGCGTCACGCAGAACCGCCCTCAGGCCCGACGGAGCGAAAGCTCTCCGGAGAGGAAGCGCGACCGTCGCGGGCCATCCGCGAGGACCAGCGCGCCGCTCGCATCGACACCGGCGACAGTGCCCTTGACCGCGCCGCCGTCGGGAAGCACGAGCTTCACCGGCTTGCCCTGGTAGGCGTGGCGCTGCTGCCACTCCGCGGCGATCGGCGCGAAGCCGTGCTCCGCATACGCGGCGAGCATCGACGAGACTTCGCTGATGAGGCGCGCGAGCACGCGGTTGCGGTCGATCGGCCTCGCACCACGGCCCGCGACCGCCTGCAGGTCGGTGACCGGCTGCGGAATCTCGCGACGGACTTCGCGCGGCATGCGCACGTTGACGCCGACGCCGATGACGACCGTCGAAGGCCCCAGCGCGTCGCCGTTGACTTCGATCAGGATGCCGCCGAGCTTGTGATGGCGGAAGACGAGGTCGTTCGGCCACTTGAGCTCGACGCCGTCGAAGCCTTCCTTCTCGAGCGCGCGCGCGACGGCGACACCGGCCGCGAGCGAGAGTCCCGCGAGGAAGCCCGCGCCCTGCTCGAAGCGCCAGCCGATCGAGAACGTGATCGAGCCGCCGGCGATCGCGCTCCACGCGCGGCCGTGGCGGCCGCGTCCTGACGTCTGCCACTCGGCGGCGAGCACGGCGCCGTGGATGTCCCGGCGTGGAGCCCGGCGCAGGAGTTCGCTCGAGGTCGAGTCCATCTGGTCCGACACCTCGACCTGCAATGCGGGCGGCGTCGGATCGATGACCGGGCGATCGTTGCCGTTGAGCGCGAGGTCCTCCTCGACCGGCGCCTGCGGCTTGGGCGCGGGGGTGCCGGGCTTGGCGACCTTCGCGCCGAAATCCACGAGCATCGAGCGGACCGCGTTCGCGTCGAGGAAGTCCGGGGCCGCCTTCAGGCGATACCCGAGGCCGCGCACCCGCTCGAGCGACAGGCCGGCGGTCTCGGCCTGGCGCAGCAACTGCGACACCCGGGCGCGCGTCAGCCCCACCTTCTCGGCGAGGTCCTCGCCCGAGTGGAAATGACCGTCCGAGAGCTGGCGCAGCAGCGTGAAACTGAGCGGAGTAAGCACTGACCTTCCCAAGCCTGCAGCAAAGCCTTGAAGTGTAACAAAAAGGCGGGGATTTCGCACCCCCCTCATGAACGCTCCCCCGGTCCATGTGGGGTCCGGAGGACCGCAGGCAAGGGCCAGGTACCCCCCGCCCCGGATTGGAGCGTGCCGCGGCGCGGAAATTCCCCGCCCGTCCGACCGGCCGTGGCGATCGGAGGCCACCCCGACCCGGCATGGCCGGTTCGGATGCCGGAATCAGGCTTCGTTCGCCGGCCGGAGGGTCTCGTAGTCAACCGCTCGCGGAAGCAAGCCGCCGCGTGGCACCGGACTGGTGTCCGGCGCCGGGCTTCGACCCCGTCGCCGGATCGACGCCTGCCCGCGCGCGCCGGACTCGCCCGCGGCTCAAGCCCTCAGCACGCCGCGCCGGATCTGGTCGAGTTCGATCGACTCGAACAGTGCGCGGAAATTGCCCTCGCCGAAACCCTGGTTGCCCTTGCGCTGGATGATCTCGAAGAAGATCGGGCCGATCGCGTTCTTCGTGAAGATCTGCAGCAGCATCTCGTCCTTCGCCGGCGCGCCGTCGAGCAGGATGCGGTTGCGCTTCAGGCGCGCCGTGTCCTCCTTGTGGCCCGGAAGCCGCGTCGCGAGCTGCTCGTAGTAGGTGTCGAGCGTGTCCTGGAACGCGACGCCGCTCGCGGCGAGCGCCTCGACCGTCGCGTGGATGTCCGCCGTCGAGAGCGCTACGTGCTGGATGCCCTCGCCGCGGTAGTCGACCAGGTACTCGTGGATCTGGCTCCTGTCGTCGGAGGACTCGTTGATCGGAATGCGGATCTTCCCGCAAGGGGAGGTCATCGCCTTCGACCTGAGCCCGGTGAGCTTGCCCTCGATGTCGAAGTAGCGCACCTCGCGGAAGTTGAACAGGCGCTCGTAGAAGTTCGCCCACTCCTCCATCCGGCCGCGGTACACGTTGTGCGTCAGGTGGTCGATCGCCAGGAGGCCCGCGCCGGCCGGGTGCGCTTCGACGCCGGACAGCGGCACGAAGTCGATGTCGTAGATCGACACGCCGCGCCCGTCGCGCTCGTAGCGGTCGACCAGATAGACGAGCGAGTCGCCGATGCCCTTGATCGCGGGGATCGCGAGTTCCATCGGGCCCGGGTGCGCCTCGACGCCCCAGGCGCCGTTCGCGACGCAGCTCCGGTACGCCTTCGCAGCGTCCTCCACCCGGAACGCGATCGCGCAGATCGACGGCCCGTGCACGCGCGCGAACGACTGCGCGAACGACTGCGGCTCCGCGTTGACGATGAAGTTCACGCCGCCCTGGCGGTAGAGCGTCACGTTCTTGCTGCGGTGTTTCGCGACGGCGGTGAAGCCCATCCGCACGAACAGCGCGCCGAGCGCCACCGGATCGGGCGCCGCGTATTCGATGAACTCGAACCCGTCGGTGCCGAGCGGGTTTTCCCAGAGGTCTGTGCGCATCGGGTTTCCGGTCCGGCTTGCCAGGCCGGACCCGGAAGACGGACGCCATGCCTGGAGGAACTGACCGCGAATCGACCGGTTGCATTCCCGCTGCCCGCGGCCGACGAAAGCGGAGCGAGCGAAGCGCCTGTATCCCCGAACGCCATCGTCGCCTTCGCAACCGTGCCGATTGTAGCCCGCCAATGGAGCGGATGGCGCCCTCCGGCGGGTCGCCGCCGTCCGTCCGGAAATGATTCGTGCGTCAAGCAACACGCGGGGCCGAGGCCGCGGCCGCGCGCGAATCCGGGCCCGCGACCGGAGACCCCGATGCGGGTACCGCTACACTCGCGCCCGATGGCACTGAAATCGACGATCTTCAAGGCGGAACTCTCGGTCGCGGACGTCGACCGCGGCGTCTACGGCGACTTCCCGCTCACGCTGGCGCGCCACCCTTCCGAAACCGACGAACGCCTGATGGTGCGACTGGTCGCGTTCGCGCTGCACGCCGACGAGCGGCTCGAGTTCGGGCGCGGCCTCTCCGCCGAGGACGAACCGGATCTCGTGCGGCGCGACCTGACCGGCGGGATCGACGAGTGGATCGTCGTGGGACTGCCCGACGAGCGCGAAGTCCGCAAGGCCTGCGGCAGGGCGCGCGAGGTCCACGTCTATCCCTACGGCGGCCGCGCCTGCGCGCTGTGGTGGGACAAGGCAGGGCTCTCGCTCGCGCGCCAGCCGACATTGTCGGTGCGCGAGTTCGCGCCGGAGGCGACCGCGGCACTCGCCGCGCTCGCGGCGCGCACGATGGCGCTGCAGGTCACGATCCAGGATGGGCACGTCCTCGTGTCCGGAGACGATCGCGTCGTCGAGGTCGAACTCGCCGTGCTGAAGTCGCGCGAGCGGGAATGAGCCGGGCGCGTGCCGACCGGCGCTCTGGCGCTGCATTCCGGTCCGGCGTGCGCCGTCCGCCTCCGGCCGCCGGGAACGATTACCGCACACGGCAGGTCTGTCCCGGGTCGCCCGCAGTCCGGCGGGCCGCCACAAGGGAGTCCGAATACCATGTCCTCGATCGACCGCAGCCGCCTCGCGATTCCCGCCCTGGGCGGCCTCTACTCGGTGCTCGCCTGCATCGCGACGCCGCTCCTGCGCGTGTGCGCCGGCCTCATCCTGATGGTGCACGGCTGGCCGAAGATCCAGGCGCCGCTCAAGTACGCGGGCATGACCGAGAGCCTCGGATTCCACCCCGGCGTGTTCTGGTCGCCGCTCCTCGCCGGTACCGAGTTCATCGGCGGCCTCCTGCTGGCGATCGGATTCCTCACGCGCTTCGCCGCCGCCGGCGCGACGGTGGTCCTCCTCGTCACCGTCTACTTCCACTGGGTCGTCCAGGGCCAGGGGCTCGCCGGGTCGGAGAAGTCGATCCTGTGGTCCGCGATCACGCTCCTGTTCGTCGCGCACGGCGGCGGAGCGTTCTCGGTGGATCGCCTGCTCAAGCGCGAGTTCTGAGTCCGGCGTTGCCTGGCGCGGTATCATCGCCGCAGGCGGCCTGCGCCGCACGCACAGGGAGACCTCGATGCGTCCCGTCACCCGGATCTGGGCGTTGTCCGCCGCGTGCGTCGCGGCGCTGTGCGCGATTCGCGGTTTCTGGCCGCTCGCGATCGCGATCTTCCTGATGTCACCCGCACCCGCATGGGCGTTCGCGGGCCGCAGTGCCGCCGCCGGGACCGCGACAGCCTCGTGGCTGCGCGCCGTCGGAGCGTTCGCCGCGGTCGTCACCCTGCTCTATCTCGCGGCGATCGCCATGGGCGGCCTGCCTCCGGTGCACGAGTGGCGCCACGCGCTGACGGGCGCGAAGTAGCCGTGGCAGCGCAGTACCGCGCGGGCGCCCGGCGACCCGCGGATGCTCCGGCCCGGAGGCGGGCGCTCCGGGCGAGCGTCGCGACGTGAACGCCCCGGCCCGCACCCACCGCATCGACACGGCGATCGACATCGCCGCGCCGGCGCAGCGCGTGTGGCGCATCCTGTGCGACTTCCCCTCCTACGGGCGCTGGAACCCGTACGTGCGCGCGATCGAAGGCAGGCCGGAGGTGGGGGCGAGCCTCGCCGTGTCGCTCGAGCCGCCGGGGGGCCGCGCGATGCGGTTCCGGCCGGTCATCGTCGCGCTCGACGAGAACCGCGAACTGCGCTGGAAGGGCAAGCTCCTGATCCCGGGCCTGTTCGACGGCGAGCACTGGTTCAGGCTCCGCGAGAACACGAACGGAGGCACCCGCTTCGACCACGGCGAGCAGTTCTCGGGGTTGCTCGTCCCGCGATTCCGGCCGGCGCTCGAGGACAGGACTCGCCGCGGTTTCGTCGCGATGAACGAGTCGTTGAAGCGCGAGGCGGAGAACGCCCGCTGACGGGCACTCCGGCCGTCAGCGACCGATCCACCCGCGGAGGAGAATGCCATGAACCGCAGATTCGTCACCGCCTGGGCCGTCGTGTTCGTCGCCTGGATGCTCGGCAGCTTCGCCGTCCACGGCGCGATGCTCGCCGACGACTATCAGCGGCTGGGCGGCATGATGCGCGCGCCCGCCGACGCGCAGAACTACTTCCACTACGTGATCCTCGCCCACGTCCTGCTTTCCGGCGCGTTCACCTGGATCTACTCGAAGGGAATCCAGGCGTCGGACTGGCTGGGCCAGGGCCTGCGCTACGGCATCGCCGTCGTGCTGCTGACGAGTGCGCCCACCTACCTCATCTACTACGCAGTTCAGCCGATGCCCGGCATGCTGGTCACGCGACAGATCGTCTTCGACGGCATCCTCGTGATGCTGCTCGCGCTCCTGGTCGCGTTCCTGTACCGCGACCGGTCGCGCTCGGACTGACGCGAAGCCGCGGCGCGGCGCGCCCGCGTCAGCGATCGGCCTGCAGCGCCAGCAGGCGTCGCTCGCGTTCCGCGGTCAGCACCTTCTGCCACGCGTCGGGGCGCCACTTGCCGCCGAGCCACGCGGCCGTGTCGGACACGATCGCGGTGAGCGGGCGCGTCACCAGTCCCGCCGCGATCGCCCGCGCCGTGTCGACCGCGAAGAACCCGGCGTACGCGGGTTCATCCTGCGGCAACCACAGCGGCAGTTCGGTCCACGGCTCGATGCCGGCGCGGCGCAGCACGTCGGCGTCGATCCACACCGGCGAGGGCGCGTCGAAGCGGCGCAGGAGCGTCGCGGCTTCGATGAGGTCGTTCATCGTCCACTGGCCCGCGGGACTCGTCGCGTTGAACGTCCCGCCGACGTCGCCTTCGGCCAGCATCACCAGCCACGCGGCGAGGTCACGCGCGTCGAGGAGCTGGATCGGCCGTTCGGGAGGCGCGGGCACCGCGGCCTCGCTGTCGCGCCCGCCCAGCACTTCGGGCTGCGTGAATCTCGCGACCCAGTACGCGAACCGGTCGGTCGGGTCGAACGGTCCGACGAGGAGTCCCGGCCGCACGACGGTCGCGCGATCGCCGTAGCGCTCGATCACACGATCCTCGCACGCGGCCTTGAGCGCGCCGTAGTGTGCCGAGACGTCCTCGCTGGCCGGATCCGCGAGCACGGTGCGCCTCGCGTCCTCGCCGATGCCGGCAGACGAGGTGTCCGCGTAGACCGACATCGTCGACACGAACAGGTAGCGCTTCACGCGTTCGCCGAGCAGCGCACAGGAGGCGTCGACCACGCGCGGCACGTAGCCCGACAGGTCGAATGCGGCATCCCAGGTGCCGGACGCGAGCGCCGCGAGGCCGCTGCCCTTCTCCGGGTCGCGGTCTCCCCCGAGGGGCAGCACCGAAGCGTGCTCGTGCGTCGGCGACTGGCCGCGGGTGAATGTCGTCACCGAGTGGCCGCGCTCTACCGCGGCGTCGACGAGGTGCCGGCCGAGGAACTTCGTGCCGCCCAGGACCAGGAAATGCATGGGGTCGGGCCCCGCTGCCCGACTACCGGGAAGGCGGACCGGACGAAGAGCGCCGATCCGCGAGGAGTTCGCGCACGGCGGGCGCGAGCGCCGGGTCGCCGCAGGCGAGAAGCTCGCCGCCCTCCTCGCAGTTCCCGCCGTCCCAGGACGTGACGACGCCCCCCGCCCCTTCGATGATCGGGATCAGCGCCTGGATGTCCCAGGCGTGGAGGCCGCTCTCGATGACGACGTCGATGAGCCCCATCGCGAGCAGGCAATAGGCGTAGCAGTCGCCGCCGAAGCGCGTGAGCCGCACGCGCGAGCGCACGCGCGCGAACGCCTCCGCGCGGCGCGGCGTGTCGAACAGGTCGGGCGACGTGGTGGCGAGGATCGCGTCGCCGATCGAGGCGCAGCGCCGGGTCGCGAGGATGCGCTCGGTGCCGGCGTGCCGGAAGCGCGCGGGGCCGCCCGCCGCCGCGAGGAAGGTCTCGCCGACGTAGGGCTGGTGCGACACGCCGCACACGACGCGCTCGCCATCGTGCAGCGCCACGAGCATGCCCCAGTGGAGCTGGCCGGTGATGAAGCTGCGCGTGCCGTCGACCGGATCGATCACCCAGGTGTAGCGCGACGAGCCGCGTTCGAAGCCGTGCTCCTCGCCGCGGCTGCCGTGGCCGGGATACGCCTTCGCGATCGCCGCGCGGATCACCGCCTCCGCGTCGCGGTCGGCGGCGGTCACCGGATCGTAACCTGCGCCGCCCTTGTCGTCGACCGCGATCGGCACGCGGAAGTGCGGCAGCGTCGCCGCGCCCGCCGCAACGACCGTTCGGTAGGCGAACTCGAGGTAGTCGGAGGCCGTCATTCGCGCCTCGCTCCCACCTCCGATCCCACGGACGTCCCACGGATGCGAGTTTCCATCCGCGGGACGTCCGTGGGATCAGGGGGCGTTCGACTCTCCATCCGCGGGGCGTCCGCGGGATCAGGGGTCGCGGTCATCGCGGCACGATCTTCACGCCGGCGAGTCTCTCCTGCGCCTCCACCAGCGACGGGACGAATCGCTCGCCGAACCCCAGCGCATTCGCAGTCACGAGACTCTGGTGCACCGCTTCGCCGACCACCGAGGGCAGCATCATCGACTCGGTGAAGTGCGTGTAGTAGCGCAGGTCCTTCGCGGCGTTGGACAGCGTGAACTTGAGGCCCGAGAGGTCGCCGTTCTCGAGCATCCTGCCCACGATCATCTGGAACAGGCCCGAGTTGACCGCTCCGGCGGAGACGACTTCGTGCAGCTTGCGAATCGAGAGGCCTGATTTCGCCGCCGCGGCGAGACCCTCGGCGGTGGCGGTGCAGATCGCCTGCGCCATGAAGTTGTTGATGAGCTTCAGCACGATGCCGTGCCCGGGCGGTCCCGCGTGGACGATGTTCTCGCAGTACGCGGCGAGCACCGGCTTCAGTTCGGCGAAGGTCGCGTCGTCCGCACCGACCATCGTGTTGAGCCGGCCCTGCTCTGCCTCCACCGGGGTGCGAGCGAGCGGTGCATCGACGAAGCGGACATCCTGCTTCGCGAGAGCCTCGCGAACCTTCGCGGTCGTCGCGGGCTCGGAGGTCGACGTATCGACCACGACGAGACCCGGCCGCGCCGCGCCTGCGACGCCATCCGGCCCGAAGATCACCTCCTCGACCTGCGGCGCCCCGGTCACACACAGGATCACGATGTCCGCGCTGCGGGCGAGATCGGCGTGGGTCTTCGCCTCGGTCGCGCCGCGACGCAGGAGGTCCTCGACCGGCGCGCGGTTGCGATGCGCACGCACGGCGAGCGGGAAACCCTTCTCGACCAGGTTCTTCGCGATGCCGTGACCCATGAGGCCGGCGCCGACGATGCCGATGCGTGGTTTCGCGCTCATGACCGCCTTTCGTGAGAGCGGCCGATTCTACGTCAATCGGCGCCAGCCGGTGGCGGGCCGGCCGCGCGGCGCCGCTCGTGAACGGTGATGAGGAGGCCGCTCCCCGCGATGATCGCCATGCCGGCGAGCGCCAGGGCGTCGGGGAAGGTGCCGAACACGAGCCAGCCGAAAAGCATCGCCCACACCAGGTGAACGTAGGTGAACGGTGTGAGCGCGGACGCGGGCGCGCGCCGGAACGCGAGGATGAACATCAGGTGCCCGAGCGCGCCGACCACGCCTCCTGCGACCAGCAGCGCGGCGTCGCGCCCCGTCATGGCCGTGAACGCGTCGGGCGAGAACGCCGTAGGAATCGCGAGCAGCACCGAACCGGCCAGCGCGGGGTAGAACAGGAGCGCGATCGGATGCTCGGCGGCCATCCTGCGGGTCGAGATCTGGAACAGCGCGTAGAGCGTGGCCGAGGCGAGCGCGAGCAACGACGCCCCGCGGAAGACGTCGGAGCCGGGACGCACGATCAGGAGCATGCCGATCGCGCCCGCGATCACGAAGGCAGCCCTCGGGGGCGTCAGCCGCTCGTCCAGCAGCAGGACCGCCAGCAGCACGACGATCATCGGCGTCGTATAGTTGATCGCGGTCACGATCGCGAGCGGCAGCGCGTGCAGCGCGTAGACGAAGGTGACCGACGAGGCGATCAGGACCACTCCGCGCCCGAGGTGCCGCCCGGCGAACCGCGTGCGCAGGTCCGCCACGCCGCGGCGCGGCACGAGCCACGCGAGGATCGCCAGCGCCTGCACGGTCCATCGCGCCCAGACGAGCATCGGAACGGGGTAGCGTGCCGACAGCGCCTTGAGCACCACGTCGAGCGTCGCGAAGCACAGCGTCGCCGCGCAGATCAGGACAACCGCCCGGACCGGGACGTGGTCGTGCTTCACGGGGCGGCCTTCGGGAACGACCGGGACACGGCGGGCCGCGCAGGCAAGGGAGGCGGAGTGGAGGGCAACTCGGAAGACGCCCATCGAAGCGGGGCAGTCGCGGCGCATCTTACTGGAACGCCGGTTCCGGCGCGCGGCGGAAGCGCGCATACTGGCCGCCCGCCCCTCGAGCGAGGTGACCCGATGAAGCATCTTCCGATGTTCGCCGCCGGCTTCGCGCTGGCGTTGTTCGCCGCTCCCGCCGTCTTCGCCCAGGGCGGCGAACCCGCCAATAGGGTCGTGATGCAGGTGAGCGACAACGACCCCGCCAGGTGGAATCTCGCGCTCAACAACGCGCGCAACCTGCAGGCCGACCTCGGCGCCGCGAACGTCGCGATCGAGATCGTCGCCTATGGCCCCG
>JADLBN010000033.1 GCA_020847675.1 Burkholderiales bacterium | reverse complement strand
TGCTCCGCCGCCGTGAACCTACGACTTTGTCCCATTGAACACCTCCCTTCTCCATTGAACCAGAAGGTGTTGCAATGACGGGGTTACACCGCCCTGACCCCACTTTCTGCCTAGCGGACGCGCTTGGCGACGAACTCCTCGTCGACGTTGTCGCGGAAGAAGCTCCACGGCGAACTCGAGCTCGCGAGCCGGCGCCAGACCTCGGGCGAAACGCCCGAGTATTCGAACGTTCCCGAACTGAGCTCGACGACGAGCTTGCGCGTCCGCTCGTCGTAGCCGGCGGACTTGAGGCTGCCGCCGTGCATCGGCTTCATCTCCATCGCGCGTTTCCCCCTGGCGTGGAACGTCGCTCCGCCCGGCGATCCCCGGCAACGTTGCGCCGCGATCCAGTATGGAGGCGGCAGCCCGGGCCGGTCAATCGCGGCGGGGACCGGCCACGCGTGCGCGGGCCCGCTGGCGCCGGCTTTGGGTAGGATTCGGCTTCCCCGTCCGCATCCTTCCGTCATGCGCGCCGCAGCCCGATCCGCCTTCCTTCTCTCGCTCGCGCTGGTCCCGGCTTCGGGAGCCCTTGCCGCGGATCCGGCTCGCGTGCTGAAGGTGATGCTCCCCACCGCGGAGACGAGCTTCGATCCGCAGTTCGCGTCCGATGCGGCGTCCGACACCGTGATCTCCGAGGTGTTCGAGGCGATGCTCGACTACGACTACCTCGTGCGGCCGGTGAAGCTCGTGCCCAGGACGCTCGAGGCGATGCCGGTCACGCCCGACGGCGGCCGTACCTGGATCTGCCGGGTGAAGAAGGGCATCTTCTTCACGCCCGATCCGGCGTTCGGCGGCAAACCGCGCGAACTCACCGCCGCGGACTACGCCTACACCTACCGGCGGGTGCTCGATCCGAAGGTGAAGTCGCCGTGGCTGTGGCTCCTCGAGGGCCGGCTCGCGGGGGCCGGCGAAGCGATCCGAGCCGCGCAGAAGGCCGGGCGCTTCGACTACGAGGCGCCGCTTGCCGGGCTGGAAGTCGTCGACCGCTACACGCTTCGCATTCGCCTCGACGCCCCGGATTTCCGCTTCCCGTTCGTCCTCGCGGTGCCCTACCTCGGCGCGGTCGCGCGCGAGGTCGTCGAGCGTTACGGCCTCGACCTCGGCGCGCATCCGGTCGGGACCGGGGCATTCCGGCTGGCCGAGTACAAGCGCAGCACGCGCATGGTGCTCGAGCGCAATCCCGGCTATCGCATGGACACCTACGTGCCGGCCGGACCGGTGCCCGCCGCGTCGCAGGAGATCGCTGCCGCGCTCAAGGGCAAGCGGCTGCCGCTGCTCGATCGGGTCGAGGTGAGCGTGATCGAAGAGGCGCAGTCGCGCTGGCTCGCCTTCCGCAACGGCGAGATCGACCTCGACGCGCTCGTGCCGGCGGACCTGTCGGGCGAACTCCTCGCCGGCGGGAAACTGCGGCCCGAACTCGCGGCGCAGGGCATTCACCACGAGGCCGCGATGCGGCCGAACGCCTGGTGGGTGTACTTCAACATGGACGACCCGCTCGTCGGCGGCTACACGCCGGACAAGATCGCGCTTCGGCGCGCGATCGCAATGGCCTACGACGCCGCCGAAGGGCTGCGCGTGCTGCAGAAGGGACGCGGCGTCCTCGCGCAAAGCCTCGTGCCGCCGGGCGTCGCCGGTTACGACCCGGCATGGAACTTCGGCGCGCAGACGTTCGACCCGGTCGCCGCGCGAGCGCTCCTCGACCGCTTCGGCTACAAGGATCGGGACGGCGACGGCTTCCGCGAATTGCCCGACGGCAAGCCGCTGGTGCTCGAACGCTGGTCGGTGCCGACCTCGACGCAGCGCGAAGCGGACGAACTGTGGACCCGCAGCATGAACGCGATCGGCATCAGGCTCGCGATCCGCAAGGACAAGCTGCCGGAACTTCGCAAGATGGCGCGCCAGGGCAAGATTCCGTTCCGCGCCGACGGCTGGTGGGCGGACTACCCCGACGCCGAGAACTTCCTGCAGCTCCTCTACGGCCCCAACGCCGGGCAGGAGAACCAGGCGCGGTTCCGGCTGCCCGAGTACGACCGCCTCTACGACCAGGCGCGCGCGCTGCCCGACGGGCCCGAGCGCACCGCGCTGTTCGGAAGGATGCAGGAGCTGATGGTTGCCTACGCGCCGATGCGCCTCACCGTGCACACGATCGACGACCACGCGTGGCACGCGCGGGTGCGGAACTACCGCGCGCACCCGATCCGCAGCTTCTCGTTCCGCTACTACGACGTGAGCGGGCCGGTGGCAGGGAGGTAGCGAAGGCCGCGCGCAACAGGTGCGAATCAGCCGGACGAGCGTCGCGCGAGCCGCTCCCGCGCCCGCCGCACCAGCACCGCGTCGTCGTCCTCGCCGTACCCGGCGTCGACCGCATCGGCGAACGCACGCAGCGCGGCTTCGGCGAATGTCGCATCGGCACCGGCCCGCTTCCCGACGTCGCAGGCGATGCCGACGTCCTTCGCGAGAATCCTCGCCGCGGCACGCGGCGCGTAGTCGCCCGCCAGCGCTCGCGGTACGCGGTCGGCGAAGATCCAGCTTCCGCCCGAACTCGCGTCGATCACGTTCGCCGTCGCCGCGAGATCGAGTCCCAGCGCTTCGGCGAGCGCAAGGGCCTCGGCCGCAGCCGCGAGGTTCGCGGCTGCGAGCAGGTTGTTCACGATCTTGGTCGACGCGGCGTCGCCCACCCGGTCGGAGATCTCGAAGCGCCGTCCCGCGATCGCCGCGAGGACACCGGCGCAGCGTTCCCGCTCCGCCGCGGGACCGGCGACCATGATCGTCATCGTGCCGGCGTGGGCCTTCGCAGGCCCGCCCGAGATCGGTGTGTCGAGGATGGTGACGCCGGCATCGGCGCAGCGCGGCGGCAGCGAACGCACGTAGTCGGGGTCGAGCGTCGACGCGATCATCACGATGCGGCCGCGTGCGCCCGACGCAACGACGCCGTCCGCGCCGAACAGCACCTCGTCGACCTGTTTCGCATCCACGACGACGACGATGACGATGCCCGCGGCGTGTGCGACGGCGGCAGACGAATCGGGCACCGTCGCACCGGCGGCGGCCGCACGGGCGTTCGCATCGGGACGCACGTCGCGCGCGACGACGGGAAAGCCGTTGCGCACGAGCGACACGACGATGCCGAGCCCCATCGCGCCGGGGCCGATGACGCCGACGGTCGCTGGAGGGCTACGCCGGGCGCTCAACGAGGCGGGTCCGGATCGTGGATTCGTCGCGCCCGTCGGTCGCCTGCAACCCGGCCCGACGCGGCCGCCGGGCAGCATCGCCCCGGTCGGGCGGCATCACTTCGCCGGCGCGGGGATCATCAGCGGCGCGCACTCGGTCAGCGGCCACGCCGTGCCGTCGCGAACGAACATGAGGCCCCCCGGATCGGTGCGCGGCCCGCCTCCGCCACGGACCTCCATCAGGCCGTTCGTGTAGCGCACGCCCGACGAGGCCGGCACCTTCTGGAGCGTCACCCGCTCGCCGTCCGGCGTCAGCATCCGCACTTCGTCGGGCAGGAAGCGGATGACGATGCGCTGGCCACCCAACTGGCAGGCGATCGTGTCGCCGGAGGGCTGCTCCGGCTTCTTCTCGGGGGCGCCGCAGGCGGCGAGGGCGAGCGCGGCGACGACGGCGGTGAGGGCGATGCGCATGCCCGAAGGCTAGCAGATCGCGACCGTAAATCCGACTCCCTTCCGCGATCGTCGCCTCAGCAGTCGGTGACCGACAGGGCGACGCCGCCGAGCGAGGCCTCCTTGTAGCGCCCTGCGAGCGAGCGCGCCGACTCGAGCATCGACCGGACGACGGCGTCGAGCGAGACGCGCGGTTCGGGGTCGCGGATGGCCGTTGCGGCCGCAGCGCACGCGCGCGCCGCGGCGAGGCCGTTGCGCTCGACGCAAGGCGACTCGATGTGGCCTCCGACCGGATCGCAGGCGAGGCCCAGGTGCGGCTCGAGCGCGAGTTCGGCGGCACGCAGCGCCTGCGCCGGCGTCGCACCCGCGACCGCCGCGGCGCCCGCCGCCGCCATCGCGGCCGCGACCCCGACCTCTCCCTGGCAGCCCACCTGTTTCAGGCCCGACCGCCGCAGCAATGCGCCGGTGGCACCTGCCGTCGCCAGGAACTCGACCGCTGCGGCATCGGCGGTCTGGGCGCCGAGGGCGAGCGAGTGGCGCAACAGGCCCGCGACGACACCCGCGGCACCCGACGAAGGCGCGGCCACGCCGCCGTCGCCCGCGGCGTTCTCCTCGGCCGCGGCGATCGCGTAGATGCGGCAGCGCTGTGCCGCCGTCGTCTTGTCGTCGTCGAGCGCCTGCGCGAGGACCGAGGCCTGCCGCCGGCGACCGCCGGGAAGCGAACCGGTACGCAGGAGTCCGCGGTCGATGCTTCCGAGCATCCGGTCGCGCATCGCCAGGAGCCGGGAGCGCACTTCACCGGGAGGCAGGATCGCGCCTTCGTCGGCGAGAGCCACGAACGCGATACGGCGGCCGCCGGCCGCGCGGCAGGCGTCGATCAACGCGTCGGCAGACGCCGCGTAGTCGTACGGGACGCGCAGCGCCGGCGCGTCCGCTTGCATTTCGCCGCGAGCGAGAACGACGTCGTCTCCGAGCGGCAGGTACAGCCGGTCGGCAACCGTGGCGCCCGCCGCGTCGAAGGCGGCGAAGCGGATCGCGCCGCCGTCGTAGGGCAGCGCCCGGTCGATCCGGAAACCGATGTCGTCCGAAGGGTCGAAACGGATCTCGTGGCGGCCATCGAGGCGAACCCTGCGGCGGGCTTCGCACCGCGCGACGGCACTCCGCACAGCGCTGGCATCGCAGGCGGCCCGGTCGAGTCCTTCGAGCCCTGCGACGATCGCACCGCTCGCGCCGCACTCGCGCCCGACGCAGGCCGCTCCGCCGTAGAGTTCGACGCCGAGCCGCGTCACCGAACCGAGATGGCCGGAAGCCGCGAGGTCGTGGACGTAGCGCCGCGCCGCGAGCCAGGGCCCCGCGGTGTGCATCGACGACGGGCCGGGCCCGGGTCGCAGGACCGAGAACAGGCTCAGGTACGCCACGGCGACGCTCTCCCCCTCGATCGCGGCACGAGGACTCGCCATCGCGAGCGAATCCGGGCAGTCGGGATCAGCGGTCGAGTATGGGCACTCGGCCTCGCGGAGGCGGCACCGTCCGAGAATCGGCGCTTGCAGTCCGCCGAACGGCAGGCGCCCGGTGGCGTCCCGCGGCCGGGCAGCCCGCTCCACCGGAAGGCCGCGCCGGCGGGGCAAGGGAACCCGCGTGGCGAGATGCCTCCGGATCGGTCCGAGCCGCTCCTCAGGCCGGAGCCTCGCGGGCGACCGGTTGCTTGCGCCGCGCTTCGACCGGCGGCGCGAAACGCAACCGCTCGGGGTACCAGAGGACCTCGGCGGCCCCGTGCTCGCGGATCGACTGCTGGACACCGCGCCACCAGTCTGCTTCCAGGAGGTCGGCGTGGTGGCGCAGGAAGGCGTCGCGGACGTCCGGGTCCGTGAGGAGAAAGGTCGCGAACTCTTCCGGGAACACGTCCTTCGGTCCGACCCGGTACCAGACCTCGCCGGAGCAGTCGTCGAATCCCGGGGGCGGGGCCGGGATCTTCCGGAACGAGCAATCCGTCATGTACTCGATCTCGTCGTAGTCGTAGAACACGACCCGCCCGTAGCGCGTCTGCCCGAAATTCTTGTACAGGAGGTCGCCCGCGAAGATGTTCACCGCCGCGAGATCCCGGATCGCCTGGCCGTATTCGGCGATCGCGTGCTCGCGGACGAGCGCGTCGGCGCCCTCGAGCACCAGGTTGAGCGGCTTCAGCCGTCGCTCGATGTAGACGTGGCGGATGCGCACCCAGTCGCCGTGCTCCTCGACCTGCGACGGCGCGAGGTCGACGAGTTCCTCGACGAGTCCGGGCGCGAAGCGCGCGCGCGGCAGCATCACGTCGGAGTACTCGAGAATGTCGGTCATCCTTCCCGCGCGGTCGTGGTGCTTCACCAGCGCGTACTTCTGGGCCACCTTGGCGCGGTCGGTGTCCTTCGACGGGGCGATGCGGTCCTTGATGATCTTGAACACGTACGGGTAGGAGGGCAGCGTGAACACCGCCATCACCAGGCCGCGGATGCCCGGCGCGTTCTCGAAGCGGTCGGTCGAGTGGCGCAGATGCGCGAGGAAGTCGCGGAAGAAGAGCGTCTTGCCGTGCTTCTGCAGGCCGACGATCGTGTAGAGCTCGGCGGCGGTCTTGTCCGGCAGGATCGAGCGCAGGAACTCGACCGTCGCCGACGGCACTTCCATGTCGACGAGGAAGTACGCGCGGTTGGCGGAGAAGAGCAGCGCGAGGTCCACCGGGTCGGCGAGGAGCGCGTCGACGTAGAGCGCGCCGCCCGGCGCGTGGCGGATCGGCACCGCGAACGGAACCACGGAGACCCCGTTGACGATGCGCCCGACGATGTAGGCCGACCGGTTGCGGAAGAAGAGGCCCGAGAGCACCTGGATCTGGAAATTGGCGTCGAGGCGGAGCGGGCGGGGCAGCCGGGTCCGGAACGCGCGGAGCAGGTTTGCGAGGTCGCGCCGGAAGTCCGCGAAGCGCCGCTCGAGCCGGAAGTCGAGGATCAGGTCGATGACCGCGGCGCGCAGGCCGCGTTCGCGCGGGTAGTAGGACCGGTAGGCCGGCAGGTCGGCGTCGAGGTACTCGGTGGCCACGGCCGGGCGGACGAACATCGCGCGGTTGTGGAAGTAGTCGCGCGCCAGCAGCTTGCAGCTCACCGTGTTGAAGAAGGTCTCGGCGCACTCCGGCTGGCGGTGCTCGGCCAGCATCGCGACGTAGTGGCGCTTGACGCGCGCCCACAGCGCCTCGGCGTCCGCCCCGTCGAGCCCCACGGCCGCGAAGTCGCGCCGCACGCGCTCGGCCGTCTCGGCGACGCGCCGGTCGTAGAAGTCGATGCGGTCGCGCGCGACGTGGCCGATCGCGAGGAAGTGGCCGGCTTCGAAATGCCGCTTGGCCGCGCGCGCGCATTCGCGGAACAACGCGTAGTGCTTGTCGAATCCGGCGAGCAGCGCGCGCGCGATCGCCTGGGCCGGATCGTCGGCCGCGGATCGGCGTGCGGTCGTCGCGGCGTCGTCCGGGCGGTCGGAAGGCATCACGGGTCGATGGGCTTGCTGCGGAGCATCATACCGCGGACCGGCGCGGCGTCCGGCGCTATCATCGGGCCATGGTTTCCCGCCTTGCCATCCTCGCGTTGCTGCTCGCGGCCGTGGAACCGTCGCGCGCCGAGGTGTTCAAGTGCGTCGATGGCCATGGACGCACGACCTACCAGCAGGCGCCCTGCGCACAGGGCGCGAAGGGGTCGCGGGTCGACATCACGGCGGACAACGGCGTGGCTGCCGACGACCCGGCGCTCGTCGCGAAGTGGACGGCGGCGGCGAAGGCGGGGCAGATTCTGCCGGGGATGCCGCAGCGCTACGTCCAGGCCGCGCTGGGCCCGCCCTACGAGACGCGCGCCGGATTGCCCGGAGAGAGGGCGGGCGAGGTCTGGCACTACCGCGGCTCGGGCGGGCTTCGCAGCATCGGGTTCGTCGATCGACGCCTTGCCTGGGAGCGCACCGAGGATGCGCCGGTCGCGGAAACGCCGGCCGGGCCCGGAGGGGCGACGCCGGGGATTCCCGGCGACGCCGCGAACGCGCGTCAGTCGATCGAACCGGGGCAGGACTGCCAGGCCGCGGTTTCCGCCGCCGGATCTCCCGAACGCAGCGAGGCGGTCCTGCTGCCCTCGACGGGACCGGATGGCCGGATCACCCAGTCCCCCGGCATGCGCCACGTGTTCGCGAGCGACGGCGGCCGTCCGCCGCAGAGCATGGCGATCGTGTGCCAGTACGGGCTGGTTAGCGAGGTCCAGCGTCCGGCGCGTTGACCCGGTCCGCGTCAGTCCTGCAGCGACTTGATCGTCTCGTTGTACTCGGGCACGCTCTTGTTGAACTCGGCGACCGCGGCGTTCATCTGCTTCGCGTTCTCGTCGATGATCGCCTTGCGCTCGGCGACGTAGGCCTTGAGGCACTCGGTGTAGGCCTTGAACTCGTTGGTCCAGCGCCGGATCTTCGCGTCGCCCGCCACCCTTCCGGGGAATTCGGGCTTCTCGCAACTGTGGGGCGCAACGGCAGGCGCCGCCGCCGGCGCCTGGGCGAACGCCGCGGAAACGAGCGTCGCGGCGCACGCGGCCGCGAGGACGATGGGAAGCCTGGCCATGGGAAACTCCGGAGCGGGACGAAGGCGCGGATTGTACCGCCGCGATCGTGACCTGGCGTGATACGGGCCGCGCGTCAGCGCGAGCCGAACAGGATGTCGAGCGCGGTGGCGCCGAAGCCGATGGCCGCGAAGAGAGCATCCGCGGCAGCATCGCCGCGGGACCCGCGCACATCCTGCGAGCGCTGCCGTTCGCTCGCGAGGATCGCGTCGGCCCAGGCGCCGGGATCGATGCGGTGGCGCTTCGCCTCGGCGTCGGTGAGCGAGGCCACGGTGCGCGACAGCGCGTCCGGATCGAGCACGGCGACCGGAGCGCGGCAGTAGCGGCAGGCGGCGTCCGACGCGAGGTCGATCGCGGCGCCGCAGCCGCTGCAGCGCACGGTGCGGACCGCCGCCTTGAGCCGCTCGATCTCGCGCGGCGGAAGCGGGCGGACGAAGTCCTTCTCCAGCAGGAATTCGATGAACGGCGTGAACCGTCCGTGGCCGCGCGCGCAGCGGAAGTAGGAGAAGCGCGTCGTGCGCTGCAGGTCGCGCGTGAGCGCGAGCGTTCCCGAGCAGCGCGGGCACGCGAGACGGGCGCGAAGCGGGCGCACCGGTTCGCGCTCGGCGTCGTGGATCGCGCGCAGGAGTTCGAGCGTGGCGCCCGGCGCGAGTTGCGGGCTCTCGAATCCGTCGAACCACAGCGCCCGGCACGCAATGCACAGGTCGACCGACGCTTCGCCCACCGGCTTGCGATCGAGCCGGCGCACTGCCATCGCCTCGCCGCAGGAAGGACAGGGCGAGGCGGCTCCGGTGCCCGACATCATGGTCGGGCGGGCCTTGCGCGTTCCCGGCGCGTCCGCGACGGAAGCGTTCGCGCGCGGGTTCCTGCCGGGGTTGCGCCGCGCGGCTGTTCCGTTCGCGCGGTCGCTGCCGCGCACCGCGAGGCCGCACGCGGGTCCATCAAGGCTGGGCGACCGAGAACGTGTCGCAGGCGCGCGGGTCGCCGCTCGCGAGTCCGGTCTTGAACCAGCGCATCCGCTGCTCCGAGGTGCCGTGGTTCATCGCGTCGGGCACGACGTAACCTTGCGTCCGCTTCATGATCGTATCGTCGCCGACGGCCGCGGCCGCGCGCAGGCCCTCCTCGAGGTCGCCGGGCTCGAGCAGGTTGCGCTTCTGCGCGAAGTAGCCCCAGACCCCGGCGTAGCAGTCGGCCTGGAGTTCGAGGCGGATCGAGAGGGCATTGCGCTGGCGCTCGTTCAGACCCTGCGACTGGCGGTCGAACTTCTGCATCGTGCCGGTGATGTTCTGGACGTGGTGGCCGACCTCGTGCGCGATCACGTAGGCCTGCGCGAAGTCGCCCGGCGCTCCGAAGCGACGCGAGAGCTCGTCGAAGAAGCTCGTGTCGAGGTACACGCGGCTGTCGGCGGGGCAGTAGAAGGGGCCGGCTGCAGCAGTCGCGTTGCCGCAGCCGGAGCGCACTGCGCCACGATAGAGCGTCAGCGTCGTGGGCGGATAGCGGTCGCTGCCCATCGCCTTGAACAGCGCGCCCCACACGTCCTCGGTGTCGCCGATCACGCGCGCCGAGAAGTCCTTGCGGGTGTCGGAGGGCGCGGGAGCGCCGGATCCGGACGAGGACGGCGCCGGCATCGACGGGGCGGGTGCCGGAGCGCCGACGTCGGGACCGGCCATGCCGAGGACCTGCAGCGGGTTGACGCCGAAGACGAGACCGAGGATCACCAGCAGGACGAGCGTGCCTCCGCCGATCTTCATGCCTCCGCCGAGCGGCATCCGCCCACCGCCGCCGGACATCCCGCCGCGGTCCTCGACGTTCTCGCTCCGACGCATGTCGCCCCAGCGCATTCCCGGCTCCTCCTGTGGTTGTCGCGGAACATCCCGGCACGCGCGGAGCGGGGCGGATGGCGACGCCGCCAGCATACGCCATCCGCATCCCGTCCCGTTTCGCCGGCCGGCGCAGTTGCGGTCGCCGCGAGATGGCGGTCCGGACTTCGGCGCCGACGGCGCCCGCTGCGTCAGAGCGCGGGATCGACGACGACCTTGCCGCGACCGTGACCGCGTTCGATCGCGCGCTGCGCCTCTGCGACGCCCGCGAGGCCGATCGTGGCGCGGACGTGCGGAACGAGCGAGCGCGCCTGCGCGAGTGCGGCGAGCCGCTGCCACGCCGGAGCGCCGCCCCGGAGCATCAGCCCCACGACACGCTGGCGACCCGCGAGGCGCGAGGTCAGCGTCCCGGCCATCGTCGCCAGCACGGCGGACGCGCTGCCGTTGGTGTTGAGGTAGATCCCCTCGGGCGCGAGAACTTCGCGGACGGTGCGCCATGACGACCGCCCCGCGACGTCGAATACCGCGTCGTAGCGGGCGCCGGGACGAATGCCGTCGTCGGCCGTGTAATCGAGCACGACGTCGGCGCGAAGCGAGCGCACGAAGTCGAGGTTGTCCGCTCCACAGGTCGCGGTGACGTGGGCGCCCACGTGCTTCGCGAACTGCACCGCGAAGTGCCCGACGCCGCCCGCCGCGCCGATCACCAGCGCCGTCATGCCCCGTTCGAGCGGCGCGTCGACGGTGAACGCCTGCACCGCGGTGCCCGCCGCGATCGGAAGCGTCGCGGCCACCGCGTCCGTGACCGCATCCGGCGTCGCGGCGATGCGGTCGGGCGCAGCACACACGTACTCGGCGAACGAGCCTGCGCGGCGGAACGGCGAAAGCGATCCGAACACGCGCATGCCGGGGAAGTAGCCGGACACGCCCCCGCCGGTGCCGACGATCTCGCCCGCGAAGTCGACGCCGTTGCCGCGCGGCGGCCGGTCGACCATCGGGAGGAGGCGCAGGTGACCCGCGCGGATCTTCGCGTCGAGCGGGTTCAAGCTCGCGGCCCGTACGCGGATCTTGAGTTCGCCTTCGCGAGGCACCGGTTCGTCGAGGTCGACGACCTCCAGCACCTCGGGCGGTCCGTAGCGGTCGTAGCGCAGCGCGCGCATGGAACGGATGATAGGAGCAAGTCGATCGCGTGGCCAGAACGAGCGCGGCGGCGGTCGCCGCAACGACTTCGCTTCGCTGCGGCAGTTCCGGGCTCGCCCCGCCCGGCGGGGTGCGACCGGCTCGGAACCGGCGGACGGAGCGTGGACGCGCTAGCCGGTCAGCGGGGCGCGATGCGCGGCCGGACGCGCGGACGAGGCGCGCGCTCGCGTGGCGGCGGCGTGCGCCACGGTACGTCGGAGAATTTCTCGACCAGGAAGTCGACCATTGCCCCGACCTTCGGCGGCCGCAGGCGCGACCAGGGATAGATCGCGTGCACGGGCACCGGCTCGGCGACGTGGGTGCCCTCGAACAGCGGTACCAGACGTCCCGCGCGGAGCGACGGCCCGACGATGACGTCGGGCAGCCGCACGATGCCCTCGCCGAGGAGCGCGAGTTCGAGCAGCGTCTCGGCGTTGTTCGCGGTGACGCGCCCGCGCACGTCGACGACCGTGCGCTTCCCGTCGGCCAGGAACGGCCAGCGCGCGAGTTCGGGCGCATCCGACAACACGAGGCAGCGGTGCGCGTGCAGGCTCGCGGGGTCGACCGGTTGGCCGTGACGCGCGACGTAGTCCGGCGAGGCGCAGATGACGCGCTCGACGTCGCAGATCTTCCGCGCGACCAGCGCCACGTCGGCGATCGTGCCGAGCCGGATCGACAGGTCCGCGCCGGCGTCGGCCGGATCGAGGGCGCGGTCGCCCATCACGAGGTCGAGGTCGATCTCGGGGTAGCGCGCGAGAAACTCCGGCAGCGCGGGCAGGAGCGCGTGGGTGCCGAACGACATCGCGACGACGAGTCGCAGGCGCCCCGCCGGCCTTCCGCCGTGCCGCATCGCCTCGGCGTCGGCTTCGCGCACGTCCTCCACGATGCGGCGCGCGCGCTCGAGGTAGGTCTCGCCTTCCGCGGTTGGGCGCAGTCGCCGGGTGGTGCGGTGAAGGAGCTTGACGCCCAGCCGGGACTCGAGCTTGGCGACGACCTTGGACAGCGCCGAAGGGGACACCCCGAGTTCCCGGGCCGCCGGTGCGAATCCTCCCCGGTCGACCGACCGCAGCAACGCGTCCATCGCGAACAGCGTGTCCAAGTGTGACCTATTCGTTCCTGTATGGCACGAATGAGTTTCCTACGCTAAGTATTGAAAGTCAATCGACAAGGAATCATCATCAGGAACAGCGGATCCCCCGTCGTCGGCGCTGTGCCGATGAGCGGGTCCGGACCAGGAGCCCCGAGCCATGTCCATCCTCGACGCCAGACTCTCTCACCTGCCCAGCCACGAGCGTGCGCTCGCGCGCGGCCAGATGGCGCGCGCCGAAGCGATCGTCGATCTGGTCGAGAGCCTCGCCGGGGCCGCGAGGAAACTCGCGGCTTCGGTCTCCCGCCGTACCGGCGGCTGCGCCCTCCGGAACTCGCGGCAGTGGCCGCATGCGGTCGGTGAGCGTGCGGGCGCGTCGTTTCCGGCGATCGGGCTGCAGCACTAGCGGGTCGATGCAAAAGGCGTCCGAGCGGTTCCCGGACGACGAGAAGGCTGCGTCGCGCCTTTTGCATCGAGGTGATTTCAGGCGGTCGCCCTAGGGGCGGCCCGTCGGACGACCGCCGGCAACGGCACGAAACACCGGGTGTCGTGCGCACACCGTCGCCCTGGGCCGCGTTTTGAATCATGCTGCTAGGAGAGGACCCCGGCGGGCCCGAAGCGTCCGCTGCCACGCGGATCGCGGGGATCGCCGTTTCGCGCTCCGGTCAGGTCCGCGTGCGGCGGGAAAGGCTCGCGCCTGCGCGTGCTCCCGGCAGGGATCGCCGACCCTTCGGTCCGCCGCCCGGAGAGGCGGATCCCGGTTCGTCCCCGAGCCGGACCGTCCGAACGGCGCCAGGAGGCCGCCGCGCCGATCAGGGCTTGATCGCGCGGTAGAGGTAGGGAAGGCTCGCGTCCATCCGGTAGTCGATCGACGAGTGCGTGTCGTCGAACTCCTCGTAGACGTGCCGGATCCCGTGGCGCGAGAGCGCGAGCGAGAGCATCCGCGAACCGTAGTGCAGGTGGTACTGGTCGCGCCAGCCGCAGTCGACCCAGATCGCCTTCAGCCGTTTGAGCGACTTGACGTGGCGCGCCACCATCTCGACCGGGTCGTGCGCCTTCCAGCGGCGCCAGCGCGTCGGGATCAGGGCGCCCGTCTCCAGATTGACCGGCAGGCGGAAGCCCAGCTTGTCGCGCGGAACCGGGTCGTAGGTCGCGGCCATCGCAAGCATCATCAGCGCGTGCACCTCGCCGTCGTTGACCTTGTCCTTGGCCCAGATCGCGTCGAGGAAGCGCCGGATGCGGCCGTCGTCGCGTCCGTCGGCGACGCGTGCCGCGTGCGCCAGCGTAGCGCGCCCCGCGCGACGCTTCGGCATCCGGTAGCGGTCGAGTTCGTTCAGCGTGCGCGGCAGGTCGGTGTAGTAGCAGAACTCGAACATCGCGTCGCCCGAGTGATCGGCCACCGCCGCCCAGGTCTCCGGGTAGCGCATCCCGTGCACGATCGCGCCGTAGCCCCCCGACGACTTGCCGAAGCAGCCGCGGTGCTCGCGCGAGGCGAGCGTGCGGAACTCGCGGTCGACGAACGGCACCAGTTCGCGCGTCAGGTAGTCCGCGTAGCGGCCGATCGCGGGCGAATTGACGTACTGGTTGCCGCCGAGGCTCGTGAAGCAGTCCGGGAACGCGACGATGCAGGGACCCATCCTGCCGTCGCGCACGAGGCGAGCGAGGCGCTCGGGCACGTTCTCGTCGAACGGACGCCAGTTGACGTGGGAGAGGCCCGACCCGGTGAAGCCCACGAGGTCGAACAGCACCGGAAAGCGGCGGCCGCGACCGCGAGTCGAGCCTTCGTCGTAGCCGGGAGGCAGCCAGACCGGCAGCCTCCGCACGTGCGGATCCCCCAGCGGGTTGCCGGCGAGGACTCGCGAACGGTGCTCGACGACGATGAGCCGGCCGGTGGGTGCGGCAGGGGCTTTCCTGGCCATGGGGCGCTTTCGTGGCGCGGCTTGCGCCGCGGGCGTCGCGCATTCTGACGACGCGCGCGGCATCGCGCAATCGGCGCCGCTTGCCTCCGATCCCACGAACCGGACTGCGGTCCGCGGGACGGCCGTGGGATCCGGGGTGGCGGCCGGCGCCGGTCCGTGGGACCGGAGGCCGACGTTACGCGGCGACCGGCTCCGCGGCCGAAGGAACCGGAGCGACGTCGAGCGCGAGCGCGGCAGCGCGCACGGTCGCGGCTATGCGGCCCACGTCGCGCACCTGCTGCGTCGTGAGGCCGGCTTCCTTGAGCAGGCGCGAGTGGGATTGCACGCAGTACTCGCACTTGCCCACGATCGAGGCGGCGAGCGCGTAGAGCTCGAAGGCGACCTTGTCGACGCCGCCGTGGGTCGCGTACGCGTTCATGCGAAGTTCGGGACGCAGCGTCTTCAGTTCGGCGTCGTCGGCCATTTCGACGAACGGGTACCAGACGTTGTTCATTCCCATGAGTGCCGCGGCGGTCAGCGCCGCGTTCGCGTGCTGCGCGTCGAGGAACTCCGGGTCGCGGAACGTCTCGACCAGCGAGGGCGATCGGGCGGCGTACGCCGCGGCGAGCGCCGCGCCCGCGGCGAGGCGCGGTTCGAGGCTCGAGCGCGCGATCGTGGCGTCGAGGTTGAGGCGGATGTCCTTCGCCCAGTCGGGCAGGCGGGCCTTGAGGGTGTTGAGCGCGGTCATGGTCGTCTCCGGCAGTGTGGCGTCGGTGATGTGCGTGGGACAGGGGGCGTGAGGCAGGCAGGTCGGGACTCGATCGGGGTCGGACTCGACTCTCGCTCGTCGCAACGATCGAGCATCGACCATCGACTCCGCGAAAGCCGAGTCTCGCCTTGCCTGCCCGGGCTGCGAGCCCTCTCCCCGTCATCGGGGGAGAGGGGCGCGCATCCCTCCGGGCGTCCGCGTCAGATCGTCGTGCCGCCGACCTTGCGGTTGCAGGGGCACAGTTCGTCGGTCTGCAGGCCGTCGAGGACGCGCAGGATCTCGTCCGGGTTGCGGCCCACGTTCAGGTTGTTGACCGAAACGTGCTGGATCACGTTGTCCGGGTCGATCACGAAGGTCGCGCGAAGCGCCACGCCTTCCTTCTCGTCCCGCACGCCGAGCTGGTCGACGAGCGAGCCCTGGACGTCGGCGAACTGCCAGTGGTTGAGGCTCTTCAGGTCCGCGTGATCGCGGCGCCAGCCGAGCTTGGCGAACTCGTTGTCGGTCGACCCGCCCAGCACCACCGCGTCGCGGTCGGCGAAGTCGTTCGCGAGCTTCGCGAAGCCGACGATCTCGGTCGGGCACACGAAGGTGAAGTCCTTCGGGTAGAAGTAGACGATCTTCCACTTGCCGGGGAACGAGGCTTCGGTGATCGTTTCGAACGCCGAGACGCCCTTTTCCTCGTGCTGGTTGAACCCGGGCTTCACGCCCACGACGCTGAAATGCTCGAGCTTCTGGCCGACGGTCTTCATGCGGATCTCCTCGGTGAAAGGTAATGAATGAGAACGATTCGCATATTATCAAACAAACGAGAATGATACAAATCAGTTATGTTTATCGCGACGATCGGCCGAAGCTATCGACCCGCAGCGAAGTCCCCGGGAACGTGCGCGGGCGATCGACGCAGGAGCCGCGCCCTGGAGGGCCGGACAGAGGACCTGCCGTGCCGCCGGCCGGCGGTCAGGCGAGCATGGTCCCGCGGCAGCGCGGGGCGCCGCAGCGGCAGGCGTAGCGCTTGCGGATGCGAGGCCCGATCGGGCCGTCGTGCTGGAGCTGGTAGTCGTACGCGAGTTCCTCGCCCGCGCGGATCGTGCGGCGCGCCTCGATGAACACGCGGCCGTCCTCGTCCTCGTAGGTGTCGCAGTTGGGCGCGCAGGAGTGGTTGACCCAGCGCGCGGCGTTGCCGCGCACCGACGCGTCGATCACGCGGCCGTCGTCGAGCGAGAACAGGAACGTGTGGTACGGGTTGTCCGCGTCGGAATCCGGGCCTTCGCAGGCTTCCTCCCAGGTGGTCCGACGGCCCCGGTACTCGAGGATCGTCTCGCCCTTGCGGATGGTCCGCGTGGCGACGACGCCGCGCCCGTGGATCGGCGACTGCACCACGCGCCACGGACGGCGGGGAGCCTGCTTGGACTTCGTTTTGGGGGAACGGGCAGACATCGGAGGAGTCGGCTACGCGGTCCCCGATGTTATCAAACGCCGTCGCGGGCGCTCGCCGCGACCGCGCGAAGCGCGTCGCACAGGCGCGGGAAACGGACGAGCCGCGCCTGGAAGGCGAACTCGTCGAGCGCTTTCGCCCGCAGGACCGACGCGAGCCTGCCGCGGTCGCCGGCCGGCCAGCGACCGAGCGAGCGAACCTGGGCGAGGACCGGCGCCCAGGCGAGCCAGACGCTGCGGACCGCGGGTTCCTTCGGGGCACGCAGGCCGAGCCGGCGCTCGACGATCGTCAGCGCGTGTCGCGCCGCCCGCGCGACGTCACCGGCACCGTGGTCCACCAGCCAGCGCGAGGCCGCTTCGGCCAATTCGGCGGCGTCGGGCGGAACGCTCGCGCGCGCGAGCTCGAGTGCGACGTCGCTCGCCGTGAACCGCCGCAGCATCGCGATCGGGGCGCGGTAGTTCCGATCGGCCGCGAGCTTCGCCGCCTCGCCCTCGGCGAGGGCGAGCACGCGCGGCACGACCGGACGAAAGCCCAGCCGCCAGTAGAACCAGAAGGCGCCGGACTCGAGACCCTCGCGGTTGCCGGCGCCGAACTGGTAGGGCTCGACGACGAAGCGCCCGACCCGGAAGCGCTGCCGGTAGGCGCGCAGGACCTGTGCGAACAACCACGCCGACTCGCCGCCGCGAAACGCCGGAAACACGTTGACGCCGATGCGACACCCTCCGGCGAACGGCCAGCCGCCGCCGTAGGCGACCGGCACGCCGTTGCGGTGGAGCGCGAAGCCGACGTGCGCGTCGAACGCGCCCGCGCGGCCCGGTTGCGGCGCGTGGAGCGCGATCACCAGTCCGCGCCCCAGTTCGTGGATCTCGGTGTCGCGGGCGGACGTCGTCGCCAGCGCGTCCGTCTCGCGGCCCAGGACCGCGATCGCGCCGCGGCTCGCGTCGAGCGCGGCCTGCCGTTCGAGCAGCCCTGCGGCACGCGGCTTCGGCAGCGGAGCGCCGAGCACGCCGGCCAGTTCGAATCCGCGCACCAGCCGCGAGACGAGGTGAGGCCGCCGCGACGGGCCGCGCAGGAACGTGCGCGACAGTGCCGAGTCGGCAAGCGCGATCCGGGACCACGCTCCGACCGACTCGAAGACCTGCTCGCGCACCGCCTCGGGTGCGGCGATCGCGTCGAAGCTGCGCACGAGCCACGCGAGAGGGTCGCCTCGTCCGGAGAACGCCTCGGCCAGGTCGAGGCCGTCGAGGTGGCCGCCGGCCGCGATGTCCGACTGCGCGCCGGGCAGCGCAGGCGCGATCGCCTCGGTGAGCGCGACGGGATCGTCGTCGATCGCATCGAGCGTCGCGCGTCCGGGATGGCGTTCGACCAGCCAGCGCGCGAACGCGAGACCGAAGCGCGCGCGCACCGTCGTCCACGCGATCCCGGTCTCCCGCAGCAGCCTGCGATCCCGGGCGCTGCCGCGCGCTCCGATCGCGCGAGCGGCATCCGCGGTGCGCGCGAGTTCGCGCTCTCCGTACGCGATGTCGCCGCGCGCGGCCGGGTGCGCGAGCACGAAGAGCATCAGGTCGTGCCAGTCGAGGAGTGCCTGCGCATCGGCGAACGGCGCGCCGGAGCCGCGGGCCTGCGCGGCGCGGCGTGTCCTGCCGGTCCCCGGGCCGAAGCGCGACAGATCCAGGCGCAGCGCGCGGACGACGTCGACGGTGAGCGGAGGCCTCGCCATGCGGCGGCGATCCGCTACCGGGGAGGCCGGACCCCGAGAGCGCTCCGCAGGTCGCCCAGCGTCGAGCCCTGCATCGAGCCGGGCGGCAGGTTGAGCGTCCAGCCGGTCAGGTCCATCGTGTCCGGCAGGCGCGGACGCTTCGCCGGGAAGCCGATGCGGCCGCGGTAGCGGTGCTGGTACTCGCGGGGACTGACCGACCCGTCCGGGCTGGCCAGCCGGAAGTCGAAGGTGAGATCGAACGCGTACGCTCCGTTCTTCTGCGGAGTCACGCTCCCCTTGAGCGTCCAGGGCGGGCCGAAGTACGACGACACGCCTGGCGTGCGGGCGGAGAGGATCCGCGTGCCGCGACTGTCGACCGGCGTCGCCTTCGCGAGTTTGCCGGGGCCGCGGGGAAGGGCGATCTGCAGGAGCGCCGCGACTTCCTGCGCGGCGAGCAGCGGATCGCCCAGCAATTCCTGTCCTTCGCCGGGGAGGGACCGGTCGTTGCGGTAGACGATCGTCGACCCGTCGACCAGCAACACCTCGGCCCGGCCGACGTACTGCGGCGTGGACTGCTCGATCCGCGCGAGGATGTCCTTGCCCGCGCCGAGCGTGACGTCGTAGCGCGAGGTCACCGGGCCCTGCGACACGTCGACCTCGAGCGTCGAGAAGGAGAACCAGGGGCCGTCAGGGCACATCGCGCCCGTCGGGGCGGGTCCGCACTCGGCGGACAGCGCCGGTGCCGCGAAAGCGGGTGTCCACCCGAGCGCCGCCACGACGAGGGCTGCGCCGATCGCTGCCATCGCTCGTTCCATGGAGCGCGACGTTACCACGCCCGCGTCACGGCGCCTGCGCACCGAGGAGCGCCAGCACCACCGGCGTGGTGACGGCCGCGAGCGCAGTCGACACGACGAGCCCTGCGGCCACCGGCCCCTCGAGCGCCCCGAACTGGCGCGCCATCAGGTAGACGTTGGCGCCGACCGGCAGCGCGGCCATCACGACCACGACCGTGGTCTCGGCATCGGGAAGGCCGAAGAGGCGCGCGAGACCCCATGCGACGAGCGGAAGCACCGCGAGCTTCACCGCGGCCATCGCGAGGCTCGCGCGCCACTGCGCTCCCGGCGCGCGCAGCCCCAGTCCCATGCCGAGCACGACGAGCGACAGCGGCACCGCCGCCTGCGCGACCAGCGCGAGCGTGCGGTCGATCCAAGCCGGCAGCGCGAGGCCGGTGTAGCCGAACGCGGTGCCGGCGAGAATCGCGGCGATGATGGGGTTCGCGACGACGGCCGTCGCCGTCGCGGCGAACTTGCGCGCCGACATCGCACCGGCGCGCGCGAGCTCGACCGAGACGCTCACCAGCGTCCACAGGATCAGCGCGTTGAACACGACGATGAGCGAGACGGTCGCCATCGCGGGGTCGCCGAGCGTGACCTGGACCAGCGGAATGCCGAGGAGCACCGAGTTCGAGAAGATGCCCGCGAGCGCGAACACGGACTGCTCGACGCCGTCGTGGCGGAACGCGAATCGCGACAGCATGCGCCCGACGGCGAATACCGCGAGGCAGGCGCCGAAGTAGGCGGCAAGCACGCGCAGGTCGGTGCGGGGGAGCGACGAGAAGTCGCTCATCAGCCGGAAGAGCAGCGCAGGGATCGCCACCGAGAAGCAGAAGCGCGTGAGCGCATCGGTCGCCGTGTCGCCCCAGCGGCCGCTTCGCGCGAGCGCGTAGCCCAGCGCGATCAGCGCGAACAGCGGTGCAGTCAGCGAAACGAAGTGGACGAACGCGGCCATCGGCGGGCATCGTGGGCCCGCGATTGTCGCACTTCGCCCGTGGCGGCACCGGGATCGCCCGCGGAGTGTCGCGCCGGAGCGTCGAGGCGAGCGCGCATAGTAGACTTGACCTCCGGCGCCGACACCTCGCCAGCGATGCCCACGACCTACCGACGGATGCACCACGACGACCTCGACGGGCCGTCGTGGGACGGGCCGCGGCGGGATGCGCGGCGACGCATCCTGATCTGCAGCACGCCGCGCTCCGGCTCCTACCTGCTGTGCCGGCAGATGATCAACGCGGGACTGGGTTTGCCGACCGAGTACCTGCGGCATGCCACGCGGACGGCGCTCTCGGAGCGCTGGTCGATCGAGGCCGGCGACGACGCCGCGTACTTCGACGAAGTCGAGGCGCGGCGCACGTCCGTCAACGGCGTGTTCGCGGCCAAGGTGCAGTGGGGCCACTACCAGCGCCATCGCGGCCTGCGCGAACGCTGGCTCGACCGGGCGGACCTGATCGTGTTCCTGTACCGTCACGATCTGATAGCGCAGGCGGTATCGTGGCAGGTCTCGCTGGCGACGGGGCTCTGGTCGTTCGACGATACACCGGGACCGAGGGCGGCGGACGTCACGCTCGAGCCCTCGGAGTTCACGCTTCGGCTCGCGGCGATCCTGCGGGAGCACAACCGCGCGTGGAACGCGCTGATCGTGGAATCCGGACGTCCGGCCCTCGCCGTGCGCTACGAAACCTACGTCGGTGCGCAGGCCGACCTGTTGCGGGAACTCGCGCGGCGCGTCGGGCTCGGGGACGGCGACTGGACGGTTCCGCCTGCCGAGGAACGCGACAACCGCCTGCCGGCCGAGGTCGAGGAGGCGAGGGTGCGCCTGCTCGCTCACGCGCGAAACGCTGCCGTCGCGCAGGCGCCGGCGTGAAGCCGCGCAGGACTCCCGGCACGCCGCTTGCGTGAGGCGAGGGATGGCCCGTACGCCCCCCGGGTTCGCCGGTACGCCGCTCGGCAGCGCGTTCGAGCACCTCGGAAGTCGCAACGTCGCCCGCGCGCGCGAGACGGCGCTGACTGCGCACGACCTCGCGCTTGCCTGCGACGACGAGTCCGTCGCGGCCTGGGCGGCACTGGCGCTCGCGCAGGCGGACTACCAGGACGCCCAGTTCGCCACGTCGATCCGGCGGGCCCTCGACGTCCAGGCGCGCGCAGAGGCCCTCGGGGACGCGAGGCTGTCGGTCGAGGCGGCGATCGCGCTGTCGTCCGGCTTCTGGCGCATCGGCGACACCGAGACCGCGATCTCGGTGGTCGAGGGCGAAGTCGACCGCGCGTTCCGGCTGGGCGATCGCGAACTCCTGGCCGCGGTGCATCGGGCGCTCGGCGTGGCCTTGTCGGAGATCGGCGGGCAGGTTGCCGGCATCTCGACGCTCGAACGCGCCTTCGGCTTCGCGCTCGAGAGCGGCGTGGCGCGCGCGATCTGCGACTGCGCCAACGCGCTCGGCACGGCGATCCACGCGTCCTGCCGGCGGATCGAGCCACAGGCGAAGGCCGATGCGCTGGCGAACGCCGAGGCGATGATCCGCAGCGCCCTCGATCTCGCGACCGAGGAGGGCGACCTGCCTGCGGTCGCGACGGCGGAGGCGAGCCTCGGTGCGGTGATCATCGAGCGTGGCGACTTCGTCGAGGGGCGGCTCTGGGCGGCGCGCGCGCTCGACAAGACGCGCGCGTCCGGCGACCTGCTGGCGCAGGGCTACTCGCTCCTGCTTCTCGCCGAGTGCGACCGTGAGCTTGGCGCGATCGAGCAGGCGCTCGCGGCGCTGGAGCAGGCGTACGCGATCGGCGCGGCGCAGGAGGCGAAGCCGCTGCTCGGGCGGGTTCACCTGCAGATCTCGCAGACGCTCGAGCGCGCGGGACGGCTCGCGGAGGCGCTGTCCCACTACAAGCGGCACCACGCGCTCGAGCGCGAAGTCGCCGCGGACATCGGCGAGCAGCGCGCGCGCATGTCCGCGCTGCGCGTGGACACCGAGCGCGCCCGGCGCGAGGTCGCGAGCGCGCGCGCGGAGTCGCGGGCGTGGTCGGACGCGGCCGAGCGCGACGCGCTCACCGGCATCGGCAACCGGCGCGCCTTCGACCGCGCGCTGGGGACGCTGCTGGGTCGCGGTGACGCGCGCTGCACGCTCGCGCTGATCGACTGCGACCGCTTCAAGGAGGTCAACGACCGCGCCTCCCACCTCGCCGGCGATCGCGTGCTCCAGCGCATCGCGCGGGTGCTGACGCAGGCGTCAAGGCGCACCGATCTCGCCGCGCGTTTCGGCGGCGACGAGTTCGCGATCGTGTTCGCCGATGCCGGGCTCGACGCCGCGCGCTCGGTCTGCGAGCGCATCCGCGGCGCGATCGAGCGCCACGGCGACGACGGCGCTCCACCCGTGACGGTGAGCGTCGGGCTTGCCGAAGCGGTCGAAGGGGACGACGTCGCCTCGCTGCTCGCGCGGGCGGACGCGGCGCTCTACCGCGCGAAGGCCGAAGGGCGCAACCGCGTCGCGATCGCGGCCCGGGGAGCCGTCGCGTAGGCGCTCTGCGCCCGTCGATGCAGGTGGACGTCGCGCGGGTCCGGCGAAAGCGCGCAGCCGCCGGTCAGGCGCGGGCTCCCGCCACCGCAGGCTCGGGTTGCGCGGGCGGGCGCTGCGTGCCGATCCGGTCGAGCGCGGCGGACACCGCGCGATCGACCAGTGGCACCGGTTCCATCACCAGTGCCGCACGACCGTTGGCAAACTCCCAGGCGAGTTCCTCCGGCGAGTGGACGAACGCCCGCGACCGCAGGCGGCTGGTGAACACATAGCGCGTGCGCATCGGGCTGATCCAGTGCAGTCGCGCGTTGACGCGTCCCTCGGCGGTCTCGAATGCGACCCAGGTGCCGAGGACCATGTCGTTGGCGAAGTCGTGGACGTTCGCGCCGGGAGGCAGGCCGTTCGCGGCCGCCGCCGCCGGCGCTTCGGCCTCAGCGGCGGCCCGCGCCTCGGCCTCCGCTTTCGCCGCGGCCGGCTTGATCGCTTCGATGTGCAGCCGGTAGAGTTCGTCGAAGAACGGCTTGGAGCGCTCGGGCGAGAGGCCGACCGCCTTGCAGCCGTTGCGCAGGCTCAGGACCAGCCCCGGAACCATTCGCGTGAGGCGGGCCTTCTGCGCGGTGCGTTCCTTCGCGGTGATGCTCCACAGGAGGTCGTCGACGGTCTTCAGACCGCTGGCGAACCCCGCGCCGTCCTGTCCCTCGAACTTGCGGATCGCGGCGAGATGGTCGACCCAGACCGTTTCGGCGAACGAGCGCACCTCGAACGGCACCACGACGCCGCTGAGCTTGTCGCGCAACTGCGAGCGCACCGCCGAGCGGTCTCCCTCGCCGGACTCGCCCGCGAGTGCGGAAGCGACGTCCGGCTCCGCGGCCGCCGCGGTGCTGCGCTGCTCGGACTCGATGAATGCGACGAGCTTGCGGTCGGCTTCCGCGAACACCGAGACGTCGATCTCGAAGCTGTAGCAGACGGTGTCGATCAGCGCCGTCGCGGTGCCGCGGAACGCGTCGAAGTAGCGCGGATCGCCGTTGGCGCCAATCGCCGCCCCCGACAGATGGTCGAGGAACCGGCGCGCCGGGTGGGCGCGATCGGAGAAGAACGTGCGGTCGAGGAGCCCCACCTTGACCACCGGCACCTGGAGGCGGCCGAAGAGTTCGCGCAGCGAATCCGGTATCGACGGGTCCCGGAACACGTAGTCGAACAGGAGCGCGATCACGTCCATCGTGATGCGGTCGGTGTCGTGCTCGAGCTGGTCCGCGATCGCGAGGCGGATGTAGGGGACGAGATTGCGCGGCACCTCGACCGCGGCCCCGTCGGCCGCCCTGGGCGCGGCCTGCGCGATCGCGGCCGGAAGGTCGAGGCGCTGCCAGCGCGCGAGCAGCGAGAACAGCGGCGAGTTGGCGCCGAGCGCCATCAGGGGATCGATGCTCGGCATCTCGCCCGGTGCGGCCGTGGGCTCGCCGCCGGCATCGCCGGGAACCCGGGACGCGAGCTTGGTCAACGCGGTCAGGCCGGCGATCACCTGAGGCGCGGCCGCGAGTCCCGCGGCGGCTTCCGCAGGGATAGGCACGGTTCCCTCGGGCAGCGGCACCGCGCCTGCCGCGCCCGGACCCCAGGCGGCGGCGCGCTGCGACGGAAGCTTGTCGGCGAACCGGAGCGCGAGCGGCGACCCCGGATCCGAGAACGACGGCGGGATGACGATGTCGGTCGGCATCGGACCGGCTTCGCTCATCAAGCGGCTGAACGCGGGCAGGAGATCCCTGTCGTCGTCGGGCCACAGGTCACTTCGCGCGCGGAGTGCCGCCTTGATGTCCGGCAGCACGTTGCGGTCGGCGAGGAACCGGTTGAGTCGGATGTAGATCTTGTTCGCGGACGGCGTGATGTCGGCGACTACGCGCTCCATCAGCGGCCGCCAGATCTTCGCCACCGGATAGATCGCGCGCGAGGTCACGCCGAGCGCGTCGAGCAGGTAGGTGGGCGAGAACGGGTTGTCGAGCTCCCGCGTCACGCGCTCGCCCAGGAGTTCGGCGACGCGCAGGTCGAGCGCCTCGAGTTCGCGCTTGGTGAACCGGACCAGGAACCCGGTCGCGGCGGTGAGCGCGACCTGCTTTTCGTGGTCGAACGCGGTGAGCACGCGCAACGACGCGAGCGAGGCATCGAAGTCGGGGCGGCGCCCCTTGCGGGGGGTGCCGGCGATCCGCCGCTCGAACAGGTCGGCGAGCACCGAGTCGAACTTCGTCAGCCACTCGGCCCGCCGGTCCTGGAACGCCTGGGATTCGGCGCGCGAGACGTAGTCGGAGAGCTCGAACAGGTCGTTGGTGGTCTCGATCGACGTGCGCGCGAGCGCCGCGACGTCGGCCGCGTAGATCTTGTGCGCTTCGCGCAGCACGTCGTGGCCACCGCGCGGCGGCCGCGGAGCGGACCCGGCGCCGGAGGCTTGGGCAGGTGCGGGCGCTGAACTCATCGGGGCGAAACGCGTGGGAGCCGGATCGAGAACCCCGCTATTCTAGCCAGAGGTGCGCGGCACGCATTCCGGCTCCGGACGGAAGGGACTCCGGGCGGACCGGCGGAGTGCCCGCGTTCAGGACGCGCACCGCGCCGAGGGTTCGCGGAGGTCCGCGAGGCCTGGCTGCGAAACCGGGTCAGAGTCCGACCGCCGCGATGGTGCCGACCGGGCTCGCCTGTGCGTGGTCGCGGTCTGCGGCGACGGCGCACGTCCACTACAACGTGATGCGCGATCGCGAATTCCCGGGCGCGGTGCAGAAGTTGCTTCCCGTTCAGATCGGGGGCGGCGATGCAGCAGGAAGGGCTCGGGAGTGACGCGGGGCGTCCATCCCTGACGGAAGTCGGGGCGAATGCGTGTGCGCATTCCGCGCCGGCCTGCCGCCTGTGCGGCGCGGTCCTCGCCGCCGGCACGAAGTTCTGTCCGCACTGCGGCGCCATTCACCGGTCGCCGGGACCGGCGACCGACACGCGCGCACTGGCGACTGCCCCGCTTCCACCGCTTCCACCGCTTCCGGTGTCCCGGACGCTTCGCGTCCTGCCCTCGCAGGGTGCTCCGGACGCGAACGGCCCTTCGTCCCCTCCGTCGGAGGAGCGGGGTGCCGCCGGCCCGCCGATTCCTCCGGCACCGGTACCTCTGCGGAGGCCGGCGACGGCGGTGGCGGGCGCAACGCCGCATGGACGCGGCGAGCGCCTGGTCGCGTGGAGCGCGATCGGTGTCCTGGTGATCGCCGGGTTCTACATGGTCGATCGGGTCGGTCGCCTGGCGGACGAAGCGGAACCTCGCCGGACCACGGCAGCACTCGCCCCGCCGACGATTCCCGCGACCGGGAAGGCGACCGACATGGCCGCCGCACCGGCGCGCGAGGAGGAACCGACGTCCCCGACGCCGCCGCGCCGCGCGGAAGCCGCCGTCGATGCAGTCAGGCACGCCTCGAAACCGGCTGCGAGAGCGGTCGTGCCGGCAACGCGCAAGGCGCCGGCGCGCGCCGTCTCGCGCGCTACCGCGCCCTCGCCGCCGTCCCGGGTGAGCGAGCCGGCCGTCTTGCCGGCCGCACCGCGCGTCGAGCAGGTGCTCGTCGCCGCCGCATCCGAGCGCCCGCAGCGCAGCCCGTGGGACACGATGCGCGACGAACTGGCGGCCTGCCCGAGCGAGGACTTCATCGAGGAAGTGATGTGCCGGCAACGCATCCGCATCCGCTTCTGCCCGGGATGGTGGGGGCAGGTGCGCGAATGCCCGAGCCGGCAGGGGCCCTACGGCGGCTGATCGCCGCCATCGATCCGGACGACGAGAGTGCCTCCGGCGCCGCTGCGCCGCGTCAGCCGCGTCCGATGAACGGCATCTTGGTGGCCATCAGGGTCATGAACTGCACGTTGGACGCGAGCGGCAGTTCGGCCATGTGCCGGACCGCGTCGCCGACGTGATCGACGTCCATGAGCGGTTCGATCGCGATCTCGCCGTTGGCCTGGCGGATGCCGGTGGCCATGCGCGCCGCCATCTCGGTCGAGGCGTTGCCGATGTCGATCTGGCCCACCGCGATGTCGTACTTGCGGCCGTCGAGCGAACCCGATCGGGTGAGGCCGGTGACGGCGTGCTTGGTCGCCGTGTAGGGAGCGGTGTCCGGCCGCGGCGCGTGGGCCGAGATCGAGCCGTTGTTCACGATGCGGCCGCCGCGCGGGTGCTGCGCCTTCATCACGCGGAACGCTTCCTGCATGCACAGGAACACGCCGGTGAGGTTGACGTCGACGACCTGTCTCCACTGCTCCACCGTGAGTTCTTCGAGCGGAACGGCCGGCGCCCCGACGCCGGCGTTGTTGAACAGGAAATCGACCCGTCCCCACGCGTCCACGGTCGCCGCGAAGAGACGCTTCACCGCGTCCGGATCGGCGACGTCGGCGGGCTGGACCCGCGTGGTTCCCGACGGGGCTTCGGCGGCGACCGCCTGGAGGGGTTCGCGACGGCGGCCGGCGAGCGCGACGCGCCAGCCGTGGCGAGCGAGTGCCAGGGCGACCGCGCGACCGATACCGGTGCCCGCGCCGGTGACGATGGCGATCCTGTTCGTGGACATGGCGGTCTCGCTCCTGTCGGCAAAGCGCAAGTGTAGCGGGCGGCGTCGCGCCCTCGCGCGACGAGCCGCATCGCACAGCGGCGATCTTCGCCGGGAGCCTTCGTGCGTGACGCGAAGGCGGCTGCGTCAGCGCGCCGGGTCGGACCCGACGTTGACCGAGTCGCCTGGCGTGGCCCGCGTCGGCAGGACGCCGTAGCGCGCGCCGATCGTCGAGCCGTCGGGGCGCACCGCGTAGCCGGGGAAGGCCGCGACGATCTCCTCGGTCGTGTAACTGCGCCCGCCGATGCCGCCGACGCTCGCGACCGGCGGACAGAACGTCGCGTCGAAGAAGACCAGGTTCTCGCCACGCGCGCGCATCGCCTGTCGCCCGGGCGTCGTGTAGTCCCCGGCACCCTCGAACGGCGGCGCGAACGCGCGGTAGACGATCTCGCCCTGGCGGTCGAATACCGTGTAGCAGGTCGCGGCCGCCGAGGCGTCCGCCGCGGCGAAAGCGAATGTCGCGGCAACGGCGACGGTGGCGAGGACTGCGTTGGCGGGATGGATTGCGCGCATGGGTGCCTCCGTGGGCGTGCAGGGCATTCAACCGCGAATGCGGCCACGCTGTCCACCCCCGGGCGTCGGGGGCCGAAGGCCGCGGGGACGAAAAGCAACAGGTGCGTTCCCGCGGCTGCGGCGACGGCAGGGACGATCGGGATCCTGACTTCCGGCCCGCCGGCACGTTCGCGGCACCGGTCCTCCCGGGCTGGCGGGTGGCGGCGATCGATCAGGACGCCGGTCCGCAGACCCGCTCGAGCTTTCCGTACTCGTCGACCGTGTCGATCGCCGCGTTGCGCCCGGCGAGTTCGCTGCGGGCGCGGTCCATGAAGGCTTCGAGCCACGCCGCGAGGTCTTCCTGCACCGCCTGCTGGATCGACACCATCGTCGGTCCGTGAAGGACCTGCTCGCCGAGGTGCGCCGAGAGGTCGAGCGACAGGTCGCTGGCGACTTCGTCGGCGTAGCGCTCGAACACGTCGACGTGCCGGTGCTCGTGCTCCAGGATGAGCGGCTTGCGGCAGGCGTCTTCCCGGAACTCGCGCGCGACATACACGGTCATCGGCGTCAGCGCGATCTCGATCCGCACGCGGGGCCGGGCGCAGGCGCGCGCGCCGCGCGCATCCTCGAGGCCGTCGATGTCGATCGTCGTCCTGTATCCGAAGCTCGCGGTCGTGACGCCGACGGTGCGGTGCCGGGAACTGTTCGTCTCGAACAGTCGCTCGAGTTCGTCGCCGCTGCGCGTGGCATCCACGGACATCGCCGTCGGCGCACGGATCACGTCGACCCGGCCGGGCGGCAGTTTCGCGCAGCGGGACTCGAACGCCTGGAGGTTGCCGGCCGCCGTCAGGGCCGCCACCCGGTCGCAGCCTGCGAAGAGAGCCAGGGTTCCGGCGAGCACGAGAATTGCAGCGTCACGCATGGGCCGATGCTATCGGACCGCGTCGATCCGGTCCCGCGCCCCAGCGCGACCGGCCGTCCCCGACGGATGGCGTTGCGGGAGAGGGATGACAATGTCATAGTCGGGAGGCGCACGGTCTGGCAATGACCGGTTGCACCCTTTCTCACCATGTCACCGCCGCGCAAGCGACCGCGATCGACGAACTGCTCCATCTGCGGGCAGCCTGCCCTCATCGGAGGCCGGCTGTGCGCGCCCTGTCGCTCCGCGCTCAAGCGGGCCCGCGATGCGACGGTGTCGGAAGGCATGCCGCCGTCGCCCCGGCCGCGCAAACTGCCACGGCTGCGGCCCGCCGCGGCGGTCGAGGCGGTCGCGCCGGCGCGCGTTTCGCCGGGCGGGTTCCGCCTGAGCTGGGCTGTCGGTGCGGCGCTCCTGGTGCTGTCCGGCATCGTGTGGTTCGTCCAGTCGCATGACGACAGCGGCGCCGCGGCAGCCCACACATCGGGCGCGGCGCTCACCGCCGAGTCGCCGGTGACGGCGTCCGATGCGGACGACGCCGTCGAGGCGCCGTCGCCGGCCGTCGAGACGAAACAGGTCGCGGCAGCGCCTCCACGCGAGCCGATCGACGTCCACAAGCTGCCATCAAGCATCGCTGTCCCCAGGACCGTCCCCAAGGCGGCCCCCGCGCCGTCGCCGGAGCCCGTGGCACCGCCGCCGGCAGCGCCGCTGCCGCCTCCGGAGCCCGCTCCGGTCGTCGTGGCGCAGGCGCCTGCGCCCAAGCCCGTGCCGGACCGCTGGCAGCGTCTCGCCGAACGCCTCGCCGCCTGCCCGCCGGGGCTGTTCGAACGCGTGTACTGCCAGGAGTCGCTGCGCCTCGAGCACTGCGACGGTTACTGGGGACGCGTGGCGCCCTGTCCCGCCAGGGTCGAGCGCGATCACGGCAACTGAACCGCGTCGCCGCCCGGCGTTCCGTCGGCCCGCCGTTCGGGCGCGAACGGTCACCGCGACCACTCGTTTCGCTGCGGCTGCCGCGTCGAAGGACTCGCGAACTCGCGCGCGAGCATCGCGACGAAGGCGCAAGGTCTTCGACGAATCGCCGACTCGAGACGCCGGACCGACGGCGGGTGGCGACGATTCGCATTCGGGTTGGCAGGCGGGCGCCGGGCGTGCAATAGTGTCGATCCCCGGTCCATTCCCAAGGGGGGCTGCGCAGGCTCCCCGATCTTCCATTGCCATGACAGCCTTTTCGCATCGCGCTTTCCGACTGCCTGTCGCCGTGCTGGCAGCCTTCGTGGTCGCCGCCTGCGCGACTCAGGAAGGCGGCGCGCCGAAGCCGGCTGAGGCGCCCAAGGCACCCGCGGCACCCGTGCGGCCGGTGACGCCGCCGCCGGCGCCGACCCCGGTGGCTCCGGTGGCGCCGGAGATCCCGGCTGCGGAGGCGAAGCCAGCCGCGCAGCGTCTTGCGCTCCAGGCCGTCGACCAGCTCCAGGTGGGCGACGAGGCGACCGCACGGCTCACGCTCGAGCAGGCGCAGAAGCTCGACCCGGCGAACGAGCTCGCGAAGAACCTGATGGCGCAGATCAATGCCGACCCGCAGAAGGAGCTGGGTTCGGTCTTCTTCCGCCACACGGTGCAGTCGGGCGATTCGCTCTCGCGTCTCGCTCAGCAGTACATGGGGGATCGCTTCCGGTTCTGGATCCTCGCCAAGTACAACGACATCGCCAACCCGTCCCGCGTCGCCGTGGGGCAGGTGGTCAAGATCCCGGGCCGCCAGCCGGCGACCCCGCCGCCCGCGCCCGCGGCCGAGGCGCCGGTCGCGCCGCCGCCCAAGGTCGCCGAACCCGAGGCCCCCAAGCCGGACCTCGCCGAGGCGTTGAAGCACGCCGCGAGCGTCGAGAAGGCCGGCAATCCCGAAGCCGCCTACGCGGCGTACACGGAAGTCGTCTCGCGGTTCCCGAGCAGCCAGGAGGCGGTCAAGAAGCGTGATGCGTCGAAGGCCGCGCTCGTTCGCTCGCTCGACCGCGAGGCGTCGGTCGCGTTCCAGCGCCAGAACCTCGATCTCGCGATCACCAAGTGGGATCGGGTGCTCGAACTCGATCCGAACAACCGCAAGGCCCGGCTCGAGCGCGAACGGGCGCTGGACCTCAAGAAGCGGCTGGCGGAGAAGTTCGGCGGGACGGCGCCGAAACAGTAGTCAGAAGACAGAAGTCAGAAGTCAGAAGCCGCGGCGGCGCCGGTGGCGGCGCATTGGGCGCCGAGGAAAAGTCTTGTCATTCCGGAAAGTCGCCGTCGCCTTGCGCAGGCCGGCGGCCAGAGATTGTCCTCCGCGGCCGAGGGGGCAGCATCGTTCGCGTCGCCCGAGCATTGCACCGAAGCTCCCTCAAGGTGCGCTGCACCCCTCCATACGTAACCGCAGTCCGGCGCCGAATGCGCCGCCACCGGCAAGCCTGCCGCCTTCGTTCCCTGTTACCTGATCCCTGATCCCTGTCTACTGTCGCGGCATCCGCGACAGCTTGTCCCTCGCCGCGGTGGCCTCGCGAAGTCCGCGCTGCGCGTTCGCGTTGGCCGGATCGAGCTTCACCGCCGTCTCGAAGGCCTTGACCGCGCCGTTGAGGTCGGTGCGCATGAGCTTCATCCCGCTCGCGTAGGCGTCGGCCGCGACCTGCTTCTTCAGCGCAGCGATCCTCGCGGACCACTCGGGCTGGGGTTCGCCGCGCAGCGCGAGCGCCTGCTCGTAGAGTCCGATCGCGCTCTCGCGCTGCCCCTTGCCCTCGAACTCCTTCGCGCGCGCGGCCACCGCTGAACCGATCTTCTGGCGCGACGCGCGGTCGCGCGGGTGCGCATCGACCCAGGCCTTCAGTTCGCGCAGCGCACCGGCCGTGTCGCCCGCGCCGAACATCTCGAGCCGCTGGTCGAGTTCGACTGCGTCGCCCGCGCTCGTGGCCGCGGTTGCGGCCGGGCCCGCGGGCGGGGCAGGCGACGCCGGCTTCGCCGCGCGCGGCTCGGGGGTGGCTTCGTGCGCACCGGCGCGGGCGGCGCGACCCGACTGATGCCGGGCCATGGCCAGGCGGTCGATCTCGCGGAGCGATCGTGCCGCCTCGGCATTCTTCGGCTCCAGCGCCAGCACGTGCAGGAACGCGGCCGTCGCCCGTGCGCTGTCTCCCGCGCGCATCGCGCTGCGCCCGGTTTCGAGGCCGTCGCGCACGCCGCGGCGGATCTCCGCTCGCAGCGTCTCGACGTCTCGCTTCGCGGCTTCGTCGTCCGGCGCGAGCAGCACGACGACGTGCAGGTGGTCGACGGCGGTCGCCAGGTCGCCGGCGGCCCGGGCTTCGCGCGCAAGGTCGCGGTGCCGGCGCACCGCCTCTTCGCGCGGTCCGTCCGCGCGCACGACGCGCGGCGCCGGTGCAGGCTCCGCCGGAACGGCCTCGCGCTCGGTCGGCTGCTGGGCGCACGCCGCCAGCAGCGAGGCGGCGGCGAAGGCGGCCAGGCGTCGCGCCAGGGGGCCGGTCACGGTCGCGGGACCGGCAGCGCGGTCACGAGCTTGCCCTTGAAGGCGTCGAGGTCGTCGCCGCCGAAGATCATGCTGCGGCGGAGCATGATCGGCGGCGCGTAGTACGGGTTGCCGCCCGGCGTGACGGTGACCCCCATCCTGACGTCCTTCGCCTTCAGGAAGTCGACCACGGTGTCGTTCACGTCGCCGTAGGGGAACGCGTAGGAGAGCGTCTTCTCGCCGAGCCGGTGCCCGATCACGTCGATCGCGGCGTCGACCTCTGTGCGGATGCGGTCGCGATAGCGCGCCTCGGTCTCGCCGGGGAGCCGCAGCGTGAGGTTCGAATGGGTCTTGCTGTGCGGCTGGATGTCGACGGCGCCTGCGGTCATCTCCTTCATCTGCGCCCAGGTGAGCGCGTCCGGTGCGCCGACGAAATCGGTGTAGAGGTAGACGGTGGCGGGGAAGCCGTACTTCTTGAGGATCGGCCACGCGATGTCGTAGGTCGACCGGTAACCGTCGTCGATCGTCACCACGACCGACTTCTTCGGCAGCGCCGTCCTGCCTTCGAGGAACGACGCGAGCTTCGCCATCGGGATGACGGTGTAGCCGTTCTGCGCGAGATAGCGCATCTGCGCGTCGAACGCCTGCGGCGTCACCGTCGTCGTGTTGGGCCGCGGGCCGAACCGGTGGTAGCAGAGGATCGGGACCGCCTGCACGGCGGACGGCTCGATGCCGCCGGGGTTCAAGGGCGCGAGCGGAATCGCCAGCGGACGGCCCGCCCGCGCCTCGTTGACGCGGTTGAACTCCGCGATCTCGAAACGGCGCGATCGGTCGCCGAGGTAGCGTTCGGCGAGCGAGCCGAGATCCTCGCCGGCCGCGGGCACGACGACGACGAACGCGGCGTCGCGTGCGAGCAGGGGCCCGGACTCGGCCGGCGCGAACGTGATGACCTCGGGCCGCTCCACCGGCTTCTGCGGCGCTTCCGCGCAGGCGGCGACGAGGAGCGCGGCCAGCGCGGCCGCGCCGGCACGGGCGAGGTCAGCCCGGAACGGCAGGGGCCGTCGCGGTGTCGGGCGCGGCTGCATGAGCGGTCGCGGTCTCGGGATCATGTCGGGCCTCCAGGGCCGCGGCGGTCTTGTCGAACGCCGCGTACAACTCGCCGAACTCGTCCTTCCTCGTCTCGCCGATGCGCACGTCGTAGCGGCCGTGAGCGATCTCGTCGAGCGAGCTCTTGAGCACCCGGATCGGTGCGGCGATGCGTCTTGCGAGCAGGTAGGTGCCGGCGGCCACCGCGGCCACCGTCACCAGCGTCAGGATCGCGAGCAGCACGAACACGAGGTTGGCCACGCGCGCGAGCGGCGCTTCGTAGATGCCCAGGTGGACCGCGCCGATCGGCTTCTTCTGGAACAGCACCGGCACCTCGAAGTCGAGCACCTTGCTGCCGTCGAGATCGTGGGTGCGAACCGTGACCTCGGCGTCGGGCGAGCCCACCGGCGCGGCGCTGGGCGGCGGCAGGTACTTCTGGCCGACCTGCTTGGGATCGTTGCTGCCCCGCACGACGCCCGTGTCGTCGTTCACGATCAGGTAGGGGAAGTCCTGCCGGCCGAGCGTGTCCTGCACGAACACGTCGATGGCCGCGAAGTCCTCGGCGAGCAGCGGCACCGCGCTCTGCGTCGCCATGAACTTGGCGAGCGACCCGCCGTAGCCCTTCACCTGGTCGAGCATCGCGGCGTACTGGCGCTGGTAGAGGATGCCGGCGGTCAGCGTCATCGTCACCGCGACGATCGCCGCCATGATCGCGGCCCAGCGCACCGACAGCGAGATGCCCTTGCTCTGGCCCTTCTTCTCCTCCTCGTCCTTCAGTTCGCGGGCGACCCCGATGAGCGCCTGGGCGAACTCCTCGCCGGTCTGGTAGCGCTTGTCGGGCTGCTTCTTGAGCGCGCGCTCGATCACCCGGCGCAGCGAGAGCGGCACGTCGGGCCGCAGCTTGTCGACCGTCGGCGGGTCGGTCTGCGTGATCTTCATCGCGACGCTGATGATCGAGTCCCCCTCGAACGGCAGCTGGCCGGTGACGAGCTTGTAGAGCACGACGCCGACCGAGAACAGGTCGGAGCGGGAGTCGACTTTCTGGCCGAGCACCTGCTCGGGCGACATGTAGTTCGGCGTCCCCAGCACGTCGCCGAGCTGCGTGTGCTGCGTGAGCTCCTGGTCGGATCCGTCGATCCGGCAGATCCCGAAGTCGGTGACCTTCACCTGGTTGCCCGTCGACACCAGCATGATGTTGCCGGGCTTGATGTCGCGGTGGATGATGCCCTTCTTGTGCGCGTAGTCGAGCGCCCGCGTGAGCTGGATGCCGATCTCGACCACGTCGCGCGTCGACATGCGCTGGTCGGAGCGGATCAGGTCGGTCAGCGTCATGCCGTCGACCAGCTCCATCGCGATGTACGGATGCTTGCCGTCGACGCCGACGTCGAAGATGGTGACGATGTTGGGGTGCGAGAGCGTGCCGGCACCCTTCGCCTCGCGCAGGAAGCGGGCGCGGTACTGGTCGTCGTCGGCGAGCTGGCTCTTCAGGAGCTTGATCGCGATCTCGCGGTCGATCTCGGGGTCGTAGCCCTTGTAGACGCGCGCCATCGCGCCTTCGCCGATGATCTCGCGGATCTGATAGCGTCCCAGTCGTTCCATCGTCGCGCTTCCTCGTTGCCGGGCCCGGTCCGTGCCCCGCGCCCGGGCGAGGATACTGCGGGCGCGCGCTCCGGCATAGTCCCGGATTGCGCCCGGCCCGGGGGAAAGTTCGCATTGACGCCGCCGGCCGGCCGGCCGGAGGCTGACGCCCGGCCTTGATGCCTCCCGTGCATCCCCTGTACTCTTGCGCTCGACTCGAGCGCCCACGCAATGCCGACGGACCCCGCCCCCGCATCCAAGCAAGCCGCGATCCTGTTCGCCGACATCGCGGGCAGCACCCGGTTGTACGAGACACTCGGTGACAGCGAGGCGCTGGCGACCATCACCCGGGCGCTGGACGTGATCCGCCAGATCTGCGAGGACCACGGCGGCCGCATCGTCAAGACGATCGGCGACGAGGCGATGGCGATCTTCCCGAACGCGGCCAATGCCGCCTACGCGTCGATCACGATGCAGACGCAGGTGTCGGCGCTGAAGACCAGCCGCGGTGCACCGCTCGCGATCCACGCCGGCTTCCACTACGGCCCGGTAATCGAGGAGGCGAAGGACGTCTTCGGCGACTCGGTGAATCTCGCGGCCCGCCTCACGTCGCTCGCCAAGTCCGGGCAGACGCTCATTTCCGCCGACACGCTCGCGATCCTGTCGCCGTCGCTGCGCTCGCGCACGCGGCCGCAGGACACGCACACGGTCCGCGGCAAGCAGGCCGACGTGGCGGTGCACGAGCTCATCTGGCAGGAGTCGCGCGAGGAACTGACCGCGATGGCGCCGAGGGCGGCGGTCCGCGAGGCCTCGCTCCGGCTCGTCCACGGCGACAGGAAGGTCGAACTCGGAGCGGACGTCAACGTGTTCACGTTCGGTCGCGACGCGCAGAGCGACGTCGTGGTCGGCGACAAGATGGCCTCGCGCCAGCACGCGCGCATCGAGCGCCGCCGCGACAAGTTCGTCCTGATCGACCACAGCACCAACGGGACCTTCTGCACCGTCCACGGCGAGAACGAGGTCGAACTGCGCCGCGAGGAGTTCACGTTGCGCGGCCGCGGGCGCATCACGTTCGGCCACGCCTACGCGGAGGACCCGACCGAGACGGTCGAGTTCGAGGCGCAGGGCGCCTGAGGAGTCCCTGCGGTCCGCCGGGTTGCCATCCGCTTGGCGGATGGCCGACAATCCGCGGATGTTTCCCTCGAACGGCGCATCGCCTGGACACGAGAGCCGGGGCGCGCATCCGCTCGCCACCGACTCCGCGACAGCGGCGCCGGCCACGGCCATCGACACGGTCCGCATTCCCGGCATGACGTCGCCGGACCCGGTCGTGGTGAGGCCCGCGCTGGCCGTCATGTTCCGCGTGGCGCTCGGCCCCGGAGCCGATCGCTACGTGCCGCGTTTCCTCGACTGGGAGCGAACCGGACGCGCGCGGCCCCGCTGGAACTGGTCCGCGTTCCTCGCGCCGCCGGTGTGGGCGTTCTACCGCAGGCTCTGGATCGAAGGGATCGCGTTCGCGCTGCTGCCGGTGGCGGGCGTGTTCGCCTTCGCGGCATTCGGCGGTACGCTCGAAGCCGCCGGCGCCGCGTGGTGGATCGCGCTTGCCGCGTTCGTCTGGCTGCAGCCGTCGGTGCTGGCGGGCCTGTTCGCCGACGCGCTGCTGTGGGGGCGGACGCGGCGGGCGGTCGCCCGCGCCGAAGCCGCGACCCGCAGCGCGACCAAGGCGATCGAGGCTCTCGCGGGCGGACGCCCGACCTCGACCTGGGCGGCCGTCGTGCTGGGCGGAGGATCGGTCGTCCTCGCGGCCGCGGCTCTCGGTCCGCCGATCCGGGCCGAGTACGTCGCGCACGCCGCGCGCGAAGCCGTAGTGCGCACGCTGGCGTCGGTCCGCGGCGTGCAGGAGGCGGTCGAGGCCGCACGCGAGCGCACCGGCACGATCGCCGACGCCCGGAGCGTGGGACGGCTCGTCGCGCAGAACGACGGACGCTACGTCGAGGACGTCGCGGTGAACGCCGCGACCGGCCGGGTCCGCGTGTCGCTCGGCCCGTCGGTTCCCGGCGCGGCCGGCAAGGCGATCCTGCTCGCGCCCACCCTCGACGCTGCCGACCGCGTGCAGTGGCTGTGCGTGCCGGTCGACATCCCGGCCCGCTACCTGCCCGAGTCCTGCAGGCGCTAGGGAAGCTCTGCGAAAGTGCGTGGTGCGCGTTGGCCCGAGATCGGGATGACGGCGAGACCGGCGGCGCAGCCGGTATCGGGAATACCGGCAAGACGCCGGGCGACGCTGGCGCCCGATAT
>JADLBN010000032.1 GCA_020847675.1 Burkholderiales bacterium | reverse complement strand
TGATCGACCGGCTGCGCTGGCTGGACGAGCTTTGCCGCTTCACGCTGATGTGGCGGGAGGCGCCGCCGCTTCCGCCGGAGCCTGCAGGCGCGGCTGCGGGAACGGAACCGGAGCCCGCCCCCTGACGGGCGCGGCCAGGAGTCGGGTTCCGGCAGTCGTTCGAACGCCTCCCCCGCACGACCGCAGGGAACGGCTCAGACGAGCTCGCGCTTGCTGCGCAGGAAGAGGGCGAGCCCGGCGAGCGCGAGCGCACCCGCGGCCAGCGGCGCGAACGCCATCGCCGGGGTGCCGGTCAGGTCCCAGGCGATGCCACCGACGAGCGCCATGACCACTGCGCCGCCGTAGCTCAGCGTGAATGTGCCCGCCGCGGTGCGGGCGACGTCCTCGGGTTTGCACAGCAGCGGCGGCAGCATCAGCGCGAGGATCAGCGCCGCGGCGACGGCGAACCCGAGCACGGCCGCCCACCATGCCGTGCGCGCGCCGACGTCGAACACGAGGCCGGCGATCGCCGCGAGCGAGATCGCTCCGGCCACGATGTACGGCCACGCCTTGCGCTCCATCCGGCCGGCCACCGCGAGGAGGATGAAAGAGGCCGGAATCTGGCCGAAGTTGAGCGCCGCGAGCGCGCCGCCGATCAGGTCGTGGCGACCCTCGCTCGCGAGGTAGATGGGAATGAACGCATTGGCGCTGAAGTAGATGCCGTTGAAGCAGCAGAAGAGCGCGCCAAGGCGCCACACCAGTCCCTTGTGCCAGTCGGGGAGCCAGGCTCGCGGCGCGGCGCCCGGCGCGCGGGGCGTCTCCGTTTCCCGCGGCGCGAGCCACCACACGACGAGCGCGATGGCGGCGATCGGCGCCGACCAGAAGACGAGCGAGCCGCGCCAGCTCCCGCCGAGGAGCGGCAGCACGAGCGGAATCGTGAGGAGCGTCGGGAACACCTCGCCCACCAGGAGGCCGTTGGTGTAGAGCGCCGTGCCGAATCCGATGCGTTTCGGCAGCCACGCGCGCACGATCGAAGGCATGATCGGTTGCAGCATGGCCACGCCCGCCGACATCACGATCGTCGCCGCGAGCAGAGTGGCGAACGAGCCGGGTGCGCCGCGCAGGACCGAGCCCGCCGCGGTGACCGCAAGTCCGCCAAGCAGCGCGTGCCGGAGCCCGAGCCGCGCCACCAGGAGCGAACCGACGAGCGATGCGACCGCGAAGAGCGCCGGCGGGATCGCGGAGAGGAGCGCGACCTCGGTCGCCGAGAGCGAGAACTCGTCGCGGATCGGCGCGAGGATCGGCGGAACCGCGAGGATCGTGAGTCGCAGCGCGTTGCCGGCGAGCCACAGGAGGAACCCGGCCAGCACCGCGTTGACGGCGCCGGCGTTCCCGGGCGCGTTCGGGGACGAGGACATGGGGAGACGAGCGGACGCCGCTCGCGCGACCCGCGGCGGCATTCTTCTTTCGCGGATGCATTGTAGCGCGGCCTTGCCGCGAACGCGCCCTCGCCGGCCTGCGCGCCGTCGCGCCACGTCGCACGGCCGCGGCGGTACCGGGCGCGGTCGCGGGCACTTCCGGCGCGGTCAGGCAGATCAGACGTTCGAACGCGGAATCACGACGCGGTTCGCCGAACCGTGCGGCTATTCAGGCGCTGCGGCTCTCGTCGCGCGCAAGCACGACCCGTTCGCGTCCCTGCGCCTTCGCGCGGTAGAGCACGCGGTCGGCCGCGGACACGAGCTCTGCCTGCGTCGTTCCGTCCTCGGGAGCGACCGCGATGCCGGCGGAGAACGTAAAACCCGAGAGCGTTTCGCCGCTCCAGGGCACGACGAGTTCCTTGAGGCGCGCCGCGAGCGTCGCGAGCGCGGTGCGCGCGCCGCCGCCGTCCGTGTCGGGCAGGACGACGCAGAACTCCTCGCCTCCGTACCGGCACAACACGTCGGCGGGACGGAGCGAAGTCGCGAACACGCGGCCGATCTGCATCAGCACGCGGTCGCCCGCGAGGTGTCCGTGGCGGTCGTTGACTTCCTTGAAGTGGTCGAGGTCGAGGAGCGCGATCGAGATCGGGGCGTTGCGCCGGTTCGCTCCCGACAGCAGCGCCGGTAGCACCGAGTCGAGATAGCGGCGGTTGAAGAGCTGCGTGAGCGGGTCGTGCACCGCCTCCGCCGCGAGACGCCCCTGGAGCTCCTCGACCTCGCGGACCTTGCGTTCGAGCTCGCGGTTGAGGCGCTCGAGCTGCCGGTTCATCGCGAGGCTCTCCTGCCGCTCGCGCTCGGCGCGGTCGCGCGCGTCGCGGGCGTGCTTCAGCTCGTGCTCCGCCTTGAGCAGGTAGTACTTGGCGCTCGCGCGGCTCGCGAGCCTCTCCTGCGTCACCTCGTTCAGGCGCAACTGGTGGCGATAGGCCTCCTCGAAGCGCCCGAGCGACGCGAAGCGCTTCGCGGCTGCCGCGTGCGCCTTGCACAAGGTCGGCACGTGGTGGGCACGCTCCGCGGCGTCGACTGCGCGCGCGAGAGCGGCGACCGCCGCGTCCGGGTCGTCGCGGGCATTCGCGATCGCCGCGGCCGACCAGGTCGCGTGCACCTCGTTGTGGCCGCCGGGGAAGTTCGCGAAGACCGACGCGGCCTCGTTCGCGCGGTTCTCGGCGTCCGCGAGGCGTCCGTGCATCGCCAGCACCTCGGCGGTCACCGCCAGATAGTGCGCCTGCGCGGCGCTCCGCGGCGTCTCGCCCGGCCCGCCCAGCATCGCGTCGACGGTCGCGAGCGCGCCTTCGGCATCGCCTGTGCCGAGTTGTGCCTCCGCGAGGTTCGAGCGCACGAACAGCCAGAGCTGCGGGTTGTTGTAGCGCGGGAGCATCCCGAGCGCATCCTGCGCGAGTTCGCGGGCCGGTGCGTAGTCGCCCACCGTCACCAGCGTCGCTGCCAGGTTCGACATCGCGGTGGGCAGGTGCGGCGACACGTCGATCGCGCGCAGCGTCTCGAGCGCGAGGTGCATCAGCCGGATCGTCTCGTCGATGCGGTCCTCGTAGTAGTAGGTCGCGCCGAGCGCGTTGATCGCCCAGAACCGGTCCTGCGGAGTGAGCGTGGCCATCGCCTCGTCGTAGAACGCGAGGAGTTCGGTACGCGCGACCCCGGGCTGCTGCTGCACGAGCTTGTGGCGCGCGAGGCCGATGCGGGCGAGGAGTTCCCCCCGGCGTTCGCCGACGCGGACGAATCGTTCGAGCGCGAGCGGCAGCGTTGCCCCCGCTGCCGCCGGGTCGGCCGTGAAGTAGAGCTGGTGCCAGCCGATCGTGAGCTCGGCCCATGCGCGCATGCGATCGTCCGAGGCGGCGTCGTCGAGCACGGCTCGCGCGTTCGCGACGGAGGCCGCGGGTTCGCGGAAGTGCGCCTCCCAGATTCCGACGATCGGATCCCCGGCCGGCGGAGTGCCTGTGGCCGCAGGGGCGCCCGTCGGGGCGGCGGAGGCGGTCACCGGATCGATCATGCCGCTATCGTAGCAATCCCAATGCCTCCGTTCGCGGGTTGGCCATGGACTCCGGGGCATCGGTCACCGCAACCTCGGCAAGACGGCGTGGGCGGACCCCCGTTCCGCGGTTCCCCGGCGCCCGGCAGGTTCATGCTCGTCGGCGGACTTCGCGGAATCGCCCGGGCCGGCGGCCGGTCCCGGGTTCCGGCGTTCGCCGGTCTGGCGATGGCAGCGAAACCGGGCCCGAAAACGGCGAGAGCGCCGGCAAGGCGCTCCCGTGTCGCGAATCGAGTGCGGCAGGCCCGGTCAGGGCATCGCCTTGATCGCCTGCGCGAGCCGCGCCTTGGTGCGCGACGCGAGGTTCTTGTGCACGATCTTCTTGTCCGCGATGCGGTCGATCGTCGACTGCGACGACTGCAGCGTCTTCGCCGCGGCGGCCTTGTCGCCGCCCGCGATCGCTTTCTTCACCTTCTTGACCGCGGTGCGCAGTTCCGACTTGAGGCTTGCGTTGCGCTTGCGTGTCGCTTCCGCCTGCCGGGCGCGCTTGCGGGCTTGCGCCGTGTTGGCCATGGATCCGGTTCCCTCTGGTTGGGGCCCGCCGCGTCAACGAAGGACCGGGCAGGCAAAGACTTGGAATAATATCCCGTTTCTCCAATGCGGGCAAGGGCTTGGAAGCGCGGTGACGAACGGCGGACCTGAGTCGAGAAGGCGGCGGGACGATGGCCCGACGCCCGCGGTCGCCCGCGCGGCGGGGGCCGCGAACGGGCAGGGTGGCCGGATTCCCGGCGTCCGTCGGGCCGTCGACGCCTGGGTCCATGCGAGCTTCCGGGCCGCGGGCGGCCTCGCCGGCATCGCGACGCCCTGCGGGAACCGGGAGAACCCACGCGCCGACCGGCGGGTGCCGTTGCCGGCAGCCGGATGCGACCCTCAGGCGTCGCCGCCATGAACCTGCTGCGCGCCGTTTTCACCGTCTCGGGCATGACGCTCGCGTCGCGCGTGACCGGGCTCGCGCGCGAGAGTCTGAAGGCGGCGGTGTTCGGCGCCGGACCGGCGATGGACGCGTTCGAGGCGGCATTCCGGCTGCCGAACCTCCTGCGCCGCCTGTTCGCGGAGGGCGCGTTCTCGCAGGCGTTCGTCCCGATCCTCGCCGAATACCGGCGCACGCGCGGCAGCCGCGACACGCGCGACCTCGTCTCGCGGATGGCGAGCCTGCTCGCGGTCATTCTCCTCGGGGTCACCGTGGCGGGCGTCCTCGCCGCGCCGTGGCTCGTCTACCTGCTCGCCGGCGCGTTCGTCCGCGATCCGGCCAAGGCCGCGCTCACGTCCGACCTGATCCGCGTCGTCTTCCCCTACGTGCTGTTCGTCTCGCTGACCTCGCTCGCCGGAAGCGTGCTGAACGTCTATGGGCGCTTCGCGATCCCGGCGTTCACGCCGGTGCTGCTCAACCTGTCGATGATCGTGGCGACGATCTTCGTCGCGCCTCACGTCGACCCGCCGGTGATGGCGCTCGCCTTCGGCGTCGCCGCCGGCGGGGTCGCGCAACTCGTGCTGCAGTTCGCGGCGCTCGCGCGCATCGGGATGCTGCCGCTGCCGCGGTTCGACTGGCGCGACGAGGGCGTGCGCCGCGTGCTGCGCAACATGGCGCCGGCGATCGTCGGCGTGTCGGCGGCGCAGATCTCGATCCTCGTCAACACGCAGCTCGCCGCGTTGCTGGGCGACGGCCGCATCGCCTGGATCAGCTACGCCGACCGCCTGATGGAGTTTCCGAGCGCGCTGCTCGGCGTGGCGGTCGCCACGGTGCTCCTGCCCACGCTCGCGCGCCACGGCGGAGAGGGCAACGAGGCGCAGTACTCGTCACTCCTGGACTGGGGCTTGAAGCTCGTGCTGCTCCTCGCCGTTCCCGCGGCGGTGGCGCTGTGGCTGCTCGCCGTGCCGCTGGTCTCGACGCTCTACCAGTACGGCCGGTTCGCCGCGACCGACACGCTCGCGACGCGCGCCGCGCTCATCGGCTACAGCGTGGGGCTGGTCGGCATCGTCGCGGTGAAGATCCTCGCGCCCGGCTTCTACGCGCGCCAGGACGTGAGGACGCCGGTGCGCGTGGCGATCGTCGCGGTGTTCCTCGCGATGACGCTGTCGATGCTCCTGATGCAGACCTCGCTGGGTCACGCCGGCCTCACGCTCGCGACGAGCCTCGGAGCGATGTTCAACGCCACCGTGCTCCTGATCCTGCTGCGGCGCCGGCGGCGCTACGTCCCCGGGCAGGGATGGCCGCTGTTCCTGCTGAAGGTTGCGGC
>JADLBN010000031.1 GCA_020847675.1 Burkholderiales bacterium | reverse complement strand
TGTTGAGCGACAGCACGCCGGGGCGCGCCGCCGCGCCCGCGTTGCCTGCCGCAATCGACTTCGGATCGGCCATGGTCAGGGAAACAGCGTCCGGTACTCCGCGAGGAGCGCCTCCGCGACGAGCCTCGGCTGCAGCGGATGGGCGACCCACGCCCGCTGGAACAGGACTGCGCGATGATAGCGGCAAAGGGCAATGGTCGCCACCCTGGGCGCGAGCGCGGCGAGCGCCGCCGACCGTCCGGGAAGCCGCGAGGGTGCAAGTCCGGCCGCCGCGCGCGCGAGGTCCGAACTCCACGCCGACATCGCATCGAGCGCCAGCGCGAGCCTCGTCTTGCGCTCGTCCTTGCCGCCGGCGTCGATGCGCGCTCCCATGGCGGCGGGGACGAGCCGCCGGGGTTGGGACAGCGCGTCGTACCACGCGCTGCGCTCGGCCCTTCCGCCTTCCTCGGCGAGCGCGAGCGCCGCGAGCGGCATGCCGCCCGCCTCCGCGAGCGCGGACGCCGGATCCGCGACGCCCTGCGCCGCGAGCCACCCGCTCGCAGCCGCGACCGAAGGCCGCGGCGCCACGACGCGGACGCAGCGGCTCGCCACCGTCGGCAGCAGCCTGCCGGGATGGCTCGACGCGAGCAGGAGCCTCGTGCCGGGCGGCGGCTCCTCCAGCGTCTTGAGCAGCGCGTTGGCGGCCGCGGCGTTCATGCGCTCGGCCGGAGCGATCACGGCGACTCGCCTGCCGTCCCGGAACGTGCTCGACTGCGTCATGTCGACCAACGCGCGCACGCGGTCGATCAGGATCGTGTCGGCCGGCTCCCACCCGTCGTCCTCGAACTTCCACAGATCGAGGATGCGCAGATCCGGGTGCGTGCGCGCGGCGACGTAGCCGCACCCGGCGCACGCGCCGCAGGCGAGGCCGTCCGCCTGCGGGGACTCGCACAGCAGCGCCTGCGCGAGATGGAGCGCGAGCGTCTTCTTGCCGAGCCCCGCGGGACCGGTGATCAGGAGCGCGTGGTGGGCGCGGTCGCCCTCGCGCAGTTGCCGCACGAGCCAATCGCGCTGCCACGGCAGCGGCGCCGGCCAGGGCTCCGGCGACGAAGCGGTCGCGGACTCGTCGCTCACAGCGCGTCCACGATGCGCGCGAGTTCGTCGCGCACCGTCTCCACCGGCCGGGTCGAGTCGACGATGCGGAAGCGCGCCGGCTCCGCGCGCGCGCGCTCGAGGTAGGCCGCGCGCACCCGGCGCGCGAAGTCGTCGCTCTCGCGCTCGAACTTGTCGAGCGTCCTGCCGTTCGCCGCCGCGCGCTCGAGGCGCCCGCGCGACACCGCCGGGGGCAGATCGAACAGGATCGTGAGGTCCGGATGCACGCCGCCGTGCACCCAGCGCTCGAGTTCGGCGATGCGCGCGGAGTCGACGCCGTGCCCTCCGCCCTGGTAGGCCCAGGTCGCGTCGGTGAACCGGTCGCACAGCACCCAGTCGCCGCGCGCGAGCGCCGGAGAGATCACCCGCGCCAGGTGCTCGCGCCGCGCGGCGAACACGAGCAGCGTCTCGGTGTCGTGGTGCATCGGCTCGCCGAGCAGCAGTTCGCGCAACCGCTCCCCGGCCGGCGTGCCTCCCGGCTCGCGCGTGGTCACGACCGGCCTGCCGCGCGCGCGCATCCGCTCGGCGAGAAAGCCGACGTGCGTGCTCTTGCCCGCCCCGTCGATCCCTTCGAGCGTGACGAACCTGCCCCGAGTCGCGTTCGCGGTCATCGGCGCTGGTACCTCGCCACCGCGCGGTTGTGCTCGGCGAGCGTCGCGGAGAACTCGCTCGTGCCGTCGCCGCGCGCGACGAAGTACAGGTACGGCGTCGACGGCGGGTCGACGACGGCGTCGAGCGAGGCCTGCGAAGGCAGCGCGATCGGCGTCGGCGGCAGGCCGTCGCGGGTGTAGGTGTTGTACGGCGTGTCGGCCTCGAGGTCGCGCTTGCGCAGGTTGCCGTCGAACGCGTCGCCGAGCCCGTAGATCACCGTGGGATCCGCCTGCAGCCGCATGCCCCGCTTCAGGCGATTGACCAGCACCGAAGCGATCGCCGGCCGGTCGGCCGCCCGTCCGGTCTCCTTCTCGACGATCGACGCGAGGATCAGCGCTTCGTAGGGGCTCGCGAGCGGCAGCGCAGGCTGGCGCCGTGCCCACGCGGCCTCGAGCCGCTCGCGCAGTTGCCGGTGCGCGCGAGCGAGGAGCGCGCGGTCGGGACTTCCCGCAGCGTAGAAGTAGGTGTCGGGAAAGAACTGTCCTTCGAGCGACGGCGCCTCGATGCCGAGGGCGCGCGCGACGTCGGACTCGGGCCGGTCGGCGATCGTCCTCGCGAGCGAGGGCTCCGCGGCCACCCGTTTCAGCATCTCCTTCGCGGTAACCCCTTCGGGGAACACGATCGAGGTCTGGGTCACGTCGCCCTGCGTGAGCTTCGCGACGAGCCGGGCGACGTCGAGCCCGCCGTCGAACGCATACTGCCCCGCCTTGACCGTGCGGTCGACACCCTTCGCCCGTGCATAGAGCGACAGGATCGCGGGATGCGCGATGACGCCGTCGTCGGCGAGCCTGCGCCCGATCGACGCGACGCTCGCCCCCGGACGCACTTCGAGGAGGTAGGGCGTCGTCGGGAACGCGAGCGGACGCCCGAGCCACCACCAGGCGACGCCCCCGGCCGCGGCCAGCACGACCGCGAGCGAGGCGAGAGTGCGCAGGAGGAAACGCAGGGGGGAGAAGCCAGGCATCGGGAAGAGCCGCGCGAAGAGCGGCGCGGCGCGACGATTATAATCGGCGCATGGGAGCCTTCCGCCTCCGCCGCGCGGGCGGATTCACGCTGATCGAGATCATGGTCGTGATCGTGATCCTCGGCGTGCTCGCCGCACTCGTCGTGCCGCGCGTGCTCGACCGCCCGGACGAGGCGCGGCGCGTCGCGGCGAAGACCGACATCGCGTCGATCGTCGGCGCGCTCAAGCTCTACAAGCTCGACAACCAGCGCTACCCGACCGGCGAACAGGGCCTCGCCGCGCTGGTCGCGAAGCCCGAAGTCCCGCCGCTCCCCGGCAACTGGAAGCCGGGCGGCTACCTCGAGAAGCTGCCGAAGGATCCGTGGGGGCGCCCCTACCACTACCTGAACCCGGGGCTCAAGGGCGAGATCGACGTCTACAGCACGGGGGCCGACGGCGAGCCCGGCGGCACCGGCCAGGACGCCGACGTCGGGTCGTGGGACGACTGATCCCGCGGACTCGAGGCGCACGGCGCCCCCGCGCTGCCGGCTTCACGCTGGTCGAGATCCTGGTTGCACTGGCGATCGTCGCGATCGCTTCGACGGCGGCATGGCTCGCGTGGCGCGCAGGAAGCGGGCCGTCGCTGCGAAGCGAAGCCGAGCGATTCGCGGGCGCGATCGAGTACGCGGCGCAGCGCGCGCAGTGGCGTCACGAGGACCTCGGCGTGAGCGTGGGCGCGCGAGGCTGGCGCTTCTGGCGCCGCGACACCGACCGGCGCGAGTGGATCCCGGTCGCGGACGACGACGTGCTCGCCGCCCGCACGCTGCCGGAAGGCGTCTCGTTCGCCTCCGTTTCGGTCGCGGGCCGCCCGGTTCCGCCCGAGGCGCAAGTGACGTTTCGTGCGAGCGGGCGCAACGATCCGTCGAGCTTCGTGCTGACGTCCGGGGAAGCGAGCATGAACGTCGAAGCCGACCCGCTCAACCGCGTCGCCGTCGCGGCGGCCGGACGCTGAACCTCTGCCCGCCATGACCCGCCGCGTCCCCGCGACCGCGCGAGCAACGCGCTCTTCGGGACGGCGAGCCGGATTCACGCTGGTCGAGACCCTGGTCGCGCTCGCGGTCGTCGCCGTCGCGCTCACCGCCGCGATGCGTGCCCTCGCGCAGGCCGCGGAAGGCGCGGGGACGCTCAAGGCGCGAACGCTCGCGATGTGGGTGGCGCAGAACCGCCTCGCCACCGTGCGACTGGGCGACGAGCTGCCCGCCGCGGGACGCCGCTCGGGCAGGGCCGCGCAGGCGAACCTCGACTTCGTCTGGACCGAAACCGTCGGCGGCACGCCCAACCCGGCGTTCCGGCGCGTCGACGTCGAGGTCGCGGAGTCCGGCGCGCCCGACTACGTGCTTGCCCGGCTCACGGGCTACGTTGCCAGACCGGCCTCGCCGTGACGCTGCCTCATCGCATCGCCGTTAGACGCGCGCAGTGTGCGTCGTGGGCGCCTGCTGCCAGGCCCGCCCTGTCCGGGACGAGCGCCGGATTCACGCTGGTCGAGATCCTGGTCGCGCTCGCGGTTCTGGCGGTGCTCGCGAGCTTCGCGTGGAGGGCGACTTCCGCCCTCGTCGACGGCGAGGCGCGACTCGCCTCCGAGGCGAAGCGCTGGCAGTCCGTCGACGCGTTGTTCGCGCGGATCGAGGGCGACGCGGCCGCGGCCATCCCGCGGCCGGTCCGCGTACCCGGCGGGCGAGAGGCCGCGTGGATCGGCACGATCGACGCCAACGGGCAATCCGGGTTCGCGTTCACGCGCGCGGGCTCCGAGGCCGAGGGACCCGCCGCGTTGCCCGCGAGGATCGCGTGGCGCCTGGCCGGCAGCGTGGTCGAGGTCGCCTACTGGCCGCACCTCGACCGCGATGCCGGCGCGACGCCGGCGCGCTACGCGGTCCTGGATGGCGTCGCGCGCATGGCGGTCCGCTACGCCGACGACGACGGCGCCTGGTCCGACCGCTGGGCGCCGCAGGATGGCCGCATGCTGCCGCGCGCGATTGCCGTCGCGCTGACGCTCGCCGACGGGAATCGGGTCGAGCGCGTGATGGTGCTGCGATGAAACCGCGAGCACAACGCGGAGCCGCGCTGGTCGTCGCGATGCTCGTCGCGGCGATCGCGGCTGCGGTCGCCGCAACGCTCCTCTCCGGATCCACGCGCTGGCAGGCGCTCGTCGAAGGGCGCCGCGATCACGCACGCGCCGCATCGCTCGCGGCCGCAGGCGTCCAGTGGGCACGCCAGGCGCTCGACGACGACGCGAGGCGCGGTCCGGTCGACCATCCCGGCGAACCCTGGGCCCTTCCGCTGCCGCCCACGCCGGTCGAAGGCGGCAGCGTCGAAGGCCGCATCGAGGACGCGCAGGCGCGGCTCAACCTGAACGCGATCGCGGGCGATGACGCCGCGTCCGCCCTCGCGCGCGAGCGCCTCGCGAACCTGTTCTCGCGTCGCGGCCTCGACGCGGGTCTCGTCGACGCGCTCGGCGACTGGATCGACGCCGACACGGCGCCGCGCCCGCGCGGTGCCGAGGACGACGCCTACTCGCGCGGGCACGAGGTGGCCGCGAACGCCCCGCTGGTGCTCGCGTCCGAACTCGCCGCGGTGCGAGGCTTCGCCGGCGCGACGATCGGGCAGGTCGCGCCCTACGTCGCCGCGCTGCCTGCGGACGCCGCCCTCAACGTCAACACCGCACCGGCCGAGGTGCTCGCCGCCGTGCTGCCTTCTCTCGATGCCGAAGCGATCGCGGCACTGATCGAGACGCGGCGCGAGCGTCCGTTCCCGACCGTCGCCGACTTCCGGTCGCGTGCCGCGCGCGGCACTGCCGCACCGGACACCACGGGCCTCGCGATCGGCAGCCGGTATTTCCTCGTGACCGTGCGCGCGAAACAGGGCCACGCGGTCGTCGTCGCCCGCGCGCTCGTCGCCCGCACCGACGGCTCCGCGCCGGCCGTCGTCTGGCAGGTGATGGATTAGACTTGCCCGCCATGACCACGCTGCGCGTCCGTCTCGCCGCGCCGTTCGATGCCACCGCAGCGTCGGCGTGGTGGCGCGCCGGCGACGACGGCCGAGTGATCGACCGCGGAGTCGGCCCGCCGTCGCAGTGGCCCGCCGGCGACCGCGTCGAGGTTGCCGTCGCGGCGGGCGACGTCCGCATCGCGACACTGGCGTTGCCGCCGATGAACGACGCGCGACGATCGGCCGCAGCGGCGTTCGCACTGGAGGACCAGCTCGCCGCGCCATCCGGCAGCTCGCACTTGCGAGTCAGCGCCCCCGCCTCCCCCGGCGGCCCGACGGTGGCGCGCATCGTGGATCGTTCCACACTCGAATGGCTCGACTCGCGCCGGCCGGTGATCGGCCGCGTCGTCGCCGAACCGGACCTCGTGCCGCAGGACGGCGCCTGGCACTGGTGCATCGACGGCGGCGGGCGCGGATTCGTGCGTCGTTCCGACGGCAGCGCCTTCGCCGCCGGACCGGAAACCGATGCCGGGCTTCCGGCCGAGCTGACCGCCGCGCTCGCGCAGGCGCGCCGCGCCCAGGGGCGCACGCCGCTGCGGATCGTCGTCGATGGCGCCGTATCGCCCGAGCGTCTTGCTGCGTGGTCGCAGGCGCACGGCGCCTCGTTCGTCCGCGGCACGCCCTGGTCGCTCGAGCAGGTTCCGACGCGCGCCTGGGCTGCCGCGCCCGATCTTCGCGACGGATTGGCCTCGACGCAGGGCAGAGCTTCCGCGTCCGTCGCGCACCGCTTCGCGCCCGCGCTCTGGCTCGCCGTCGCGGCACTCGCGCTCCATCTCGTCGGAACCACGGGGACCTGGGTTCGCGATCGCTACCTCGCGTGGCGCGCCGATCGCGCGGTCGTGGCGATCGCCGGCGATCGAGGCATCGCCGACGCTTCCGATGCAAGAACCGCGGAAGCCGCGCTCGCGAAACGCGCCGCCGCCGCCGCGCACGCTGCCGGACGCACGGCGGAAGGAGATCTCCTTCCGCTGCTCGCCCGCGCGGCGCCGGCCCTCGCGGCGCTCCCCGCGGGAACGCTGCGCACGCTGACCTACGGCGATCGCCGGCTGGTCGCCGATCTGGCGAGCCTCGACGAAGCCCGGGTGTCGAGCCTCGTCCGCGAGCTGTCGGTCGCCGGCCTCGCCCCGGTGGCCGCGCCTGCGGCCGGCGGCGTTCGCATCGCGATGACGGCGGGCTCCTGATGTTCGCCGACGCCCTCGGCGCACGATGGTCCGGACTCGCGGCGCGGGAGCGCCGCTTCGTCGTCGCGGGAGCGTTCGTCGTCGCGGCCGCGATCGCGTACGCGCTGCTGTGGCAGCCGATCGTCGCCGACCTGCCGCGCGCAAAGCGCGACGCGGCCAGCGCGGAACTGCGCCTCGAGCGAGCGCGCGCGGCTGCCCTCGCGTCGCAGACGCGGGGCGTCGCCCCCGCGGACGCGCCGATCGACGCAGCGATCCGCGCCGGACTCGCGAAAGCCGGCATCGCCGCGGCGGATGCGACGCTCGAGAGCGACGGGACCCGCGCGACGCTGGTGCTCGCCTCCGTGCGCTTCGATGCGCTCGTGCCCCTGCTCGGCGCGCTCGCGCGCGACGCCGCCCTGCACGTCGTCGACGCCACGATCACCGCACGGGTCGAACCCGGAAGCGTCCGCGCCGAACTCACGCTCGCGCGCTAGCTAGCCCGACCGCGCAGCCCCTCCGATTCCGTTCTCCCACCCCATGGGCCGACTCTCCGCACTGGTGCTGTTCTTCCTGGTCGTCATGGTCGCCGTGCTCGCGCTGCAGGCGCCGGCATCGTGGTTCGTCCACCGGCTGACGCAGGCCGCGGGAGGCTCGGTGCAGGTGCTCGACGCCGAGGGCACGGTGTGGAACGGCCGCGGCATCCTCGCGAGCCCGGATGGCCGCTGGAAAGTCCCGGTCGGCTGGCACCTTCGCGCGGCGCCGCTCCTGCGTGGCGACGTCGAGCTCGAGCTCGAGCCGCAGCAGGGCGTCGACACGCCGCGCGGCACGATCCGGCTCTCCCGGTCCGGATTCTCGGCCCGGGGGCTCGTGCTGGACGTCCCGGCGACGATCCTCGACAGCGCGTTCTCCGGCAAGGCTCCGGCCGCCTTCGGCGGGGCACTGAGGATCGAGGCGCGCGAACTCGACGTCGAAGGAGGGACGGGACGCGGCGGCATGTCGGTGCGATGGGAGCGTGCGCGCCTGGGTGCCGCCGACGGAACCAGCGTCGCGCTGGGAACGGTGAGCGCGAACTTCGCCCCGCGCGACGGCATGCTGGCCGGCGCGATCCGCAACGACGGCGGCGAAGTCGCGATCGACGGCACGATGACGCTGTCCGCCGGCGGCATCACGCTCGACGCGACGCTCGCCCCGCGCGAAGGAGCGAGCGAAGCCACGGCCCGCGTGCTCGGGCAACTCGGACCGACCGATGCAGGCGGCGCGGTGCACCTGCGCTGGGTCTCCGAGCGCCGCTGAGGCCCGCGCGGCACGCGCGGAAGGGTTCGATCGACGCTGCGCCCCGCGCCGGCGTGCCGGCGCGCATCGCGGGACTCGACGCGCTGCGCGGTGCCGCGATCGCGGCGATGGTCGCCTACCACTTCGCGTTCGACCTCGCGCTCTTTCGCGTCGCGCGCCTCGACTTCGAGCGCGACCCGTTCTGGCTCGCCGCGCGCGCGGCGATCCTCTCCACCTTCCTCTGCGCCAGCGGCATCTCGCTCGTGCTCGCGCGCCTCGAGGGCGTGTCGCCGGCGAAACGCTGGCGCCGGATCGCGCAGATCGCCGCCTGCGCGCTCGCCGTGAGCGCGGCGAGCTGGCTCGCCTTCCCGCGCACCTGGATCTGGTTCGGCGTCCTGCACGCGATCGCAGCCGCGGGCATCCTCGCGTGGCCGTTCACGAAAGCGCCGCGCGCGGCACTCGCCTGCGGAATCGCGGTGATCGCCGCGGGCCTCGCGCTGTCGCACCCGGCGTTCGACACGCGCTCGCTCGGTTGGATCGGCTTCGCGACCCGCAGGCCGCCCACCGAGGACTACGTTCCGCTCTTCCCCTGGCTCGGCGTCGTCCTCGTGGGCGTGTGGCTCGGCCACGAACTCGCGAAGCGCTCGTTCGCGCCCCTCGCGCCGCTGGCGAGGGCGCCGGCCGCCGTTCGCTGGATGGGCCGGCACAGCCTCGCCGTCTACATGGTCCACCAGCCGTTGATCATCGGCGCCCTCGCCGCCGCCCTGGGCCGCTGGCCCTGAGCCTGTCGTCGGGGCCGGCGCACGCGCGCGCCGGGAGTCCGGAGGCGGCGCCGAATCCTGCTACAATCAGCGGCTTGCAGGCGCGTAGCTCAGCTGGTTAGAGCACCACCTTGACATGGTGGGGGTCGTTGGTTCGAGTCCAATCGCGCCTACCAGATTGCCCCGCTCGCCGGCCTTGGCGCCGCGCGACGCTTCTCACGCGGTTCCGGCCGCCGTCCAGACTCCGGTTGCGCAGGCCCGCTCGAGCCGGGCGACGTGCGGAGCGACGTCGTAGCCGTTCGCAGCGAGCCACGCGTCGCTCGCGTAGCTGTCGAGGTAGCGATCGCCGCCGTCGCACGCGAGGGTGACGATCGAACCGGTCTCGCCGCGCGCCGCCATGCCGCACGCGACTTCGAGCGCTCCGCAGAAGTTCGTGCCGGTCGACCCGCCGTAGCGGACCCCGACGAGGCGCTCGAGCACGCGCATCGCCGCGTACGACGCCGCGTTCGGCACGCGGATCATCTTGTCGATCACGCTCGGCACGAACGAAGGCTCGACGCGCGGCCGGCCGATGCCCTCGACGTCCGAGCCGCCCGACGCGGTGAGCGAAGCGTCGCCGGTCGCGTAGTAGTCGTAGAACACCGAGCGCTCCGGATCGACGACGCAGAGCTCGCACGCGGTGCGGTGGTAGCGGAGGTAGCGTCCGATCGTGGCCGAGGTGCCGCCGGTGCCCGCGCCGACGACGACCCACCGCGGCTCCGGATGCGGTTCGCCGCGCATCTGCTCGAAGATCGACTCGGCGATGTTGTTGTTGCCGCGCCAGTCGGTCGCGCGCTCGGCGTAGGTGAACTGGTCCATGTAGTGGCCGCCGCTCTCCCGCGCGATGCGCGCCGCCTCCTCGTAGACCCGGTCCGGCCGGTCGACGAAGTGACAGCGGCCGCCGTGGAACTCGATCGCCCCGACCTTCGCCGGCGACGTGCCGCGCGGCATCACCGCGACGAACGGCAGTCCCAGCATCCGCGCGAAATAGGCCTCGGAGACCGCGGTGCTGCCCGACGACGCCTCGACCACGGTCGATCCTTCGTCGATCCAGCCGTTGGCGAGCGCGTAGAGGAACAGCGACCGCGCGAGCCGGTGCTTGAGGCTTCCGGTCGGATGGGTCGATTCGTCCTTCAGATAGAGCAGGATGCCGGGCATCGACGGCAGCTCGACCAGCACGAGGTGCGTGTCGGCCGAGCGCTGGAAGTCGCGCTCGATCCGGTGAGTGGCTTCGCTGACCCATGCGCGCGACATCGAGACGCTCCGTGCTGGTGATTTCGAAGGGAGGGGCGCGGGCCCGCGTGAACCGCGCCCGCACCGGGCGCGCTCGGCCGGCCTTGCGCAAGCGGAGTCTGTCATCGTGCATACTTGCGGACAAGCGGCCTGTTTCCACGCCCGGCCATTCCGCGGACGCGAACCCCGTTCGCGCGAGCCTGTTTGCCCGCGCCACCGGCGGATGCGGGACCGCGAACGCGAACGCCCTGCAAGGATGGGCCGCCGCCCTGCGCAACCCTGCACGAGCCTGGAACGAGACGATGTCGTCGACCGAACACTGGCAGCGAATCGAGCGAGCCCTCAGGGGCGACGCCCCCGACCGCACCCCCATCGCGCTCTGGCGCCACTTCCCCGGCGACGACCAGCACGTCGACCGGCTGGTCGAGCGCACGCTCGACTGGCAGCGGCGCTGGGATTTCGACCTCGTCAAGTTCATGCCCTCGGGCACCTATGGCGTCGAGGACTGGGGCGCCGTCAGCGCCTACGACGGCCAGCCCAACGGAGCCCGCGCCGTGGTGAAACCCGCGGTGACCCGCACGGCCGACTGGGCGTCGATCCGCGACCTCGACGTGCGGCACGGCTCCTACGGGCGCCAGAACGCGGCGTTGAAGGCCACGGCCGCGGCACTCGGCGGCCGAGTGCCGATCCTGCAGACGATCTTCTCCCCGCTCACGACGGCCCGCAAGCTCTCGACCGAGCGCCTGTTCGCCGACCTGCGGCGCTCGCCCGACGCGGTCCATCGCGCGCTGCGCGTCATCACCGACGTGACGATCCGCTTCGCGCGCGATGCGATCGATGCGGGTGCGCACGGCGTCTTCCTCGCCACGCAGCTCGCGAGCTGGAGACTCCTCTCGGCCGACGAGTACCAGCGCTTCGGCAAGGACTACGACCTCGAGGTGCTCGCCGCGATCGAAGGCCGCTCGCGCCTTTCCATGCTCCACGCGCACGGCGACGACATCATGTTCGACCTCCTCGCGGACTATCCGGTCGCGATGATGAACTGGCACGACCGCCTGACCGAGCCGACGCTCGAGGACGCGCAGGCCCGCTTCCCGGGCATCGTCGTCGGCGGGATCGAGGAGCACGGCCCGCTCGCACGCGGCGACCTCGCCGCGATCGAGAGTCAGGTCGCCGACGCGATCGCGCAAACCGGCGGCCGGCGGGTGATGATCGGTCCCGGCTGCGTCGTGCCCGTCGCCGTCACCGATGCCGCCATCGAGACCGCGCTTCGCGCGTCGCGCGAAGCCGGGCGCCAACCCCCCCGGGCAACCTGACCGCGATCGCGCGGCCGCCCCTTCCTTCGACGAGGAACCCCATGTACCGAACCTTCTCCCGCCTCGCTCTCGCCGCCGCGCTCGCCGCCGGCTTCGCGTTCCCCGCGCTCGCGCAGGACTGGCCCGCCGGCAAGACGATCCAGATCATCGTGCCGGCGCCCGGCGGCGGCGGCACCGGCGACACGATCGCGCGCGTCGTCGCGGAGGAACTCGCGAAGCGGCTGAAGACCTCGATCGTGATCGACAACAAGCCCGGCGCGAACGGCAACATCGGCGCCGCCGCCGCGGCCACGCAGCCGCCCGACGGCTACCACCTGCTGTTCTCCTGGGCCGGCACGCTCGCGGTCAATCCGGCTTTGTACAAGAACCTGTCGTACAACGCGCAGAAGGATTTCGTCCCGATCGTGCTCGTCGCCGACGTCCCGAACATCCTCGTCGTCAACAACGACCTGCCGGCGAAGGGTCTCGCCGCGTTCATCGCCTACGCGAAGGCCAATCCCGGCAAGCTCAACTTCGGATCGACCGGCAACGGCAGCTCGATGCACCTCGCGGGCGAACTCTTCATGCGCGAGACCGGCTCGAAGATGGTTCACGTGCCGTACAACGCCCCGGGTACCGCGACCACCAACCTGATGGCGAACGACATCCAGCTCATGTTCCAGCTCGTTCCCGGCATCGTCGGCCAGGTGAAGGGCGGCAAGGTCCGCGCGATCGCGGTGATGGCCCCGACCCGCTCGCCCGCGCTTCCCGACGTGCCGACCACCGTCGAACTCGGCCAGCCGCAACTGCAGTCGTCGACGTGGTTCGCACTGCTCGCGCCCAAGGGCACGCCCGCTCCGGTCATCGCGCGCGTGAACGCCGAGGTGAACGACCTCCTGAAGGACCCGGCCGTGCAGAAACGCCTCGCGGACATGGGGGCCACGACGCTGGGCGGCACACCGGCGAAGGCCGCCGATCACCTGGCGTCCGAGACCGCGAAGTGGGGCAAGGTCGTGCGCGAGTCGAACATCCAGATCCAGTAGCCCGGGTGCGGGGAATCCCGGCGCCACGGCCGACGCACGACGCGTGAGTCAGGGCTCGCCGGTCGTAGGCTGGGTCGGCACGGGCCGGATCGGCCTGCCGATGGCACGCCGCGTCCTTGCCGCGGGCTTCCCGTTGGCGGTCTGGGCGCGGCGGCGCGAAGGCGCCGATGCGCTCGTCGCCGGCGGCGCAGCGTTCGCGGTCTCGCCCGCGGCCCTCGCGAAGGAGAGCGACATCGTCATGACGATCGTCGGCGGACCAGCCGACGTCAGTGCGTTGCACGCCGCGATGGTACCGCGGGCGCGGCCCGGGACCGTGTTCGTCGAGATGACGACCGCCGCACCCGCGAACGCCGTCGAATCGCAGGCGCTCGCCGCGCGCTTTGGCGCGCTCGCGCTCGACGCGCCGGTCACCGGGGGCGTGGCCGGTGCCGAGCGAGGTTCGCTCACCGCGTTCGTCGGTGGCGACGCCCCGGCCCTCGAGCGCGCCCGCCCGGTGCTCGCCGCGTTCGCGAACCGGATCGCCCACTGCGGCGCGGCCGGTTCGGGCTACCGGATGAAGCTCGTCAACCAGACGATCGTCGCGGGCGTGCTCCTGGGACTCGCCGGAGGCGCCGCGCTCGCGCGCTCGGGCGGACTGCCGGCGCCCGCGGTCAGGGACGCACTCTCCGCCGGGACCGCCTCGGGCTTCCTGTTCGACGCCTATCTCGCCCGGATGATGGAGGGCGGTGGGGGGACGACGTTCACGCTCGCGATGCTTCGCAAGGACCTGTCCCTCGCGCGCGAAGACGCGGCTGCGCGCGCCTGCAGCACGCGCCTCATCGACTTCGCGCTGGCGGAAGTCGACGCCGCGAGGTTGCGCCACGGGGACGTCGCCGGCGTCCAGGTCCTCGGCGCTCCCGGACCGGAGTAGAATGGGCGCCTTCCGTCGCGCGGGGCCTCTTGCCCCGGGACGCGAAGCGGGCCCGTGCGGGGCCGACACCGAAAGGGATCCGGTTATGACACCGCGAACGCGTCCGTTCCCGAGGTAGACAGCCGACGAGACCGCATCCCGGCGGGCGAAGAGCCTGCAGCACCCGGCAGAACGCGGCTCGACCGCGTTTTTTTTCGCCTGCGACGAGGATTCACGCCATGCCAGACATCCGATTGCCCGACGGCTCCGTCCGACACTACGAACGGCCGGTGAGCGTCGCCGACATCGCCGCCTCGATCGGCCCGGGGCTCGCGAAGGCGGCGCTCGCCGGCAAGGTCGACGGCAGGCTCGTCGACACCTCCCACGTCGTCGACCGCGACGCCGCGGTCGCCATCGTCACCGACCGCGACCCCGAGGGGCTCGAGGTGCTGCGGCACTCGACCGCGCACCTCCTCGCCTACGCGGTGAAGGAACTGTTCCCGAAGGCGCAGGTGACGATCGGCCCGGTGATCGAGGACGGCTTCTACTACGACTTCAGCTTCGAGCGGCCGTTCACGCCCGACGACCTCGCGGCGATCGAGAAGCGCATGGCCGAACTCGCGAAGAAGGACGAGAAGGTCGTTCGCTCGCTCATGCCGCGCGACGAGGCCGTGAAGCTGTTCGAGGGCATGGGCGAGCACTACAAGGCCGAGATCATCGCGTCGATTCCCTCCGACGAGCCGATCTCGCTCTACCGCGAGGGAGGCTTCGTCGACCTCTGCCGCGGGCCGCACGTGCCGTCGACCGGCAGGCTCAAGGTATTCAAGCTGACCAAGCTCGCCGGCGCCTACTGGCGCGGCGATTCGAAGAACGAGATGCTCCAGCGCGTCTACGGCACCGCATGGGCGAGGAAGGAGGACCTCGACGCCTACCTCACGCGCATCGAGGAGGCCGAGAAGCGCGACCACCGCCGCCTCGGCCGCCAGCTCGACCTCTTCCACCAGCGGGACGAGGCGCCCGGCATGGTGTTCTGGCACCCGAAGGGCTGGTCGGTGTGGCAGGCGGTCGAGCAGTACATGCGCCGCGTCTACCAGGACAACGGCTACCAGGAAGTGCGCGCCCCGCAGATCCTCGACCGCATGCTGTGGGAGAAGTCCGGCCACTGGCAGAACTACAAGGCCAACATGTTCACGACGGAGTCGGAGAAGCACGACTTCGCGATCAAGCCGATGAACTGCCCGGGCCACATCCTGATCTTCAACTCGGACCTTCGAAGCTACCGCGACCTGCCGCTCCGTTACGGCGAGTTCGGCGCCTGCCACCGCAACGAGCCCTCGGGCGCGCTGCACGGGATCATGCGCGTGCGCGCGTTCACGCAGGACGACGGCCACATCTTCTGCACGCCGTCGCAAATCGAGGCCGAGTGCGTGGCTTTCCACCGGCTCGCGCTCGCCGTCTACGCCGACTTCGGCTTCACCGACGTCGCCGTCAAGCTCGCGCTGCGCCCCGAGCCACGCATGGGCAGCGACGATCAGTGGGACGCGGCCGAGCACGCGCTGCGCGGTGCGCTCCGGGCGAGCGGTGCGGAGTGGGCCGAGCTGCCCGGCGAGGGCGCGTTCTACGGGCCGAAGATCGAGTACCACCTGAAGGACTCGATCGGGCGGAGCTGGCAGCTCGGCACGATGCAGGTCGACTTCCAGATGCCGGGGCGGCTCGGCGCCGAGTACGTGGCCGAGGACAACACCCGGCAGGTCCCGGTGATGCTCCACCGGGCGATCGTCGGCTCGCTCGAACGGTTCATCGGGATCCTGATCGAGCACCATGCTGGTGCATTCCCGTCCTGGCTGGCTCCGATCCAGGCCGCGATCCTGACCATCACGAGCCGCCAGGACGGCTGGGCGCGGGAAGTCGAGGCCCGGCTGAAGGGCGCTGGCTTCCGGGTCCGGACCGATTTGCGGAACGAGAAAATAACCTATAAAATACGGGAACATAGCCTCCAGAAGCTTCCCTGGCAGCTGATCGTCGGCGACAAGGAGCAGGAGGCTGGTACGGTGGCCGTGCGTTCCCGCGGCGGCGAAGACCTGGGCGCGATGCCGCTCGAAGCCTTCGTCGCGCACCTCGAGTCGGAGGTGGCCGCGCGGCGATAGCGCGTTCGCGCTCTCGCCGCAGGACGGGGCACGGTCGTTTTTTTCCTACGCGGAGATTTGACACTGGACAGCAAGCATCAGCGCATCAATCGCGAGATCACGGCTCCTCAGGTGCGTCTCGTGGGTCTCGAAGGCGAGCAACTCGGCATCGTCAGCGTGGTCGAGGCGCTCGCGAAAGCGGAAGCCGCGGAGGTCGATCTGGTCGAGATCGCGCCGCTGGCGGAGCCGCCCGTGGTCCGCATCATGGACTACGGCAAGTTCAAGTATCGCGAGAGCAAGCGCGCGCACGAGGCCAAGCTCAAGCTGAAGCAGATCCAGGTCAAGGAAGTGAAGTTCCGGCCCGGAACGGACGAGGGCGACTACAAGATCAAGCTCCGGAACCTGACGCGCTTCCTCTCCGAAGGCGACAAGGCCAAGGTGACGATGCGCTTCCG
>JADLBN010000030.1 GCA_020847675.1 Burkholderiales bacterium | reverse complement strand
GCGGGCACCGGCTCCGAGGTCGGCCGCTCGGCGGTCGTCTCCGAGGACGACACGCACGTCAAGCGCATCGTGTTCTCGCCGAAGATCCTCGCCAGGCAGGTGTTCGCGGATCCCGAACTGACGCTGGGTCTTCCGCCTGGCGTGACCGCCGCGACCGGCATGGACGCGCTCACCCACAACGTCGAGTCGTACCTGTCGCCCGCCTACCACCCGCTCTGCGACGGCATTGCGCTCGAAGGGGCGCGCATCGCGGCGCGCGCGTTGCCGGTGGCCGTGCGCGACGGAGCGAACCTCCCCGCCCGCGGCGAGATGCTGATGGCGTCGATGATGGGGGCAATCGCGTTCCAGAAGGATCTCGGCGCGGTCCACTCGTGCGCGCACGCGCTCTCGACCGTCGCCGACCTCCACCACGGGCTCGCCAACGGCGTGATGATCGACCACGTGATGGGCTTCAACCTTCCCGTCGCGGTCGTGAAGATGGCCGAACTCGCGCGCGTCTGCGGGGCTCCGGGCGCCGCGACCGGCAGCGAGGAAGCGCGTGCGGCGTCGTTCATCCCCTGGCTTCGCGACCTCAAGGCGTCGATCGGCATTCCGGCGAAACTCTCCGCGATCGGCGGCGGGCGTCCGGTCACCCGGGCGGACTTTCCGCGGCTCGTCGAGGTCGCCTTCGCCGACCTGTGCCACCAGACCAACCCGCGCAAGTGCACGAAGGCGGATTTCGAGGCGCTCTTCGCCTCGGCGCTCTGACCGGAGGCTCCGATGCTTCCCGACATGGTCAAGATCGGCATCTCGGCCTCGTTCTTCCACGAGGACCCGAAGCGCGCGATCTTCAAGGGCATGACGCTCCAGTACATCGAGCAGAACGTGGCGCACTGGCTGATGCAGCGCGACGTGCTCGCGTTCATGATCCCCTCGCCCGACGGGCGCACGCGCCGCGAGACCTCGCGCGTCACGCTGGATGCCTACGCGCGCGAGCTCGACGCTCTGGTGCTGATGGGCGGCTCCGACGTCTGCCCCGAGACCTACGGCGAGAAGGCGCTCAGGCCCGAGTGGAACGGCGACCGCGTCCGCGACGAGTACGAGATCGGGCTCCTGAACGCGTTCGTCAAGCTCCACAAGCCGGTCCTCGGCGTGTGCCGCGGCGCGCAGGTCATCAACGTCGCAATGGGCGGGACGCTGTGGCAGGACATCGGCACGCAGGTGCCCGGCGCGCTCAACCACCGCGACTGGGAGATCTACGAGCGGAACACCCACGCGACGTCGATCGTTTCCGGCACGCCGCTCGCGAAGCTCTACCCCGGCGTGACGCTGGTGAAGACCAACTCGATCCACCACCAGGCGGTGAAGGACCTCGGGCGCAAGCTCGTCGTCGAAGCCTGGTCGGAACCGGATCGCGGCGTCGAGGCGATCCGCTGGACCGGACCCTCGTACCTCTTCGGCGTGCAGTGGCACCCGGAGTTCCACCCCGAGGGCGACCGCTCGTTCATCGACGACCGCCCGATCCTCGACGACTTCCTGCGCCACGCGCGCACCCACAAGACCGCCGCCTACGCCCTATGAAGATCGTCAACCCCTGGAACGGCGCCATCCTCGCCGACGTTCCCGCCGACAACGCGCGCTCGGTGGCGGCGAAGTACGCGAAGGCCCGCGCCGCGCAGCCGCGCTGGTCCGCCGTGCCGGTGAAGAAGCGGCTCGACGCGATCGTGGCGTTCCGGGCGCTGCTCGCTTCGCGCGAGGACGAACTCGCCGCGACGCTGACGCAGGAGGTCGGCAAGCCGATCCGCCAGTCGCGCAACGAGTTGAAGGGGCTCGCCGGGCGCATCGACTTCTTCCTCGCCGAGTCGGCGAGGACGCTGCGCGACGAAAAGGTGTTCGAGGACAAGGGCGGCAGGCTCGAGGAGCGCATCAGCCACGAGCCGCTCGGCGTCATCGCCAACATTTCGGCCTGGAACTACCCGTACTTCGTCGGCGGCAACGTGTTCGTCCCGGCGCTCGTCGCGGGCAACGCGATCCTCTACAAGCCCTCCGAGTACGCGACGCTCACCGGATTGAAGATCGCGGAGATGCTCCACGCGAGCGGCGTCCCCGGTGACGTGTTCATCCCGCTGGTCGGCGGCGGCGAGATCGGCGCGGCGCTCCTGAAACAGCCGATCGACGGCGTGTTCTTCACCGGCTCCTACCCGACCGGGCAGAAGATCGCGGCGGCCGCCGGCAGGAAGATGATCAAGGTACAACTCGAACTGGGCGGCAAGGATCCGATCTACGTCTGCGAGGACGTCGACGTGCAGGCCGCCGCCGCGGCGGTGGCCGACGGCGCGTTCTACAACACCGGGCAGTCGTGCTGCTCGGTCGAACGCATCTACGTGAACCGCAGGATCGAAAAGGCATTCGTCGACGCGTTCGTCGCCGAAGTCGAGGGCTACCGGATCGGCGATCCGATGGACGAGACGACCTACATCGGCGCGATCACCCGCAGGCCGCAGATCGACGTGCTGAGGAAACAGGTGGCGGACGCGAAGAAGAAAGGCGCGAAGGTGGCGCTCGGCGGCAAGCCGCTGCCCGGCAAGGGCAACCGCTTCGAGCCGACCGTGCTGACCGGCGTGAATGCGTCGATGGCGGTGATGCGCGACGAGAGCTTCGGCCCGATCATCGGCATCGAGGCAGTCGATAACGACGCCGACGCGGTCGCCCGGATGAACGATTCCGAGTTCGGCCTCACCGCGGGCGTCTACACGACCGACGCGAAGCGCGCGAAGGCGATCCTCGGCAAGCTCGAGGCCGGCAGCGTCTACTGGAACTGCTGCGACCGCGTGAGCCCGCGGCTGCCCTGGTCGGGGGTCAAGCACTCGGGCATCGGGCTCACGCTCTCGACCTACGGCATCCAGACCTTCACGCGGCCCAAGGCGTGGCACCTGCGGGGAGCATGAAAGACGAAGCGCGGGCGCCCGGACTTCGACGCCACGCTCATCCGTTCATCCGTTCATCCGCCCATCGCCGTCAGGCGGCTTCCGCCACCGCCGGCAGGCCGGCCAGCGCCATCGCGAGTTCCTTCTCGTCGTAGGCCTGGTCGGTGAGCTTCCCGGCGAAGTAGTCGATGTACGCCTGCATGTCGAAGTGGCCGTGGCCGCACAGGTTGAACAGGATGGTCCGGGCCACGCCCTCCTCCCGGCAACGGATCGCCTCGTCGATCGCACCTTTCACCGCGTGATTGGCTTCCGGCGCCGGCACGATGCCTTCGGCGCGAGCGAACTGCACGCCGGCGTCGAACACCGCGAGTTGCGGGTGGGCGACGGCCTCGATCAGGTCCAGCGCCTTCAGGTGGCTCACCAGCGGCGCCATGCCGTGATAGCGCAGGCCCCCGGCGTGGAAGCCGGGAGGCGTGAAGGTCGAACCCAGCGTGTGCATCTTGGTGAGCGGGGTGAGGTGGGCGGTGTCGCCGAAATCGTAGGCGTATCGCCCCCGGGTGAGGCTGGGGCACGCCGATGGTTCGACGGCGACGATCCGGACCTTGCGGCCGCCGCGCAGTTGCGCACCGAGGAACGGCGTCACGATGCCCGCGAAGTTGGAGCCCCCGCCGGTGCAGCCGACGATGACGTCGGGGTAGTCGCCCGCCATCTCGAGCTGGGCGATCGCTTCCTGCCCGATCACGCTCTGGTGCAGCAGCACGTGGTTCAGCACCGAGCCCAGCGCGTACTTGGTGTCGTCGCGCTGCGCGGCCACCTCGACCGCTTCGGAGATCGCGATCCCGAGACTCCCCGAGTGCGACGGGTTGCGGGCGAGGATCGCACGGCCGCTCTGCGTTTCGGTCGACGGCGAGGCGACGCAGCGCGCGCCGTAGGTCTCCATCAACGCGCGGCGGTAGGGCTTCTGGTCGTAGGACACGCGGACCATGAAAACCTGCACCTCGAGCCCGAAGAGCGCGCCGGCGAACGCGAGCGACGAACCCCACTGCCCGGCCCCGGTTTCGGTGACGAGCTTCTTCACGCCGGCTTCCTTGTTGTAGAACGCCTGCGCGACGGCGGTGTTCGGTTTGTGGCTGCCGGCGGGCGAGACGCCCTCGTACTTGTAGTAGATCCTGGCCGGCGTCTGCAACGCGGCTTCTAGCCGCCGCGCGCGATAGAGCGGCGTCGGACGCCACTGGCGGTAGACGTCGCGAACCGGGCCGGGAATCTCGATCTCCCGCTCGGTGGACACTTCCTGCGCGATCAGCGCCATCGGGAACAGCGGCGCGAGATCGTCGGGCCCTACCGGCTGGTGCGTCCCCGGATGGAGCACCGGCGGCAGCGCCTTCGGCAGGTCGGCGCAGAGGTTGTACCAGAAGCGCGGCAGCCGCGATTCGTCGAGGAGGTACTTGATCGATTCGGACATGGGGGGCTCGCTCGGACTCGGACTCGGAGATTCGGAGGGGTCGTCGAAGGGACTGGCTCGAAGGCCGGTTCGACATTCTGGACTCCGCGCGCCCGAACGGGGCATCGGCGGTCGATCAGGTCCGGCCCCTTTTGATTCCGATCAAGTCCGACCGCTCTCGACCGTCAGCCGGACTCCCGTTCCGCGGCGCGAAGCGTGTTCGCGAGCAGCATCGCGATGGTCATCGGCCCGACGCCACCCGGCACCGGCGTGATCCACGCCGCGCGCTCCCTCGCGGCGTCGAAGTCCACGTCGCCGACGAGCTTGCCGTCGTCGCCGCGGTTGATGCCGACGTCGATCACGATCGCGCCCGGCTTCACCCAGTCGCCCGCGACGAACTTCGGCTTGCCCACGCCCGCCACGACGATGTCCGCCTGGCGCACGAGGCCGGGAAGGTCGCGGGTGGCCGAGTGGCAGATGGTCACCGTGCAGCGGGCCATCAGGAGTTCGAGCGCCATCGGGCGGCCGACGATGTTCGACTGGCCGAGAACCACTGCGTGCTTGCCGGCGAGCGGCTCGCCGGTCTTCTCGAGGAGCTTCATGCAGCCCAGCGGCGTGCAGGGCCGCAGCGTCGGGCGCTTCAGCACCAGCCGGCCGACGTTGTACGGGTGGAAGCCGTCGACGTCCTTGCCCGGATCGATGCGCTCGGTGATGCGCTCCGGGTCGACCTGCGACGGCAGCGGGAGTTGAACGAGAATGCCCGAGACCGCGGGATCCGCGTTCAGGCGGTCGATCAGCGCAAGCAGGTCACCCTCGGCCACCGACGCAGGGCAGTCGTGAGAAAACGACCGCATCCCGACCGCCTCGGTCGTCCTGCGCTTGTTGCGCACGTAGACCTGCGACGCAGCGTGGTCGCCGACGAGCACCACCGCGAGACCGGGCACGGAGCCGCCTGCCGCCACGCGGGCTGCGACGCGGCTCCGGATGTCCTCGGTGACTTCCGCGGCAAGCGCCTTGCCGTCGAGGACACGCGCGGTCACGCCCGCCATTCCCGTGCAGTCGTGCTGTCGTTCGGCATCGCTACAATGAACCGGTGATCGAGGCCCGCATTCTACCCGCCCTGCACGCCCGCCTCGCGGCGCTGCTCGCGCCGCCGCGGGAGTCGCTGTGTCGCTTCGAGGTCGACGGCGCGCTGGTCGGCGAACTGACGCCGGCGCGATTCCGTCGTGTCGCGGAGTTCGCGGACCTCTTCGTCGCCGAAGCGAACCACGTCAGGTTCGCGGAGTCATGCCGGGGCCTCTTCGAGCGCACCGAGGCGATGGACCGCGTGGCGCGCACGCTCGCCGCCGAGGGTGCGCTGAGCGCGTGGCGCGACGAGCGCTACGAAGTGCGGGCCGGACCCTTCGCGCCGGTCGCGTTCCTGCTCGAGCGCGCCGCTGCCCGATACTTCGGCGTGGCCACGCAGGCCGTGCACGTCAACGGCCTGGTCGATCACGGAGTGCACGCCTCGATGTGGATCGCGCGGCGCAGCCCCGCGAAGGCGATCGATCCCGGAAAGCTCGACAACCTCGTGGGCGGAGGCCTCGCCGCGGGATCGAGCGTCGCGGCGACGCTGGCGAAGGAGGCGTGGGAGGAAGCGGGCATCGACGCCGCGCTCGCTTCGCAGGCCACCGAAGCCGGCACGGTCCACGTCAGGCGCCTGCAGCCGGACGGCCTGCAGCGCGAGACGATCCACGTGCACGACCTCTGGCTGCCGCGGGAGTTCACTCCGGACAACCAGGACGGCGAGGCAGTGGAGCACCGGCTCATCGCACTCGCGGAGGTGCCCGCGCTGCTCGCGCAGGACTCGGGGCCCGACGTCGTCACCGCCGACGCGAGCCTCGTTGCACTCGACGCGCTGATCCGGCTCGGGGTGATCGACGCCGACGATCCGATCCATCCCTGGCTCGCCGCGCTGTGCGGCGAAGGCCGGTAGCCGCTGCCGGGCGGCCGTTGCGCGATCGGCGACGCCAGTCCCGATCCGGCAGCACCGACTATCCGGAGTCGGACCGGAACGAGCGTCCCTACGCCACCGCCCGCGCCGCGGCCGGAGTCACGGTGCGAATGCCCATCGCGCGCAGCGCATCGCCGATCGCGAGTACCGCCTGCCGCATTTCCGAGGGCCCGATCGCACCGATGCAGCCGACCCGGAAGGTCTCGAGCTGCGTGAGCTTGCCCGGATACAGGATGAAGCCGCGGTCGCGCACCTCGGCGTAGAAGCGCTTGAACTCGTAGCCCGGGTCCGCCGGCGCGTGGAACGTGTAGATGATCGGCGCCTGGATCGACGCGTCGAGGAACGAGCGGAAACCGAGCGAGCGCATGCCTTCGAACAGCGCCTGCCCGTTCGCGGTGTAGCGCGCGAGCCGGGCTGGCTGCCCACCCTCGGCCGCGTGCTGCTCGAGTGCCGCAGCGAACGCCGCGACGACGTGCGTGGGCGGCGTGTAGCGCCACTGCGTCGTCTTCTCCATGTAGACCCACTGGTCGTGGAGGTCGAGCGCGAGCGAACTCGAGCGCCCCTCGCAGCCCTCCAGCGTCGAGCGCCGGACGATGGCGAACCCCATCCCCGGCGGGCCCTCGATGCACTTGCCGGACGCGGCGATCACGACGTCGATCGGCGTCGCCTCGAGGTCGATCGGCAGCGCGCCGAACGAACTCATCGCGTCGACGATGAGCCGGCGGCCGTGCCGCGCCACGACTGCGGCGATGCCGGGGAGCGGATTGAGGATACCGGTCGAGGTCTCGCAGTGGATGAGGCCGACGTGGGTGATCGACGCGTCCTTCGCGAGCAGGCGGTCGACGTCCTCCGCCGTGGTCGGGACGTCGTCCGCGGTCTCGAACATCGACACGCGACGGCCCATCATCCGGGCGAGTTTCGCGAGGCGCTTGCCGTAGGCGCCGTTGACCAGCACCAGCAGGTGGCCGTCGCGGGGCACGGTCGAGTTGACCGCCGCTTCGACCGAGAACGTGCCGCTCCCCTGCATCGGCACGCAGACGTGGGTCGCGTGCCCGCGCACGATGTCGAGGAGCCGCTTGCGGACGTTGGCGGTGATCGCGTTGAACGACGCGTCCCAGGATCCCCAGTCGCGCAGCATCGCGGTCTTCGTCTCGAGCGCGGTCGTGAGCGGCCCCGGGGTGAGCAGGATCGGGTCGCGGGAGTGTGTCGCCATCGCTGGATCTCCTTGCGGTTCAGGGGCGCGGGGCGGCGCGCCACGCCTGCGTGCGTCTCAGCAGGTATCGGGTCACGATCGCGTAGAGCACGCACACGGCGGTGGACGAGGCGACGATCAGCGTCGCCATGCCTGCCGCCGCGCCGATCTCCCCGGCTTCGTCCATGTTGAGGATCGCGACTGACGCGGGACGCGTGTCGGGCGCATAGAGGAACACGACCGCCGAGATCGTGACCATGCCGTTGACGAACAGGTAGCGCCCGATGTCGAGCACCGCCGGCAGGCTCACCGGCAACGTGACGCGGAAGAAGGTGCGGTAGAACGGCACCTTGAGCGAGGCCGAGACCGATTCGAACTCGTCGTCGAGCGCCTTCAACGCCGTCACCGCGGTCATGTGGCTCGACGTGTAGTAGTGGACGACGGTCGACAGCACGAGGATCGCCATCGTCCCGTAAATGCCGTTCAGCGGGTTGTCGGGGTGGTTGAAGAAGAAGATGTAGCCCAGGCCCAGCACGAGGCCCGGCACCGCCATCGGGATCGTCACGACCAGCCGCACCGCCGCCTTGAGCGTCGCCATCCCGCGCGTCTTCTCGAGCAGGTAGGCCATGGCGAAGATGAACAGCGTCCCGAACAGCGCCGTGTAGAACGCCATCTTCAGACTGTTGAAGTAATCGACGATCACGCCCGCATCGATGAGCCCGTACACGTAGTGACGCAGGCTGAAGGACAGGTCGTAGGGCCACAGCTTGATGAACGACGTGTAGACGGCCATGCCGAGGACGGCGAGCATGAACACCGAGACCGCGGAGCAGAACACGAGCATCGCGCGGTCGAAACCCGGCGACCGCCGAGGCACGTAGGGCACGGCGCGCGACGAGAACTGCGCCTGGAGGCGCCGCCGCATGAACCAGTCGACGATGAACGCGAGCAGCACGGGAGCGAGCAGCACCAGGCTCACCACCGCGCCCTTGTTGAAGTTCTGCTGGCCGATCACCTGCTTGAAGATGTCGACCGCGAGCACGTTGTAGTTGCCGCCGATCACCTTCGGGATGCCGAAGTCGCTCACCGTGTACGAGAACACCACCATCGTCGCGCTCACCAGGCCGTACTTGGCGCCCGGCAGCGTGATGGTGAAGAAACGGCGCAGCATCGGCGTGCGCAGCGCCTCGGCCGCCTCGTAGAGCCTCCCGTCGGCGAGCAGGAGCGAGGTCAGCACGATCATCAGCGCGTGCGGGAACGTCGCGTAGATCGACGACAGGATGATGCCGATCGCCCCGTACACCGAGGCGCCCGCGAGCAGGCCCTTGAGAAGCCCCTGGGTGCCGAACCACTGGATGAACGAGATCGCCGCCATCAGCGAGGGCGCGAGGATCGGCGTCAGCGCGATGACGCGGAACGTCCCCTTGCCCGGCATGCAGGAGCGGGTCAGCGCGTAGGCGAAGGTGAACGCGAGCGGCACCGTGACCATCGTGACGACCGTCGCGACGAACAGCGTGTTCCGGATCGACTGCTGGAGTTCCGGCGTCGCGAAGTACTCGCGGAAGTGGACGAGCCCGACGTAGACGCCGTCCTTGTCCTGGACGCTCTTGACGAAGATCATCAGGAGCGGTCCGATCAGGAACAGCGCCAGGGCCGCACAGCAGGCGAACAGGAGCCCCTGCGCGAGCCGGTCGTGCCAGTGCATCCGCGGACCCGCCGCGGCGAACGCGGACGGGACCGCTACGGCAGGCGTGGCCACGTCAGGAAAGGACGCGCATCGCCCCGGCCGGCAGGCTTACCCGCACCGCCGTTCCCGGTTCGAGGCGTCCGGCGTCGACCTGCTGGCGCGGCACGTTGGCGACGAGCGAGGGCGTGCCCGCGGCGTCGAGCGCGATGCCGACCATGCAGAACGCGCCGAGAAACTCGACCTTGGCGACCTTCGCGGCGAGCGCGCCGGCCGCCGCGTGGCCGTTGACGTGCACGCCGATCTCCTCCGGCCGCAGGTAGAGCTTGACCTCGGTTCCGGCCGCGATGTCCTGACGATGGTCGAGCGCGAGCGAGACCGAGCCGACGCGGAAGCGGCCCGAGCCTTCGGCCACCGCGGGCAGCACGTTGATCTTGCCGACGAAGTCCGCGACGAACGGCGTGGCCGGCTTCTCGTAGACCTCGCGCGGCGTCCCCACCTGCTCGATGCGGCCGGCGTTCATCACCACCACGCGGTCGGCCATCGACAGCGCCTCCTCCTGGTCGTGGGTCACCATGATCGTGGTGACGCCGAGGCGCTGCTGCAGCGCGCGGATTTCGCCGCGCAGCCGCACGCGCTCCAGCGCATCGAGCGCCGAGAGCGGCTCGTCCAGCAGCAGGAGGCCCGGCGACGTGGCGATCGCGCGGGCGAGCGCGATGCGCTGCTGCTGGCCTCCCGAGAGCTGGCCGGGATACTTGGGTCCCGCGTCGGGCAGCCCGACGAGCTTCAGGAGTTCGGCGATCCGCGAGCGGATGGTCTCGCGCGAGGTGCGCCGGTTCACCAGCCCGTAGGCGACGTTGTCGGCGACCGTGAGGTTCGGGAACAGCGCGTAGGACTGGAACACGATGCCGTAGTCGCGGCCGATGGCCGGAACGGTCGACACGTCGCGCCCGCCCTGGACGATGCGCCCCTCGTCCTGACTCTCGAGGCCGGCGACGATGCGCAGGAGCGTCGTCTTGCCGCAGCCGGAGGGACCGAGGAACACCATGAGTTCGCCGCGCGCGGCGTCGAGCGAGACGCCCTTCAGCGCCTCGAAGCGGCCGAACGTCTTGCGGATGCCCGCAAGCTCGAGGTATGGCGCGTCGTCCCTGGCCACCGGCGATCGGTCTCCGTTCTTCGAAAGCGAAACGGGCGCCCCGGGGTCGCGGGGCGCCCGCAAGGTCACCGGATCACTTCTTCTCGGACTTCGCGTCGTAGCGCTTGGTCCACTCGGCGAGAATCTTGTCGCGGTTCTTCGCCGACCACGCGAAGTCGTTCTTGCTCAGGCGCTTCTCGTAGTCCGCCGGCACGTAGTCGAGCGGCTTCGCGATGCCCGGCATGGCCACCACCGCGAAGTTCTTCGCATAGAGCTCCATCGCCTGAGGCGTCGCGAGCCAGTCCATCAGCGTCCGCGCGGCCTCGAGTTTCTTGGTGTTCTTCATGATGCCCGACGATTCGAGGTCCCAGCCCAGCCCCTCGGTCGGGAAGATGATGTCGATCGGCGCGCCGGACTTCTTCGTCGTCACCGCCCGGTACTCGAACGTAAGGCCGATCGGAAACTCGCCGGCTCCGGCCTGCCGGCACGGCTTGCTGCCGGAATGCTGGTACTGCGCGATGTTCTGGTGCAGCGCGTCCATGTACTTCCACGCCTCCGCCTCGCCCCACATCTGGATCCAGGCAGCGACGTCGAGATAGCCGGTGCCCGACGAGGCCGGGTTGGGCATCACGATCTTGCCCTTGTAGACCGGGTCCGTGAGGTCCTTCCAGGTCTGCGGCTTGGGCAGGCCGAGCTTTGCCGCCTCGACCGTGTTGAAGCAGATCGCCGACCCGTAGACGTCCATCCCGACCCACGACGGCGGGTTCTTCGGGTCGCGGTACGCCGGGGAGATCTTGTCGAGGCCCTTGGGCGCGTACGGCTGGAGCATCCCTTCGTTCTCGAACACGGCGAGGCTCGACGCCGACACGCCGACGACGAGGTCGGCCTGCGGGTTGGCTTTCTCGGCAAGGAGCTTGGCGGTGATCACGCCGGTGGAGTCGCGCACCCACTTGATCCCGATGTTCGGGTGCGCCTTGGTGAACGCATCCTCGTACGCCTTGATCTGGTCGGTCTCGAGCGCGGTGTAGACGAGCAGTTCGGTCTTCTGCGCCTGGGCGGTCGCCGCGAAGGCGAGCGGCGCGGCGGCGAGGAAGGGAACGAGCCAGCGAAGGCCGGTGCGGGATTTCATCGGAGGACTCCTCGGTTTAGCAGCGGATGCGACGGCGGCGCCCGTCGCGGCGGGCAGGTCTTTCGGCGCGGATGCTACGCGCGGAGGAAGATGAGGGCAATGCGCCCTGCGAGTCCGCGCGGTCGTACGACGGATCGTCGAAGCCCGCAACGCGGTCGGGGAATGCGCTCGGAATTTTGCGTTGCAGCATATCTGACGGCATCTGCAGATTGTTGACAATCTACACCCAGCCGATTCCAATACGCAATATGCCCCGACAGTCCTCCCGCACGTCTTCGCCTTCCCCGGCGGCTGCGGCCGCGGACACGCTCGCGCTGGTGCGGTCGAATTCGCTGCCGATGCTTGCCCAGCGCGAACTGGAGCGGATGATCCTGTCCGGCGAACTCGCCGTCGGCTCGAAGCTCAACGAAAACGGTGTCGCCCGGATGCTCGGTATCTCCCGCGGGCCGGTGCGCGAGGCGTTCAGGGCGCTCGAAGCAGCCGGCCTCGTCCGGCTCGAGAAGAACCGCGGCGTCTTCGTGCGCCAGATCGGCGTCGCGGAAGCCGACGAGATCTACGAGCTGCGCGCGGTCCTCGACGAGTACGCCGGCCGCCTCGCGACCGAGCAGGCCAGCCCGCTCGACGTGGCGGACCTGCGCGCGCGCATCGACCGGATGGAACGCGCGGTCGCGTCCGGCGACCTCGACACCTACCACGACGCGAACCTGGGCTTCCACGACCGGCTGGTTGAACTCGCCGGGAACGCCAAGATGCTCGCGCTCTACCGGCGGCTGGTGAACGAACTCTCGCTCCACCGCAGGGCCACCCTCGACCAGAGCGGCATCCTGGCGGTGTCGCTTGGCGAACACCGCGCCATCGTCGACTGCATCGGATCGGGGCAGGCCGCCGCGGCAGGTCGGCTCCTCCGCGACCACGTGCTCGCGAGCCGCGAGCGCATGCACCAAAACGTTCGGCCCGGCCAGGCCGTCCCGCTGACGACGCGGGACCGCCAGTCCGCGTGAACCGTACCCTCACACCCCCCTTCCCGCATCCTTCCATGAATCCCGTTTCGCTCAATGGCCGCAGCTACCGCGCACCCCGGACCCCGGTCGTCGTCGTGTGCGTCGACGGTTGCGAACCCGACTACCTGAACCTCGCCATCGGCGCCGGCGCGGCTCCGTGGTTCGCCGGACTCGCCGACCGCGGCACCTGCCTCACCGCCGACTGCGTGGTGCCATCGTTCACCAATCCCAACAACCTGTCGATCGTCACCGGCGCCCCGCCTTCGGTCCACGGCATCTGCGGCAACTACTTCTGGGACCGCGAAGAGCAGGCCGAGGTGATGATGAACGACCCCCGCTACCTTCGAAGCGGCACGCTGCTCGCCGCGTTCGCGGACGCCGGGGCGAAGGTCGCCGTGGTCACCGCGAAGGACAAGCTGCGCGCGCTCCTCGGCCACAAGCTCTCGGGCATCTGCTTCTCGTCCGAGAAGGCCGACAAGGTCACCGAAGCCGACAACGGCATCGCCGACGCGATGGCGCTCACCGGCATGCCGCTGCCTTCGGTCTACAGCGCCGAACTCTCCGAGTTCGTGTTCGCCTCCGGCGTGGCGCTCCTCGAATCGCGCCGCCCGGACATCATGTACCTGTCGACGACCGACTACGTGCAGCACAAGCACGCGCCCGGCACTCCGGGGGCGAACGCGTTCATCGCGATGATGGACGGGTACCTCTCGCAACTCGACCGGCTCGGGGCGACGGTGGTCGTGACCGCCGACCACGGAATGAACGCGAAGACCGACGCGTTCGGCCGGCCCAACATCGTGTTCCTGCAGGATCTCGCCGACCACTGGTACGGCGCCGGCGCGGCGCGGGTGATCCTGCCGATCACCGATCCCTACGTGGTCCACCACGGCGCGCTGGGCTCGTTCGCGACGATCTACCTGCCCCAGGCGAGCGTCGGCGACTGCGAGGTCCGCCTGCGCTCGGTTCCGGGAATCCTGCAGGTCTGCGGGCGCGACGAGGCCTGCCGGCGCTTCGAACTGCCCCCCGACCGCGTAGGCGACATCGTCGTGCTGGCCGAGCGCCTGTGGGCGCTGGGCACGAGCCGCAGCAAACACGATCTCTCCGGGCTCGACGCGCCTCTGCGTTCGCACGGGGGCGTCTCCGAACAGCAGGTGCCGCTCATCGCGAACCGCCCCGCGCGCGACCTGCCCGACCGGCGCTGGCGCAACTTCGACGCCTTCGACCTCGCCCTCAACCGCCTGGATGCATGATGCTCCGCGTTGAAAGATGATGCTGCGCCATGATTCGCGTCGTCATGTCGGGCGCGCCGCACGACGCCGGCGCCTTCATCATTCATAGCGAAGCATCCTTCATGTCTTTCGAAGCATCAATCCTCATGGACTCCCTATGAACATGATGGCCGAACTCTCCGGCGTGCGCGCCGGCCACGTGCTGCACGAGAAGATGCGCATCGGCGGCGAGCGTGTCGGCGGGGAACGGACGCTGGAGGTGCGCAACCCCTGGTCCGGCGCGGTGGTCGGAACGGTGCCCAGGGCGAGCATCGAGGAAGTGCGCCGCGCCTTCGCGATCGCGAAGGGATACCGGCCGACGCTCTCGCGCTACCAGCGCTTCGACATCTGCCGGCGCGCGGCGGAACTGATCCGCTCGCGCACCGAGGCGATCTCCGACCTGATCACGGCCGAGTGCGGCATCGGCAAGAAGGACTCGCGCTACGAGGTGGGCCGCGCCTGCGACGTGTTCGTTTTCGCGGGCAACGCGGCGCTCGGCGACGACGGGCAGGTGTTCAGCTGCGACCTGACGCCGCACGGCAAGTCGCGCAAGGTCTACACGCTGCGCGAACCGCTGCTCGGCGTCATCTCCGCGATCACCCCGTTCAACCATCCGTTGAACCAGGTGGCGCACAAGGTCGCCCCGTCGATCGCCACCAACAACCGGATGGTGCTGAAGCCCACCGAGAAGACCCCGCTCTCGGCGATCCTGCTGGCGGACATCCTCTACGAGGCAGGACTCCCTCCCGAGATGTTCCAGGTCCTCACCGGCGACCCGCGCGAGATCGCCGACGAGATGCTCACGCACCCGGACATCGACCTCGTCTCGTTCACGGGCGGGGTTCCGGTCGGCAAGTACATCGCCGCGAAGGCAGTCTACAAGCGGCAGGTGCTGGAACTTGGCGGCAACGACCCGATCATCGTGATGGAGGACGCCGACCTCGACGAGGCGTCGTCGCTCGCCGCGGCGGGTTCCTACAAGAACTCCGGCCAGCGCTGCACCGCGGTCAAGCGGATGCTCGTGCACGAGAAGGTTGCCGACGCCTTCGTCGAACGGCTGGTCGCGAAGACGAAGGCGTGGAGCTACGGCGACCCGATGGACGACTCGCTCGAGATGGGCACGGTCATCGACGAGGCGGCGGCGAAGAACTTCGAGGCGCGCGTGAACGACGCGGTGGCGAAGGGCGCCAGGCTGCTCGTGGGCAACGTCCGGCGCGGCGCGTCGTACTCGCCCACGGTGATCGACCGCGTCGACCCGTCGATGAACGTGGCCGCGACCGAAACCTTCGGGCCGGTCTCGCCGGTGATCCGCTTCCGCGACATCGACCACGCGATCGCCATTTCCAACGGCACGCCTTACGGGCTATCCTCGGCGGTGTGCACCAATCGGCTGGACTACGTGACGCGCTTCGTCCGCGAACTCCAGGTCGGAACGGTCAACGTCCGCGAAGTCCCGGGCTACCGGATCGAGCTGACGCCCTTCGGCGGCATCAAGGACTCCGGGCTGGGATACAAGGAAGGCGTGCAGGAAGCGATGAAGAGCTTCACCAACGTCAAGACCTACTCGCTGCCGTGGTGAATTCCAATCCGGTGTCTGACACCGTGTCTGACACCGTGTCTGACACCGTGTCTGACACCGTGTCTGACACCGAATCCGACGTCAGCGAAGGCGACGTCAACCTGTCCCCGCTGCGCAGGGCCTGGGAGCGGGACCACGTCCGCGGCGCCACGCGCGCCCTCCTCGACCGCGACGCGGCGGTCTACCTGCACCAATCGCTCTCCACCCCCTGCTTCGACGCACTGGTCGAGGCCGACGGCATCTGGCTCACCGACGCCGACGGGCGGCGGTTCATGGACTTTCACGGCAACAACGTGCACCAGGTCGGCTACCGCCATCCCCGCGTGATCGACGCGGTGAAGCGGCAGCTCGACACACTCCCGTTCTCGCCCCGGCGCTTCACCAACGGCGCAGCGGTGGAACTCGCCGAGAGGCTCGCCGCGCTCGCGCCCGACCCGCTCGGCAAGGTGCTGCTCGCGCCTGGAGGCACCCTCGCGATCGGCATGGCGCTCAAGCTCGCGCGCATCGTGACCGGGCGGCACAAGACCGTGTCGATGTGGGACGCCTTCCACGGCGCCTCGCTCGACGCGATCTCGGTCGGCGGCGAAGCGGTGTTCCGGCGCGACATGGGGCCGCTCATGCCGGGCACCGAGCACGTGCCGCCCTGCGATCCGGGGGCGTGTCGATTCCGCTGCGGCGGCACCTGCGACGCGAGCTGCGCCGACTACGTCGACTACGTGCTCGGCAACGAGGGGGACGTCGCCGCGGTCGTCGTCGAGACCGTGCGCTGCACCGACGTCCAGATTCCGCCGCCCGAGTACTACCGGCGGCTGCGGGCCGCCTGCGACCGGCACGGTGCGCTCCTGATCCTCGACGAGGTGCCGATCGGCCTCGGCCGCACCGGCACGATGTTCGCGTTCGAGCGCTACGGCATCGTCCCCGACATGGTGGTGCTCGGCAAGGGACTCGGCGGCGCGGTCTTTCCGATGGCCGCCCTCATCGCCCGGCGCGACTTCGACCGCGCCGGCGACCGCGCGCTGGGGCACTACACGCACGAGAAGAGCTCGGTCGGTTGCGCGGCCGCGCTCGCGACGCTCGACGTGATCGAGGACGAAGGCCTCCTCGGACGCGCCGAGCGCCTCGGCGCCCGCGCGATGGCCCGCCTGCGGGACCTGCAATCGCGCCATCGGCTGGTGGGCGACGTGCGCGGCGTCGGGCTGCTGCTCGGCCTCGAACTCGCCCGGCCCGACGGCTCGCCCGCACGCCGAGAAGCCGAGCGCGTCATGTACGGCTGCCTCGCGCGCGGCCTCTCGTTCAAGGTCGGCCAGGGCAACGTGATCACGCTCTCGCCGCCGCTCGTGATCGAAGAGGACGACCTCGACCGCGCGTTCGACATCCTCGGCGCCGCACTCGCCGAGGTCGAGGCGAACCCGGAGGCCTGACCGGGGATCATGCAGACGCTCCTCAACCTGCTCGCCGGCGTCGCGCTCCTCGTCTGGGGAACGCACATCGTCCGCACCAGCATCCTCCGCCTCTACGGCGGGGACCTGCGCCGGATCCTGCGCAAGAGCGTGGCGCGCAACCGTTTCGCGGCCTTCGCCGCGGGCGTCGGCGTCACCGGGCTCATCCAGAGCTCGACCGCCACCGCACTCATCGTCGCCGCCTTCGCCGGGCAGGGCCTCGTCACCACCACCAGCGCGCTCGCCGTGATGCTGGGTGCCGACGTCGGCACCTCGATCGTCACCGTCGTGCTGTCGTTCGACCTGTCGTGGCTCGCGCCGCTGCTCGTGTTCACCGGCGTCGTGCTGTTCCTCGCGCGGCAGACCACGAACGTCGGCCGCTTCGGCCGGATCCTGATCGGCCTCGGGCTCATCCTGTTCGCGCTGCAGTGGATCCGCGTCGCCTCGCAGCCGATCGTCGACGCGGCCGGCGTCAAGATCCTGTTCGCCTCCCTCACCGGCGACGTGTTCCTCGACGTGCTGGTCGCCGCGCTGGTCACGATCCTGTGCTATTCGAGTCTCGCGGTCGTGCTGCTGCTCGCGACGCTCGCGCACCTCGGCGTCATCGGCCCCGCGGTGGCGCTGGGACTCGTGCTGGGCGCGAATCTCGGCAGCGGCGCCCTGGGCATGCTCTCGACGCTCAACTCACCGCCCGAGGCGCGCCGCGTGACGCTCGGCAACTTCCTGTTCAAGCTGATCGGCTGCGTCGTCGCGATCCCGCTGGTCGACCCGCTCCAGAAGCTGGTCGAGCGCATGGCGCTCGATCCCAGCAAGGAGGTCGTCGCGTTCCACCTGCTGTTCAACATCGGCATCGCGCTCGCGTTCATCTTCTGGACCGAGCGGATCGCGCGCATCGCCGAGCGGCTCCTCCCGAACAAGCCGATCGAGGACGACCCGGCGAAGCCGCGCTACCTCGACCCTTCCGCGCTCGAGACCCCGACGCTCGCCATCAGCAACGCCGCCCGCGAGGCGATCCGAATCGGCGACGTCGTCGAGCAGATGCTCACCGGCATGCTGACGGTGCTGAAGACCGACGACCGCGCGCTCTCCCGCCGCCTGCGCGACATGGACGACGTCGTCGACTCGGTCTACACGGCGGTCAAGCTCTACCTGACGCAGGTGTCGCGCGAGGAACTCGGCGAGAAGGAGGGCCGGCGCTGGGCCGACATCCTGTCGTTCACGATCAACCTCGAGCAGGTCGGCGACATCGTCGAGCGGATCCTCTCCGAGGTCGAGGACAAGAAGATCGAGAAGGGCCGCAACTTCTCCGAAGCCGGCATGGCGGAGATCTGCGACCTGCACGCGAGGCTCGTCGCCAACCTGCGCCTCGGCATGAGCGTGTTCCTGAACGGCGACCTGAAGAGCGCGCAGGAACTGCTCGCGCAGAAGGTGCTGTTCCGCGACCTCGAGCGGGCCTATGCCGATTCCCACCTCGGGCGCCTCGCCGGGAACTCGATCGAGAGCATCGAGACCTCGTCGCTGCACCTCGACCTCATCTCCGACATGAAGCGCATCAACTCGCACGTGTGCTCGATCGCCTACCCGATCCTCGAGGAGGCCGGCGTGCTCGCGCACACCCGGCTCAAGCCTCTCGAACCCGAGCCGACCCCGCCGGGACGCGGACGCCGCTGGAACAACAAGAACAAGCCGACCGCGGCGTGATCCCTGCGCGATGACGCCGGGAGAACTCACGCTGCCGGTCACGCTCGCGGTGCTGGGCGCGGGATTCCTGCACGCGACCTGGAACGCGCTCATCAAGTCGGCCGCGGGCGACCCGCTCCTCGACACCGCGCTGATCGTTGCGGGTTCCTGCGTCGTCGCGGCGCTCCTCCTCCCGTTCGTGCCGCAGCCTTCGCGCGCCGCGTGGCCGTTCATGGTGCTGTCCGCGATCATCCATTTCGGCTACTACATCACGCTTTCCGGCGCCTACCAGCGCGGTGACCTCTCGTTCGCCTACCCGCTGATGCGCGGTGTCGCACCGCTGATCACCACCGTGCTGGGCGTGGTGTTCCTGGGTGAGCACCCGACCGCGACGATGCTCTTGGGCATCGCGCTCATTTCGATCGGCATCCTGGTGATCGCCTGGTATGCGGG
>JADLBN010000029.1 GCA_020847675.1 Burkholderiales bacterium | reverse complement strand
GCAGCGGGACACAGGTGCGGATCACGTCCGGACGCGAAGGGGGAGGCAGCATCACGTCGTTGCAGAGCACGCGACCGACGAAGACCTTGCTCTCGAACGCTACGCCGTTTTCGGTCCAGCGAACCCAATAGAGGCCGATCCGCTCCGGAAACTTCGTCACCACGCCCTGCCCGACTGCCCGCTCGGCACTCGGAAACGGGACGCGAAGCCACCGTTGCGACGACGGGTCGTAGCGCCACAGGTCCACGACGCGCAGCCGCAGCGGGCGGGGGGGCGCCCGGGCGATGACCAGGCTTTCCGTTCCCGCCTTGAAGTCGCGCACTACGCTGGCCCGCGGCCTCGCGGCCGGCGGATCCGCAGCGGCAACCTGGCCGGATCCCAGGGCTGCGATGAGGCAGACGGTCGACGAGAACGTTGCGATGCGCACGATCCCCCGCTAAACGTCGCGCTGCCCGAAGCGGGGTTGACGCTGCGGACCGCTCCGGAACGGGCACCGGCGGGCGGCTGAAGTCAGCGCCCCGCATCCGTCGTGGCGGGTGCGGGATCCAGCGCCCCGCGCAGCGCGTCCTCGATCGTCTCCATCCAGACGAAGCGAAGCGCCGAGCGCGCGTCGGCAGGCACGTCTTCGAGATCGCGCTCGTTGCGCTTCGGCAGCATCACGGTCGCGATGCCCGCGCGCTGCGCGGCGAGCACCTTCTCCTTCACGCCGCCGATCGGCAGCACGAGGCCGCGCAAGCTGATCTCACCGGTCATCGCGACGTCGCTTCGCACCGGGCGCCCGGTGAAGAGGGATGCGAGCGCCACGAACATCGCCACGCCCGCGCTCGGGCCGTCCTTGGGCGTCGCCCCGGCGGGGACGTGGACGTGGAGATCGGACTTCTCGACCACCTCGGACGCGAGGCCGAGTTCGCGCTCGCGCGCCTTGACGAGCGAGAGCGCCGCCTGCGCGCTCTCCTTCATCACGTCGCCCAACTGGCCGGTGAGCGCGAGCTTGCCGTTGCCCGGCGAGCGCGACGCCTCGATGAACAGGATGTCGCCGCCCACCGGGGTCCACGCGAGTCCGGTGGCGACGCCCGGGATGCCGGTGCGCATCGCGACCTCGGCCTCGAACTTCCGCGGCCCCAGGATCGCCTGCAACTGCGCCGCGCCGACCTCCTGCCCGCGCAGGCCCTTCTCGGCGATGTCGAGCGCGGCGTGCCGGAACACGCGGCCGATCTCGCGCTCGAGGTTGCGCACACCCGCCTCGCGCGTGTAGTCCTCGATGATCGCGGCGATCGCGTCGTCGCCAAGTTCGACGTCCGCGGCGGTGACGCCGTTCGCCTCGCGCTGGCGCGGCACGAGGTAGCGGCGAGCGATCTCGAGCTTCTCCTTCGCGGTGTAGCCGGGAAGCGCGATGATCTCCATGCGGTCGCGCAGCGGGCCCGGGATCGTGTCCAGCACGTTCGCGGTGCACAGGAACATCACGTGCGAGAGATCGTAGGGCAGCGCGAGGTAGTTGTCGCGGAAGGTCGCGTTCTGCTCGGGGTCGAGCACTTCGAGGAGCGCCGAGGCCGGATCGCCCTGGAAACCGCCGGCGCCGAGCTTGTCGACCTCGTCCAGCATCATCACCGCGTGGCGCGTGCCGGCCTTGCGCAGGCTCTGGAGGACGTTGCCCGGCAGCGCGCCGACGTAGGTGCGCCGGTGGCCGCGGATCTCCGCCTCGTCGTGCACGCCGCCCAGGCTCACGCGCACGAAGCTGCGGCCGGTCGCCTTCGCGATGCTCTGGCCGAGCGAGGTCTTGCCCACGCCGGGCGGACCGACGAAGCACAGGATCGGGCTGCGGCCGGCGGGATTGAGCTTGCGCACCGCCAGATACTCGAGGATGCGCTTCTTGACCTTCTCGAGGCCGTAGTGGTCCTCGTCGAGGATGCGGCGAGCGTCCGCGAGATCGACCGGCGCGCCGGGATCGTCGGCCCACGGACGCTCGATCAGCCATTCGAGGTAGGTGCGGACCATCGAGTACTCGCCGGCTGCCTCCGGCGTGCGTTCGAGGCGCTTCAGTTCCTTGCGCGCGGCCTTCTCGACCTCGCCGGGCATATGCGCGTCGGCGATGCCCCGGTCGAGTTCCGCGAGGTCGCCTCGCGCCTCGTCGTCCTCGCCGAGTTCCTTCCGGATCGTGCGCATCTGCTCGCGCAGGAGGTGCTTGCGGTTGGCGTCGGTGACCGACTCGCGCGTGCGCTCGTCGATCTCCTTCGAGACCTTCAGCACCTCGATCCGGTGCGCGAGGAGTTCGAGCAGCTTGTCGAGCCGGGCCTTCAGGTCGAAGGCCTCGAGGAGCGCCTGCTTCTCCGCGGCGGCGATGTCCATCAGTCCGCCGACGAAATCCGCGAGGCGCGAGGCTCCCTCGACGTTCTGCAGCGCGACCGACAGCTCCTCGGGCACCTGCGGCAAGAGCTCGAGCGTCTCGGCCGCGCGCTGCTTGAGCAGCCGCGCGCGTCCCTCGATCTCCGCATCGGTCTCCGGCACATCCGCGATGAACTGCACGCGCGCGACCGGGAACGGCCAGCCGTCGAGGAACTCGAGCACCCGGAAGCGCTGCACGCCGCGAGCGATCGCGTGATGGAGTCCGTCGGGCGTAGTGACGTAGCGCAGCACGGCGGCGCTCGCGCCCACCCAGTGCATCCCGGCCGGGCCGGGATCGTCGTCGGCAGGATCGGTCTGCAGCAGCACGCCGATCGGGCGCTCGGTCCGCACCGCCTCCTGCACTGCGGCGCGCGAGCGCTCGCGCCCGATCGTCAGCGGCAGGACGAGGCCCGGAAACATCACGACGTTGCGCGACGGCAGGACGATCAGCGCGTCGTCGGGAATCGGTCGGGCGACGTCTGCCGGGCGCGCCGGGGCAGCGTTCTCGCGGGCATCCGGGGGGGCAGCCGACTGCAGCGTATTCAGGGACTCGCTCATCGCGGACCCTCGTCGGCGCGGGCGAGGCGCACGATCAGGCAGCCGGCAACCATTTCCGGCGCGCCCAGCCTCCACGTCCCCGGAGGGAGCGCGATGCGGCGCTCGAACGCGCCGTAGGGAATTTCGAGCTGGACGACCCGGTGGCGAGGCCCGGGAACGGGCAGCGGGCGCGCGCCGCGCACGATGAGCGCGGCGGCTTCGCTCGCGACCTGCACGCGGTCGGCCGGGACGCCGGGCATGGCGACGACGATCACGATCTCGCGATCGTCGCGGTAGACGTCGACCGGCGGTTCCCACGCAGGGGCTGCGGACGCCGAGCCCGCGAGCTGGAAGAAGCGGCGATGCAGCCGCTCGGCCTCGTCGAGCATCTCGACGGCCCGCGCCCACATCCAGCCGGTCGAGTCGAACCGGTCAGCCATGGCTCGCGATCCACTGCAGGAGTTGCGGCAGCGGCAGCGCGCCGGACTGGCGCGCGATCTCCTTGCCGGAGCGGAACGCGATCAGCGTCGGGATCGCCCGGATGCCGAGCTTCGCGGCGATCTGCGGCTCGGCCTCGGTGTCGAGCTTCGCCAATCGGACACCCGGTGGCGCCTGCTCGGCGGCCTTCTCGAAGATCGGTGCCATCATCCGGCACGGCCCGCACCACTCGGCCCAGCAGTCGACGACGAGCAGCGTGTCGCTGCCGATCTGACGGTCGAAGGTGGCGCTCGTCAGGTCGTAGGGGCGGCGCGGGAAGAGGGCCTCCCCGCATTCGCCGCAGGCCGGGTCGTCGCGAAGCCGCTCGTGCGCGACGCGGTTCGCGGTGTCGCAGCGGGGACAGACGACGCGCAGCGGCGGGTTCGACGGATCGGCGGCCATTGACTCATCATGGGGGTGCTGCGTCGGGACTCAAGCCGGTTCCGGTGAGCCGTCTCCCGGGGCATGCGCCCTGGCACGGCCCGTCCGCGGTTCCGGAGTGCCCCGCAACGGCCCGGAAGGGCAGAGTCGACATCCGACGGGGCCGAGGGGGGTGCGGCCGTGCCCGTCGGCGCGCCTTCCCGCCGTCGGGCGCGTGCTGCCGCTCGCGCGCTACCTCGCGGTGTAGCCGCCGTCCACCATCAGATGGGCCCCGGTGATGAACGAAGCTTCGTCGGAGGCGAGGAAGAGGATGGCGTTCGCGACTTCCCGCGGGGTCCCGACGCGCCCGAGCAGGTGCTTCGGACCCTCCTCGGCGATGAACTCGTCGAGCGTCGTTCCGGTACGCTCCATGTGGTCGCGGGAGGCCCGCGTGAGGATCGTTCCGGGGCACACGCAGTTGACGCGGATGTTGGCCGGCGCGAGGTCGAGCGCCATGTTGCGCGTCATCTGCACGATCGCCGCCTTGGTGACGCTGTAGGTGACGAACGCGGGCTGGGCCACGAACGCCGAGATCGAACCGAGGTTGACGATCGCCCCGCCGCCGCCGTCCTTCATCGCTGCAGCCGCGTAGCGGCTCACCATCGCGGTGCCGACGACGTTGGTTCCGAGCGAGCGCTGCCAGTCGGCGGCCGTCGCGTCGAGGCCCTCGAGGACGAACGCGGCGGCGTTGTTGACCAGAACGTCGAGCCGTCGATGGACAGCCAGGCAACGTTCGACGAGTTCCCTGGCGTCCCGCTCGACGCTCACGTCCGTCTTCACGAACATCGCCTCGCGCCCTGCGCGGACGATCGCGTCCGCGGTCCCGCGCCCGGCGGCCTCGTCCACGTCGGCGACGACGACGCGGGCCCCTTCTTCCGAGAACCGCTCGGCGGTGGCGCGACCGATGCCCGCCCCGGCGCCGGAGACGATGGCGACCTTGCCCGAGAGGCGCATCAGCCGATCCTCCCGCCGGGGTGCCGCGTTGTGACTTCGGGCTCGTAGAGCGGAACGACGATGTCGGACTCGCGCCCGATGCGCGCGCACGCGAGGTGGAATTCCTCGAGGCTCTCCTGGATGCCGAGCGGCACCATCGCCTCGATGTTCTCGTAGCGGAAGACGCAGTCGGTGATGGCCACCCGGCCGGCTGGCGTGTCGACGACGTAGCACATCGACGAGCGGTGGTGGACGCCGACCCAGAACGCCCGCAGGCCGGGCATGACTTCGTCTTCGTCCTCGAGCAGCCGGAGTTTCGCGTGCCCTTCGAACGTCAGGTAGCGCAGAGGCTCGTCCGGAATGCGCAGTTCGCGCGGAACGTGCATCGGAAACTTCTCGGCGTGGAAGTCCTCGATCCAGCCGCGCTTCGAGACGCAGATCCGGGCATTCGGAAAGAGGTGGAGGTTCCCGGTCGCATACGCTTGGAGCGGAGTGACGAGCACGTAGTCCACGTCCTCGGGCCTGATGCCCAGCGAGGCGAGTGCCGCAACCGGACGCTCGCCTTCGGAGCGCGCGAGCTTGCCGCGCTCGCCGAACGCCTCGCCCCAGCGCTGGTTGAGGGCGCCGAGGTCGGCTGGCGGGCCTGTGTTGATGATCGCGGTCTTTCCGTAGCCGCGGACGACGACCATCCAGAAGACGAGCTTCACCCAGTCGTTCCAGCGGCTCATCCAGAACACTTCGGGCCCGGCGACTTCGCACTCGCCCATCTTGAGCACCTGGATCCGGAATCCCATCCTCGACGTCCTCCTCCGCGAACGCGCGTCGGGCACCGGACCGGAACGACTCCCGATGCGTGGCGGCGCGAGTGCGTCCGCCGGCGGGGCGCGGATGCAGTTGACCATGGCGCGGGGGCTTCGGGCAACCTGGCCGGCGCGGACGATGGAGCGAACGGGCGCCACGCGGCGACCCGCGCAGCGCGCCCAGCCGTCCCGGCTGGCGCTGTCGGGGCGCGACGACCTGCGGTCCCGGCCACGCCGGCAGGCGGCCGGCCGGAAATCCCTGACGCAGATCAAATCCCCCGATCGGGCACTTGTTCGATGCTGTCCCCTTTTCGACGGCGGGAGGTTTCGTGCTGGATCGGTGGTGTGCCCGCGAGCGGGCGGAAGACCGCGCATGACGCTGATCGTGCGCCGCGAGCAGTTCTCGCCGCAGACCTTCCTGTGGGAGGTGGACGCGCCCGACGTCGCGCGCGCGGCGGAGGCCGGCCACTTCGTGATGCTGCGCCTCGACGACGCCGGCGAGCGCATCCCTCTCACCGTCGCGGACTTCGACCGCGAGCGCGGCACCATCACCGTCGTGGTGCAGGCGCTCGGCCGCACCACGCGCGAGATGCGCGACAACTTCGCGCAGGGCGACCGCTTCGCCGACTTCGTCGGACCGCTCGGACTGCCGCAGCACGTCGGCAAGGTCGGCCACGTGGTGCTGGTCGGGGGCGGCCTGGGCGTCGCGCCGGTGTTCCCGCAGCTTCGCGCGTTCCGCGAGGCGGGCAACCGCACCACCTGCATCGTCGGGTTCCGCAGCGCCGACCTGGTGTTCTGGACCGACCGGCTGCGCGAGCACGCGGACGAACTCATCATCTGCACCGACGACGGGAGCGCGGGGCGCCCGGGGCTCGTCACCGCGGCGCTCCAGGACCTCATCGAGCGCGACCGACCCGACCTCGTCGTCGCGATCGGCCCGATGCCGATGATGCGCGCCTGCACCGAGACGACGCGCCCGTTCGGCGTGCCGACGCGCGTATCGCTCAACACGATCATGGTCGACGGCACCGGGATGTGCGGCTCGTGCCGCGTGACCGTCGGTGGCGAGGTGAGGTTCGCCTGCGTCGACGGCCCCGACTTCGACGCGCACCGCATCGACTTCGACGAACTCATCGCGCGCCAGAAGCGCTTCAAGTCGCAGGAGCAGCAGGCGAACGCCGACTTCGATCACGTCTGCAGTCTGGAAGAACTGCTGGTCACGCAGGGAAAGCGGACCTACAAGAAATTCTCGGCGCTCGAGCGCACGCAGGTGCCGATGCCCGAGCGCGAGCCGTCCGAGCGGTCGGGCACGTTCGACGAGGTCAACCTGGGCTACGACTGGGCCGCGGCGATGCGTGAATCCGAGCGCTGCATCCAGTGCATCAAGCCCACCTGCATCGAGGGCTGTCCCGTCCGCATCGACATCCCGCGCTTCATCCGCCAGCTCCTGCTGCGCGACGTCGACGGCGCGGTCGACACGATCCACGAGTCGAGCCCGTTCCCGTCGGTGTGCGGCCGCGTCTGCCCGCAGGAGAGCCAGTGCGAGGCGCAGTGCGTGCTGGTCAAGGCGAAGATGCAGCCGGTGGCGATCGGACGCCTCGAGCGCTTCGCGGGCGACCACGCGGCCCCGAGGCCGGCTCCGAAGCTCGCGTTCGAGAAGAGCGCCGGACGCGTCGCGATCGTCGGATCCGGACCGGGCGGACTCGCCTGCGCGGCGGACCTCCTGAAGCTCGGCGCGGAGGTCACCGTGTACGAGGCGCTGCACGTCGTGGGCGGCGTGCTGCGCTACGGCATCCCGTCGTTCCGGCTGCCGCGCGACATCATCGAGCGCGAGGTGAAGCGACTGCGGGACTCGGGCGTGCGGTTCGAGACCAACAAGGTCATCGGCAAGACCTTCACGGTCGAGCAACTGACGGGCGCGATGGGCTTCGACGCGGTGTTCATCGCCGCCGGCGCCGGCGCGCCGTCGTTCCTCGGCATTCCGGGTGAGTCGGCCGGGCAGGTCTACTCGGCCAACGAGTTCCTGACCCGTGTCAACCTGATGGGGGGCGACCGGTTCCCGTACCGCGACACGCCGATCGGCATCGGCGAGCGCGTGGTGGTGATCGGCGCCGGCAACACGGCGATGGACTGCCTGCGCACCGCGCGTCGCCTCGGGGCGGCCGAGGTGCGCTGCGTCTACCGGCGTTCGGAGGCCGAGGCGCCGGCCCGCGTCGAGGAACTGCGGCACGCGAAGGAAGAGGGCGTCGTGTTCTCGTTCCTGCACGGACCGGTCGAGATCCTGGTCGACGAAGCGGGGGACGTCCGGGCGCTGCGCGCGCAGAAGATGGCGCTCGGCGAGCCCGACGCGCGCGGCAGGCGCTCGCCGGTGCCGGTCGACGAGTTCGTCGAGTTCGCCTGCGACACGGTGATCTACGCGCTCGGCACCAAGGCCAATCCGATCGTCGGCCGCGCGACGCCGGGTCTGGGACTCGACCGGCGCGGCTACATCGCGGCCGACGCCGCGACGCAGGCGACCAACCTGCCGGGCGTGTTCGCCGGAGGCGACATCGTCACCGGCGGTGCCACCGTGATCCTCGCGATGGCCGCAGGGCGGCGCGCTGCCCGATCGATCGGAGCCTGGCTCGGCGGCGATCGCAGCGCGTGGCCGCCGACGCCCGAGTCGGTCGCGGCGTTCGAGCCGCCCGAGCCGCTTCCGGCGAAGCGGCCGGCGTGACGGACAGAAGAGGAGCGCGCGCCATGCTGTGCCCGAAGTGCCACCAGCCGCTCGACGACGACGAAGACGGTCCGTACATCTGCTGCGCCGGCGCCGGCGTGCAGTGGCAGTGCAGCGGTTGCGGGAAGGTGAGCGAGGGTTTCGCGTTCCCTTACGGCCGCTGTCCGCAGTGCGGCGGCGCGCTCGCGCTGCGCGACGCCGGCGCGGCCGCCGCACAGGTGGGCAAGGAGGACCGCGCGCTCGCCGCCGTGCGCACGGCCTTCGAGATCGAACTCGGGGGGCGCGCGTTCTACCAGCGGGCGGCCGCCGACTGCGCGAACGAGACGCTGCG
>JADLBN010000028.1 GCA_020847675.1 Burkholderiales bacterium | reverse complement strand
CCTCCGGCGTGCTCGAGCACGAGGCCTCGTACGTGCTGCAACTCGTCCACGCCGACGGCTCCGACGAGGAACGCCGGGTGCGCGAGGTGATGGACCTCTACCGCAAGCGCTTCGAGCAGGAGGCGGTCCTTCGCGTCCGCCTGCCGGCCTGCGCATCGTTCAAGTGAACCGCACGGTCCGTGCGGCAGTGGCCGGGGACGCCGGCGCGCTCGCCGCGCTGGCCGAACGCACGTTCCGCGACACCTTCGGGGCGCACAACAGCGCGGCCAACATGGACCTGCATTGCGCATGCACCTACGGCGCGGCGATCCAGGCCGACGAGATCGCCGACCCTGAGCGCACGACGCTCGTCGCGGAAACGGCGGGCCGGCTCGCCGGCTACGGCCAGCTTCGATGGAGCGCAACCCCCTGCCTGTCCGCGATCCGCCCCGCGGAGATCCAGCGCCTCTACGTGGACCGCCCCTGGCACGGCCGCGGCGTCGCCCAGGCGTTGATGGCGCGTCTCCTGGCCGCAGCGCGCGAACGCGGCGCGGACCTCGTGTGGCTCGGCGTGTGGGAGCACAACCTCCGTGCGCGTGCGTTCTACCGCAAGGCCGGCTTCGCCGAGGCCGGCGACCATGTGTTCCGCCTCGGCGACGAGGACCAGCGCGACCTCGTGCTCGCGCGCGTTCCGTGAACGGCGCTCCGGATCAGGCGATCGCGTGCCGCGCGCGCGTCCGCAGCAGGAGCCACGACGCGATCGACAGGTTGACGAGGTTCCACGCGATGCCGTGCAGGAAGGCGGCGTGGTAGGAGCCGGTGAGGTCGAAGATCACGCCCGACAGCCAGCCCCCGAGCGCCATGCCGACGACGGTCGCGAGGATCACGATGCCGATGCGGCCGCCGGCCTCGCGAGCGGGAAAGTACTCGCGCACGATGATCGCGTACGACGGCACGATGCCGCCCTGGAACAGCCCGAACAGCGCCGAGATCACGTAGAGCGAGATGAGCCCGTCGAACGGCAGGAACAGGAGCAGCGCGACGCACTGGAGGCCGCCGCCGAGGAGCAGCGTGCGCAGCCCGCCGATGCGGTCGCTGATGAATCCGAACGTGACCCGGCTCACGATGCCGAAGCCCAGCATCAGCGACAGCATCTGCGCGCCGCGCGCCGGACCGTAGCCCAGGTCGCTGCAATAGGCGACGATGTGGACCTGAGGCATCGCCATCGCGACGCAGCACGCCACACCCGCGACGATCAGCAGGCCCTGCAGCGCGGCCGGGGACAGGCCGAGCGCGCGCGGCGATCCCGGAACGGCCCGCACCCCGGCGTGCGAAGCGCCCTGCGCGGGCGGCGGACTCCGCATCAGGAGCGCGAGCGGAATCATCGTGACCAGCACGAACACGCCGATGCCGAAGTAGGTCGCGCGCCACCCCGACGTCGCGATGAAGTGCTGGACGATCGGTGGCCAGATCGTGCCGGCGAGGTAGTTGCCCGACGCGACGATCGCCACCGCGATGCCGCGCCGCCGCGCGAACCACATCGAGACGTCCGCCATCAGCGGGCCGAAGCAGACCGAGCTCCCGACACCGATCAGCAACCCCTGCGCGAGCGCGAACTGCGTGAGTGTCGACGCATGGCCCGACGCGAGGTAGCCGACGCCCAGCGCCGCCGACGCGATCATCATCGGCCGCATGATCCCGAAGCGATCGGCCCAGCGTCCCAGCACGACACCGGCGACGCCGAAGCCCAGCATCGTGAGCGTGTAGGGGAGCGACGCCGCGCCGCGCGCGACGCCGAACTCGGCCTGCACCGCCGGCAGCGCCACCACGACCGACCACATCCCCACGCCGCCGATCGTGCCGAGCGCCAGCGCGAGCGCGAGGCGCGTCCAGGATTGCGGCGAGTCGACGACGGCGGGAGACATGGCTTGGAGTGCCGGCCACGCTGCGCCGCGCAGATCCGGACCGGGAAAGCCCGCAGTGTAGCGGATGCGGGACACGCGTCTTCGGGGCGCCGTGCGGGGGTGCCGTCTCGGGAAGCGGACGCGGTCCGTTTGCGCGAGCGTCACGACGACAACCCGGGTTCTCCGGCGAATCGATTGCTCGGGGCGGCGGACCGTCGCCGCAGCGACAAACGTCCGCCGGAACCCATGACGACGCCCGACCGCGGCGTCTGCCGGGCGTCATCCCGGTGCGGGCCCGTTGATCTGCATCAACGGACGCGCGGAACGCCTCGATGCCCGAGGGGTCTTACGGGCGCCGTGCCCTGGCGCCGGCGCTTCCGGGAGATTCGATGTCCGCCGTGATGCCTTCGAGTGCGACCCGCACGCACGCCGCAAACCGGTTCAGCACGCCGATGCTCGTGCTGCACTGGCTCATCTTCGTGCTGATGGCCGCCGCGTACGCGACGATGGAGTTCCGCGGGCTCGTTCCGCGCGAGGGCCGCTTCGCGATGCGCGCCGCGCACTATTCGCTGGGCCTCGCGGTGCTCGCACTCGTGCTCGTCCGCATCGCGATGCGCCGTTCGCACGGCGCGCCACCGATCGTTCCGGCGCCCTCCGCGCTCAACGCCGCGGCCGCGAAGGCCGGCCACCTCGCCCTCTACGTGCTGATGATCGTTCTGCCGGTGCTGGGCTGGCTCGCCTACGGCGCCGAAGGACGAGTCGTCGCGCCGTTCGGCGTGCCGCTCCCGATGCCGATCGCGCCGAACCAGGACTGGGTGAAGCCGCTCGAAGGCGCGCACGAGATCGCGGGCAAGATCGGCTACGTGCTGGTGGGCCTGCACGCGGCCGCCGCGCTGTGGCACCACTACTTCGTGCGCGACAACACGCTCGCGCTGATGTGGCCGCCGGCGGGGCGCGGCGGGCGAAGCTCCGCGTAACGCGCGCGGATGCGGCGCGAGGCCGCACGGGGATTCCCGGCCTACCGCATCACCATCACCGGAAGCTTCGACACCGCGAGCACCTTGGTCGCGACCGACCCCATCACGAGGTTGGCCATCGCCCCGTGCCCACGCGATCCCATCACGATGAGGTCGCAGCCAGCCGCCCCGGCGTGGCGGACGATCTCCGGACCGGGGTCGCCGACGAGCTTCACCGCCTTGAACGCCACTTCGCGGCGCGCCAGCAGTTCCTCGGCCGGCGCGAGCGCCGCCGTGGCTTCCTCGGCGTAGTAGCGCTCGACCGCCTCCTTGCCTGCCCAGGCCACCGCGCGGCCGACCGGAATCGGCGGGTGCACGTGGACCAGTTCGATCGCAGGAGCTTCGCGGAACCAGCCGATCCGCGCGAGGAACGCCTCGATCGCCTCGAGGGCGTGCTTCGACCCGTCGGTGGTGAGCAGGATCTTCATGCCGGCCCTTTCGTCGTCGTTCTTCCGGAAGTCTAACCGATCGCGCCGCGCGGCCTTCGGGGTGGCCGCACCGATGCGCCCGTCGCGTCGACCGGGCGCAGCGGAAGCGTCGCGATCACTTGCTCCGGATCGTCGGGATCGTCGGCGGTCGAGAAGCCCAGGGTTCCGACGAAGCGGAGCATGCCGTGGTTCGCGCGCAGCACCGCCCCCTGCAGGCGCGCGAGCCCGCGCCCGCGCGCGCAAGCGATGAGGCGCGACATCAGCGCGTAGCCGACGCCGCGCCCGTGCCACGCATCGGCGGTCACGATCGCGAACTCCGCGCTCTCGCCGTCGGGGTTGGCGATGTAGCGCGCGACGCCGACGAACGCCCGGCCACCCGGAGAATCGGGGTCCGGCGCGAGCGCGACCAGCGCCATCTCGCGGTCGTAGTCGACCTGCGTGAACCGCGCGAGCATCTGCGGCGTCAGTTCGTGGAGACGGTAGAAGAAGCGGAAGTAGCGCGACTCCTCGGAGAGCCCCGCCACGAAGCGCCGCTCGAGTTCGGCGTCCTCGGGACGGATCGGCCGCACGTCGACGACCGCGCCGTTCGCGAGCGCCACCGTCTCGGCGAGTTCCGCCGGGTAGGGGTGGATCGCCATGTGCCGGTAGCCGCGCTCCGAGCCGCGGCGCGGGTCCACGACGATGCGGGCCGCGCCGATCGCGGCCGAGTCGGCGCCGGAGAGCACCGGGTCGAGGTCGAGTTCGCGCACCCACGGGCACCCGCACACCAGCGACGACACTCCCAGGAGCAGGCGGACCAGCGGCTCGGACTCCTCGTCGCCCCCGCCGGTGGCCACGCCCAGCCTGCGCACGCCCGCGAGAAGGTCGAGCGCGAGGCGGCGGTTGAGCGGCGGCAGCGCGAGCGCGTGCAGCGGCAGGTCGGGCGCCGCGGGGCTCGCCGCCCCGAGCGCGATCACCGGACCGAACACGGCGTCGTGCGCGATCCGGATCGCGAGCGAGCGACCCGACGGCACCGGCACCTCCTTGCGCACGAACATCGCGCCGGTCGCCCCGGAGGACGCGCGGCGCCCGTCCGCGAGCGCGGCCCAGGCACGCGAGAGCGCGCGGCCGTCGCCGGCCGTTCCGCGCACCGGCGTCGCGAGCGTGCCCGGCACGTCGAACGCGAGCGTCACCGGGTAGCCGAAGCGCCGCGCAACGGCACGCGCCTCGGCGAGCGTGTCGACGCGTTCGACGCGTGGCGCGGGCAGCCGGAACGCGCGCAGCAGCGCGGACAGGTCGGCCGCGTCCGGCGAGCGGCGCTCGCCGATCACCTCGCGCACGCGCTCGATCGCGGCGAGGTCGGGACCTTCCGGCTCGGGCTGCGGCGGCGGGACCTCGAGCAGCAGTTCCTGGTGGCGCCGGTACGATGCGAGGTAGGCGAACGCCTCGACCGCGTTCTCCGGCGTGTAGAAGTTCGCGACACCGCCGGCCTCGAGCGCGTCGCGCGCCTCGGGACGTTCGATCGCGCCGAGCCACGCGCCGAGCACCGGCTTGCCCGAACCGCGGGCGACCGCGGCGACCGCGCGCGCGGCGTCGGTCGGCGAGTCGATCGGCCTCGGCACGTGCAAGGCGACGACCGCGTCGACGTTCGGGTCGGCGAGCACCGCACGCACCGCTCCGGCGAAGCGGTCGGGGGGCGCGTCGCCGCGGACGTCGACCGGATTCGCGCGTGCACTCCCGTCCGGCAGGACCGCGTCGAGCGCGTCGACCGTCGACGGCCCGAGCGCCGCGAGTTCGATCCCCGCGTCGCGCGCGCTGTCCGCCGCGAGGATCGCGGGACCGCGGCCGTTCGCGACGACGGCGATGCGGTCGCCGCGCGGGATGCGTCCGGTGGCGAGGAGCCTCGCCGCCGCGAAGAGCTGCGCGTAGGTCCGCACGCGCACGATGCCGGAACGGCGCATCGCCGCGTCGAACACCGCGTCCGGGTCCGGCCCGCGGTCCGGCACCGCCTCCGCCGACCGGCCCGACTTCAGCAGCACGACGGGCTTGGTGCGCGCCGCGGCGCGCAGCGCCGAGAGGAACGGCCGGGCGTCGTGCACCTGCTCGACGTAGATCAGGATCGCGTCGGTGTCGACGTCGTCGAGCAGCGCGTCGAGCAGGTCGCCGAAGTCGACGTCGATCACGCCGCCGAGCGAGAGCACCGACGAGAAGCCGATGCCGTGCGGCCGCGCGAAGTCGAGCATCGCCGCGCAGACGGCGCCCGACTGCGCGAGCAGCGCGAGGCGCCCGGGCAGCGCCGGCGCGTCGGCGGTCGTCGCGTTCAGTCCGAGGCCGGTGCGCGCGACCCCGAAGGCGCCCGGGCCGAGGAGACGGACGCCGCGGCGCTTCGCGAGCATCGCGATCTCGCGCAGCCAGCGCCGCGCGGCCGCGTCGCCCGCCGGCACCGCCGTCATCACGATCGCGGCAAGCGCCTGCGCTGCGGCCGCGTCCTCGATCACCTGCGGGACCGCTTCGAAGGGGACCGCGATCACCGCCAGGTCGACCGGCCGGCCGATCGCCGTGAGACTCGGGTGCGACCGGTGGCCGAGCACCTTGCGGTGCGCCGGGTTGACGACGTGGAACTCGCCCGAATAGCCCGCCGCGAGGAGGTTCTCCATCACCACGCGTCCGAGCGAACCCGGGCGCTCCGAGGCGCCAACGAGAGCGAGCGAAGAGGGCGCGATCAGGGCGCGCAGCGCGTGACGCATCGAACGATTCCCGGTTTCCGACCCGCTTCCGCCTCGCGGGCGATGCGCGCGCGACGGCCTCCGACGTGCCGGAACGCCCGGCTCCCGGCGGTGCCGTCCGGCGGATCCCGGCGTCTCCCGAATCGACTCACGATCGTGCGAGATTACACGCAGACTCCGGCGGCGGCGCCCGGTTCGTGCACCGCGGCCCCGGTCGCGCAAGGTTGCGCGCGAGACCTTGCGAGCGCACCGCACCCGGGCAACGGGTGGCCGGAGGGCGAATCGCCTTCGCGCCCGGCGTCCCGGAGACGTCGGGACGCCACGCGCAACGACAACGGTTGCACCGCCTTTCGCACCGGCGCGCGGGTTGAGGCAAACTGGCGCCCTGCCGCGCACCTGCGGCAGGCCGCCGGAGGCCGGAAACGCTTCTCCTCCCGATCGCATCCCGGGGGCCCGTAGCTCAGTCGGTCAGAGCAGACGACTCATAATCGTTTGGTCGGAGGTTCGATCCCTCCCGGGCCTACCCTTCATCGCTGCCGATGGTCCTTTCGTCCTTCGCCCGTCTCTACCGCTTCCTCCGGGGCGACGGAAGCCTCACCGTCGCGGTGGGCATCCTCGCACTGTTCCTGTTCGCGCTCTATCCGGCGATCGAGGTCGGCGCGCTTCCGACGTGGTCGCTCGACGCCGCGTTCGCGCTGTTCCTCGTGGTCGGCGCGACCTTCATCTTCGAGCCGCGGCCGCTCGTCCGGCTCTTCCTCGCGCTCGTGATCGCGACGGCGGCGGTCCGGCTCGCGGGGCATTTCACGCCCTCGCCGTGGTTCATCGCGGCGGACGCGGTCGCGGTGATGCTGACCGGGGGCGTGTTCGGCGCGCTCCTCATCTCGCGGGTGCTTCGCGACGGGCGCATCAACATCCACCGCATCGTGGCCGCCTGCGGAACCTTCCTGCTGCTGGGCCTCGTATTCGCGCAGGCCTACAAGCTGCTCGCCCTGTTCGTGCCCCAGGGCTTCGCCATCGCCGGAACGCCGGTCGACGAGGCGGCGATGCACTTCCGCTTCACCTATTTCAGCTTCGTGACGCTCACCTCGACCGGCTACGGCGACATCACGCCGATCCACCCGTACACCCGGTCGCTCGCGACCTTCGAGGCGATCACCGGACAGCTCTACCTCGCCGTGCTGATCGCCCGCCTCGTGGCTCTCGAACTGCGCTGGCGTGACGCGCAGCGGGTCAGCGACCCGCCGCCCGGGCCGCCGGCCGGGTAGCGCGTCCCCGGCGGTCTGGCACGCGCCTTGCGGCAGGGTGGGCGAGCCATGCCATCACCGGTCTTCCTGTTGCTCGGAGTGCCCGAGAGCGGCACGTCCGCGCTCACCGACGCGCTCGTCCGCTCGGGAGCCGCGCTCGCCGGCCCCCCCGCCGGCGATCCGGCGGCGGTGTCCCAGCACGCGCTGGCGGCCTGCGGAATGCGGTGGGACTCGCTCGCGCCGATGCCGGCGAAGTTCGGAAAATCGCCGGGGCTCGACGCCGCGCGTGCCGCGCTCGACACGTTCCTCGAACGCACCCCAGCCGAGACTCCGCTGCTCGTCGCCGAGCCGCTCGCCACGCGCATCGTCGGCCTGTGGCGCGAGCGGCTCGAGGCCGCGGAAAGGCCGTTTGCGACCGTGCTCTGGCTCACCCATCCGGGCAGCGCCACGGCGGCGCTCGCGCGCCGGCGCCAGTTCGCGCCGGAGAAGTCGCTCGTGCTGTGGCTCGCCCACCTGGTCGAGTTCGAGCAGGCGACGCGCGGCCTGCCGCGCACCATCGTCACCGAAGAGGCGTTCCTTTCGGATCCCGCCGGCGGGCTGAAGCGCGTGGCCCAGGCGACCCGGTTCCCGCCCGCGGCCGCGGCGGCGAAACTCCCCCGGACGGTGAAGCAAGCCGCGACCGTCCCGCCCGCCCTGGGGCTCGGGTCGGGCCTCGACGCTGCGCTCGACGCCGGCTACCGGAAGCTCGCCTCCACCGTGTCGGGCGAGATGAAGCGGACCGTGGACGCGCTCGCTTCGACCGCCCGGTCCTCGTCGCAGAGCGCGGTGCCGCCCTGGCTGGCGCAGGAGATCGAGGCCGACCGCGTGCGCCTGCAGACGCTCGCCGACATGGCGGCCGGCCACGCCGCGCGCGCCGACCGCGCGCAGCGCGACCTCGCCGCCGCGCCGCGCGACGCGCGGGCGCTGGCCGCACAGATCGAGGGGATGCGAAGCGAACAGGCGCGCGAACGCGACGCGCTGACGGCGCAACTGGAAGCGCTGCGCGGCGAGCAGGGTCGCGAGCGGGACGCGCTCACCCGCCAGCTCGAGGCGCTGCGCGGTGCGCAGTCGAACGAACGCGACGCGCTCGTCGCGGAACTCGCCTCGACGCGCGAGGAACTCGCGCGCATCACCGCGCGCCTCGCCGAGGTTCCGCAGGCCGAGGCGGTGATGCGCGGCGAACTCGGGCAGGCCCAGCGCGATCTCTCCGACGAACGCGCGTCGATCATGAGGCTGACCGAGTCGCTCGAAACGGCCCGGCGCGAGGCCGACGGCCACGCCCACCGCTTCGAGTCGGCGCGGCACCACCTCGAGCAGTTCGCGTCCGAGATCGAGGAAGCTCGCGCCACGCTCGCCGCCCGCGAGGACCTCTGTGCGCGGCTCGCCGACGAAGCCGACGGGCTGCGCGTGCGCGAGGCGCGGCTCGCCGAGGAGCTCGAAAACCTGCGCCGGGAGCGCGACCAGGCCGCACGCGCGCTCGAACGCGAGCGGCGCGACCGCGAGCAGGTCGCCGGCGAGCGCGAGGCGACGACGCACCGAGCGAGCGCGGAGTTCCGGTCGACCATCGAGAAGCTCGAATCGACCGTGATCGAGCGCGACGAGCGCATCGCGGCGCTGTCGGCGGAAGCCGACCGCATGGCGGACGCGATCACCGACGCGGCCGTGCGCGTCGGCGGCCTCGAGGAGCAGCTCGAGCTTCGCACCGGCGAACTCGCGGCGCTCCAGGCACGCCATGACGCGCTCGCGGAGAAGCTCCGGTCCCTCGAGAACAAGTCGCTCGTGCGCGCGGCACGCTGGCTGGGCGGCGACCGTCCGCTGCGCGAAGGCTCGGGCGGAACCTGAAGCGCGGCGTCAGCTCCCCGGCAGCGCCGCGGCACCGGCCGGCGGCGCCTCGCGCGTGCCGCGCCGGCTCACCGCGTAGAGGAGCACCGGGATCACGACGAGCGTGAGCAGCGTCGAGACCAGGATGCCGAAGACGAGCGAGATCGCGAGCCCGTTGAAGATCGGGTCGTCGAGGATGAAGAACGCGCCGGCCATCGCCGCCAGCCCCGTCAGCGCGATCGGCTTCGCCCGGGCGGCCGCGGCGTCGACCACGGCGCGCTCGAGCGGCACGCCGGCCGCGACCGCGTGGTTGGCGAAGTCCACGAGCAGGATCGAGTTGCGCACGATGATGCCGGCGAGCGCGATCATCCCGATCATCGAGGTCGCGGTGAACGGCTCTCCGAGCAGCGCGTGCCCCGGCATCACGCCGACGATCGTGAGCGGGATCGGCGCCATGATCACCAGCGGCGTCACGTAGGAGCCGAACTCGGCGACGACCAGTAGATAGATGAGGACGAGGCCGACCGCGTAGGCGATGCCCATGTCGCGGAACGTCTCCCAGGTGACCTGCCACTCGCCGTCCCACTTGAGCGCCCACGAGCGATACGGGTCGTCCGGCGCGGTCAGGAAGCGCTCGTCGAGCGGTCCCGCGTCGGGCGGCGCGATCGCGTGGATCGCGTCGCGCATGGCGAACATCGCGTAGAGCGGGCTGTCGGTGCCGCCGGCGACGTCGCCGACGACGTAGGCGACCGGCAGCAGGTCCTTGCGGTAGCGCGTCGTCTCGCGCACGGCGGGCTCGGCGCGCACGATCTCGGAGAGCGGCACCACCGCGTCGCCGCCGCGGACGCCGAGCGCGAGGATCGACTCGAGGCGCGACTGCCGCTCGGGTGGAAGCGTCACCCGCACCGGCACGCCGTACTTCGCCTGCCCGTCGAAGATCGCGCCCGCGGTCTCGCCGGCGAGCCCCGCCCGCAGCGTCGCCACCGCGTCGTGGGCGGACACGCCGGCGACGGCTGCCTTGCGGCGGTCGATCGTGGCCCGCACGCGCGGCGAGGCATCCTCGTAGGTGTCGTCGACGCCGACGACGTGCGCGGTGCGCGAGAACGCGTCGCGCACCGAAGCGGCCAGCGCGCGCCTCCCTTCCTCGGACGGCCCGTAGATCTCGGCGACCAGCGGCGAGAGAACCGGGGGTCCGGGCGGGACCTCGACCACCTTCACTTTCGCGCCGTGCGGCGCGCCGATCGCCTCGAGCGCTGGCCGCAGTTCGAGCGCGATCGCGTGGCTCTGCCGGCCGCGCAGCGCGCCGTCGACGAGGTTGACCTGCAGGTCGCCCTGCCACGACTCGCCGCGCAGGTCGTACTGACGCACGAGGCCGTTGAAGTTGATCGGCGACGCCGTCCCGGCGTAGGCCTGCACGTCGGCCACTTCGTCGCGCCGCACCAGGAACGCCGCGAGGTCGTCGAGCACCGCCGCGGTGGCCTCGACCGGCGTGCCGGCCGGCAGGTCGACGACGACCTGGAACTCGCTCTTGTCGTCGAACGGGAGCATCTTCAGCACGACCCACTGCGCGGCCGCGAGCGCGAGCGCCAGCGCGATCGCACCGGCGATGCCGGCGCCCAGCAGGATGCGGCGCCGTCCGCCCCGCACCGGATCGACGAAAGGCACGAGCAGGCGCGAGAAGCCCGACGCGAGCGCGCGGTCGAGCCGCCCCTGCCCCGCCGCGTGCACCCGGGCCGGCGCGAGCCGGCTGGCGAGCCAGGGCGTCACCGAGAACGCGATCGCGAGCGAGATCAGCATTCCCATGCTCGCGTTGATCGGGATCGGGCTCATGTAGGGCCCCATCAGCCCGGTGACGAAAGCCATCGGCAGCAGCGCAGCGATCACCGTGAAGGTCGCGAGGATCGTCGGGCTGCCGACCTCGTCGACCGCGGCAGGGATGAGTTCGGCGAGCGGAGCGTCCGGCGCGAGCGTCCGGCGGCGGTGGATGTTCTCGACCACGACGATCGCGTCGTCGACCAGGATGCCGATCGAGAAGATCAGCGCGAACAGGCTCACGCGGTTCAGCGTGAATCCCCAGGCCCAGGATGCGAACAGCGTCGCCGCGAGCGTGAGCACCACCGCGGCGCCGACGATCGCCGCTTCGCGCCACCCGAGCGAGAGCATCACCAGCAGCACGACCGACAGCGTCGCGAACACGAGCTTCGCGATCAGGAGCTTCGCCTTGGCATCGGCGGTCTTTCCGTAGTCGCGCGTGATCGTCGCCTCGACGCCTTCGGGAATCACGGTGTCGCGCAGCTCGGCGAGCCGCCGCTCGACCCGCGCCGCGACGTCGACCGCGTTCTCGCCCGCGTTCTTGGTCACCTGCAGCGTCACCGCGGGCTGCGGCGTCGGAGCGCGGGTCCCGCCGCCGCCTGCTGCGCCGCCGGGCCAGAAGGTCGCGATCCGCGCCGTCGGGGGCGCTCCGTCGACGACCCGTGCGACGTCGGACAGGTAGACCGGCTTGCCGTCGTGGACCGCCATCACGAGGTTGCGCACGTCCTCGGCCGACGCGAGGAATCCGCCGGCGTCGACGCGCACCGTCGCGTTGCCGCGCACGAGGTCGCCGGCGACCGCGGAGGCGTTGGCGGCGCGGAGGGCGCCCACGACCGTGGGCACGTCGAGTCCGTAGCCCGCGAGGCGCGCGGGATCGACCTCGACCCGCACCTCGCGCCCGGGGCCGCCGAGCGTCGAGACCTCGCGCGTTCCCGCGACGCGCTTCAGTTCGCCCTCGACCGCGTGGGCCACGCGCTCGAGGTCCGGCGCGCCGATCGCCGGATCCGCCGAGTGCAGCGTGATGGCGACGATAGGCACGTCCTCGATGCCCTTCGGCTTGACGACCGGCTCGCCCACGCCCAGTTCCGGCGGCAGCCAATCGCGGTTCGACAGGATCGTGTCGTGGAGCCGCACCACGGCGTCCTCGCGCGACACGCCGACCTCGAACTGCACGGTGACGAGCGCCGAACCGGGACGCGACACCGACCAGACGTGCTCGAGTCCGGGCATCCGCGCGAGCACCTGCTCCGCAGGCATCGCGACCAGGCGCTCGACGTCCGCCGCGGAAGCGCCCGGGAACGGGATGAACACGTTCGCCATCGTGACGTCGATCTGCGGCTCCTCCTCGCGGGGGGTCACGACGATCGCGAACACGCCCGACAGGAGCGCGACCGCCGCCACGAGCGGCGTGAGGCGCGAACCGACGAAGAACCGCGCGACCCGGCCGGCGAGGCCCAGCGGCGGGGAATCGGCGTGTGCCATGGCGGTCATCCGCATCACGCGCGCGGCCGCGTCAGCGCGCGACCGTGCGCATGCCCGCGGCGACCGCGTTCGCCGCGATGGTCTCGCCGTCGCGGAGCCCCGCGAGGATCTCGACCTCGCCGTCGCCGACCCGCTCGCCCGCGCGCACCTGGCGAAGCCGTGGCGCGCCCTCCGCGTCGATCACGTAGACGGCGGTGACCTCTCCGCGCCGGACCAGCGCGGCCGCCGGCACCGCGACGAGCGTCGCCTCGCCCACGGCCAGCCGCACGCGCGCGTACTGGCCCGGCGCGAGTCCGTCGAGCCGCGGCAGGTCGAACCGCACGCGCGTCGTGTGACTCTTCGCGTCGGCCAGCGGCACGACGGTGGCGCGCAGCGGCACGACGCTCCGGTCGAGTGCCGGCAGTTCCACGCGCGATTCGGCGAGCCGCGCCTTCGCGACGAGCGCCTGCGGCACGGTCGCAACCGCACGCATCTCGCCCGGATCGAACACGGTGACGATCGGCTTTCCGGGCAGCGCCATGTCGCCCCGCTCGGCGTGGGTCTCCCCGACGACGCCCGCGTAGGGCGCGACCACCGTGGTCCAGTCGCGCGCGGCGTCGGCCGAGCTCATGTTCGCCCGGACCGCATCGACCTGCGCGGCTGCGGCTTTCAGCGTCGTTGCCGACTGGTCGACCGCGGCCTCGCTCACGAACTTCTGCGCGAACAGCGCGCGGTTGCGGTCGTGCGCGCGCTTCGCGTTCGCGTAGTTGGCTTCGGCTTCGGCGAGCTGCGAGCGGCTCGCCGCGACAGCCGCGTCGGCCGCGCGGGCGTCCACGCGCGCGAGCACCTGCCCGGCGCGCACCGCATCGCCCGCCTTCACCGGCAGGTCGACGATCCGCCCGGCCACCTGCACGCCCAGCGTCGCCTGTCGCACCGCTTCGATCGCGGCCTCGACCGGCACGGCCTGCGCGACCGGACGCGCGCTCACCCGCAGCGTGGCGAGCCCTTCGTCGGCGCCCGCGGGCAACCCGGGGGCGAGAGCGAGCGCGAGGGCGACGGCGAGCCTGCGCACCGCGCGCCTATTTCCCTTTCACCGGACAGGTCGACATGCCGAAGATCGAATAGGCCGGACAGCGTCCGGAGACCGAAGTCAGGAGCGGCACCAGTCCGATGAGGCCCCACCAGCGAAGGTTCCCGTCGAGCACGAACACGAGCGACAGCAGCGCGACGCCCACCACGAAGCGGACCGCGCGGTCCGCCGTTCCCATGTTGATCTGCATGACGATCTCCCGTTGGATGACTGCCCCGTGCGCAAGGATAGCCCGCGTCGCCCGCCCGGTCCGTGATCTTGGTCACATAGCGAAGTCGGTCCGGCGGAGCCGGGGGTCGCCGATCGACCTCGCAGCGCGCCCGCGGGCGTCACGGCCGAAGGCCGTGGCGCCGTGCGTCGAAGGTCGCGATCCAGTGCGGCCGGTAGACGACCGCCAGCGTCGCGAACATCCCGGTCAGCAGCGCCTCGCCGAACGCGAGCGTCGCGAGCACGACGAGCCAGTCGCCGAACGCCTGCGCCGCCGGCGTGTCGAAGAGCGCGAAGGCGAGCGCGGTGCCCGCGAGACTGATCGAGACGCTGGCCGCCAGCGCGCCGAAGTACGCGACGACGAACACGTAGACGAAGACGTTGTGCGGCAGGCGCCGGTCGGCGAAGCGGCGCACGAGTGTCGCGACCGCGGCCGGAAGCGCCACGCCGCCGAGCCACACGAGCGCGGCGCCCGACCACGGCACCCCGAACAACGTGGTCGATGCCGCGACGACCACGGCGCCGCCGGCGAGCGCGAGCGGAAACCCGCAGGCGAGCGCGAGCGCGGCGATGCCCGACAGATGGAACACGAGAGGGAATCCGACGCCCGCGCGCAGGCTCCAGAGGCCCACGACCGCCGCCACCGCGGCGGGCCACACCCGCGCAACGGGCCCTTCGGCGATCTCCCGCCAGCGGACCCGACGCACCGCCGCGAGCAACAGCGGAACGGCGAGCACCCACGCGGCGAGCGTCCATGCGCCGGACAGCGGCAAGCGGGAGAGGTCCACGTCGGTCGTCCGGGCGAGTGCGTTCCGGCGTCGATTGTAGAATCGCGGCGACGCATCGACGAACCGGCTCCGCACGCCATGGACGTCCCCGCTTCCGACCTCGCCGACCGGATCGGATCGGCTTTCCCGGCCCTCGCGCTCGCGGGCCGCCGCACGCTCGACGAAGTCGCGCGCCGGAGCCGGGTCCATCGCGCTCCCGCGGGTTCGCTCCTGTTCGGCGAGAAGCAGCCCTGCTCGGGATTCCCGCTCGTGCTCGCCGGCCGGGTGCGCGTCGCGCAGCGCTATCCGAACGGGCGCGAGATGCAGCTCTACCGCGTCGGCCCCGGCGACGCCTGCGTGCTGTCGTCGTCGTGCCTGCTCGGGCGCACGCAGTACCCGGCGAGCGGCATCGCAGAGACCGACGTGGAACTCGCCGTGCTGTCGCCCGACGACTTCCGCGCGCTCGTCGTCGCCGACGCGGCGTTCCGCGAGTACGTGTTCTCGCTCTTCGGCGAGCGCCTCGCCGCGCTGCTCGCGCTGGTCGAGGCGGTGACGAGCCAGAAGCTCGACCGCCGGCTCGCGGCGCTCCTCGTGCGGCGCGCGGACGACTCGCAGACGGTCCGCGCCACCCACCAGACGATCGCCGACGAACTCGGCAGCGTGCGCGAGATCGTCACGCGACTCCTGCGCACGTTCGAGGACAGGGGCTGGGTCGAACTCGGGCGCGAGCGCATCCGCGTCGCGGACCGGGACTCGCTGCAGGAACTCGCCGGCCCCCTCTGACGCCGCGACCCGCGCGGGTCAGGCGGGCACGACGGCGGTCGCCTCGAGCTCGATCTTGCCCGGGTTGTCGAGCAGGTCCGACACGAAGATCATGCTCATCGCCGGGAAGTGCTTGCCCATGTGCCGGCGCCAGATCCGGCCGAGTTCGGGCCGCGCCGCGAGGTAGGCCGGCTTGTCGCAGCAGAACGCGGTGATCCGGCAGACGTGCTCGGGGCCGCCTCCGGCCTCGCGCAGCACCGCGAGGACGTTGAGGAGCGCCTGCTCGAACTGCGGCACGAGGTCGGGCGAGGCGAACTTCTGGTTCGCGTCCCATCCGACCTGCCCGGCGACGAACACGATGCGCCCCGGCGCCACCGCCACGCCGTTCGAGTAGCCGATCGGCGGCGCCCAGCCCCGGGGAAGAAGGATCTCCATCGTCAGTCCAGGTAGCGCGGCGGATCGGGATCGTCGCGCCAGCGCTCGTCGGGCGGCGGGACCCTGGCGAGCCAGGCGCGGACGAGATCGACGTGCTCCTGCTCTTCGGCCGCCATCTCGCGCGCAGCCGCCTGGACGGCGGGAACCGTCGACTCGTTCGCGAGCGCGGTGAAGAACCGGACCGCCCGCTCCTCGCCCTTCAACGCGAGCGTGAGGGCGTGCCAGGGCTGCATCAGGTAGTGGACGTCCTCGTGCGCGACGTTCTCGGGCGCCTCGAAGCCGGGCCACGGTGCCTCGCCCCGCGGGCGCGGCGGCGGGCTCGTCCACTCCATCGAATGCATGATCGACTCGGCGTGCTTGCCCTCGATCGTCTCCATCTTCCGGAACAGCGCGCCGACCTCGCGGTTGTTGTGCATCTCCATCGCGTCGGCCAGTTCGCGGTAGCGCTCGGCCGCGTCGAGTTCGAGCCACAGCGCCCAGGCCATCAGCGCGGGAATCGACTGCGGAACCGCTCCGGTGCGATCCTCCGCCACCGCGGCGCCCGCCTGCGCCTTCTCGCGCTCCGCGCTCATGCCGCGAACTCCGCTTCGAGTTCTGCCACCCCGACCGGGTCGGCGCGACGGCCGAGCGGATAGGGTTTGCGCCTGCCGGCGTAGAGCACGCCCATGTTGAAGCCGTCGTCGGTCATCACGCGACGCGCCGCCCGCGCCGGGTCGTCGGTCTCGGCTACCGGAGCCGGGTGCACGTTCTCCTTCCAGGTCCGCTGCTCCGGACGGAAGGTCACGCACGGCGACAGGATCTCCACGAACGAGAATCCCGGGTGGCGGATCGCCTGCGCCAGGATGTCGGCGGTCCCGTTCGGATCCCCCGAGAACGCGCGCGCCACGAAGTTCGCCCCGGACGCGAGCGCGATCACCAGCGGGTGGAACGCCCGCACCCCGGTCCCCCCGGGGGCGAGCTTCGAGTCCCAGTCCGGCTCGGTGGTGGGCGAGGGCTGCCCCTTGGTCATCCCGTAGACGTGGTTGTCCATCACCACGTAGGTCAGGTCCACGTTGCGCCGGCACGCGTGCAGGAAGTGGTTGCCGCCGATCGAGTAGCCGTCTCCGTCGCCTCCGGCCACCAGCACCGTGAGCTCCGGACGCGCGAGCTTCACCCCGGTCCCCGCCGCCAGCGCCCGCCCGTGAACGCCGTGGAAACCGTAGCAGCTCGTGTAGGCGGGGATGCGCGAACTGCAGCCGATCCCCGACACCACCACCACCTCCTCGGGTGCCAGCGCGAGCATCGAGAACGCCTTGGTGATCGACGACAGCACCGAGTAGTCGCCGCAGCCGGGACACCAGATCGGCTTGGTAGCCGACTTGTAGTTCGCAGGCGTGCGCACCGCCGGGCGCCCGGTCTCGGCAACGCTCGCAGGGGTCGCGGTGTCGTTCATGACGCAATTGCCTCGTGGCGTGGTTGGGAAATGCGCCCGGCCGCGGCGACGATCGCCTCGGCGAGTTCGGCCGGCCGGAACGGCAGCGGCCCCGGCCGGTGGAAACTCTCCGGCCGCCCCGGAAGGTCGAACCACGCGCGCAGGTAGCGGTAGAACTGCGCCCCGTGGTTCTGCTCGACCACCAGCACCTGCCTCACCCCCTCGAGCGCCTCGTCGAGCTTCTCCGGCAGCGCCGGCGCGAGGAGCCTCATCGCGACGAGCTTCACCTTCACGCCCGACGCGCGCACCCGCGCGATCGCCTCGCGCAGCGGACCCACCGACGAGCCGAACGCGATCACCGCCAGTTCCCCCTCGCCGTCGACGTCGGCCCAGGCAGCCCCGTAGTCGAACTTCGCGAGCTTGCGCGCGCGCTTGTCGAGTTGCACCCGGTGATCGCGGGCCCCCGACGAGGGCGTGCCCAGTTCGTTCTTCTCCAGCCCGTCGGCCGTGTACGCGGTCCCCGGCACCCCGGGTATCCCCATCGGCGAGATCCCCGACGGCGTGTCGCGGTAGCGCTTGAAGTCCGGCGCGTTCGGCTCCGCCACCAGCCGTCGTCCCACCACCCCGCTGTCGGCCGGACGGTCGACGATCGCCCGCGACTGCCCCATGAACTGGTCGGAGAGCACGATCACCGGCGATTGCAGCGCCTCGGCCAGGTGCACCGACCACTGCGTCGCCGCCACGCAGTCGGTGATCGAGGTCGGCGCCACCACCACCCGCGGCGCGTCCCCGTGCAGCCCCGACACCGCGAACGACAGGTCGCTCTGCTCGCTCTTTGCCGGAATCCCGGTCGACGGACCCCCGCGCATCACGTCGACCACCACCACCGGCACCTCCGCGCTCACCGCGAGCCCGATCCCCTCGGTCATCAGCGCCAACCCCGGACCCGCCGTCGCCGTGAGCGAGGGCACCCCCGCGTACGACGCCCCCACGATCATGTTGATCGACGCGAGCTCGTCCTCCGCCTGCAAGAGCGTCCCGCCGACCTTCGCCAGCGCCGGCGCCATCCACTCCAGCAACTCGGTCGCCGGCGTGATCGGATAGGCCGCCACGAACCGCACCCCGCCGCGGATCGCCCCGAACCCCGCCGCCTCGTTGCCCGATATGAGCCAGCGCCCGGCCTTGGGCTCCAGCGCCGGCAGCGACGGCACCGCGCCCAGCTTCCCCGCCGCCGCCATCCCCGCGTCGATCGCCGCCAGGTTCGCCTCGTAAGACTTCTCGTCGCGCTTCCAGCTCTCGCGCAGCGCCGCCGCCAGCGCCTCCCGCGGCAGCCCCGCGAGCGCCCCGGCCACCCCCAGCGCCACCATGTTGGTCCAGCTCCCCGCGATTCCCTTGGCGGTCGCCTTCATCGGCAGCGCCACGTGGCGCGCTCCGGTGGCGAGAAACGCCGCCGGCACCTCCCCTTCCGCCGCCTCCCCCACGATCAGGCTCGCCGCCGACAGCGGTATCTCGTCGGCGAAGCGCTGCACGTTCTGCCAGTCGAGCGCGAGCAGCACGTCGAAGCCGTCGTCGAGCGACTCCGCAGGCGTTGCCGACAGCCTCACCAGCGCCGCCGCCTCCCCGCCGCGGATCTGCGGACCGCTCGTGCGAACCATCAGTCCGTACGCGCCCGCCTTCGCCGCCGCCGCGAGCAGCAGCGTGCCCGCCGTCATCACCCCCGACCCGCCGCTGCCGGCGAGCGCGATCGAGAGGCCGGCGCGTGCCGGCGCGGGATTGTCCATGGATCCGGTCGTCATGGTCGTGAAGCTTCGCGCGAGGGCGCTCGGCGTGGATTGACGCGGATCAAGGCCCGTTCAACGCGCCTCGCGCAGAGTGCGCCAAATCGGTATTCGGATACCGATTTCGCCGGTCCGCGCGGGCGCCGCCCGCCCCGGGGCCGGAACTCCGCGAGGATTCCACGCATGGCCGTCGCCGCCCACCGCTGGCTCATGACCGCCCCCGGCGCACCGCTCGTCCGCACGCCGTTCGACGCGACGCCCGGCGCGGGCGAAGTCGCCGTCGAGGTTGCCGGCTGCGGCGTGTGCCACACCGACCTCGGCTACTACTACGACGGCGTGCGCACCAACGCGCCGCTGCCGCTGGCGCTCGGCCACGAGGTCTCCGGCCGCGTCGTGGCCGCGGGCGAGGGCGCGAAAGACTGGGTCGGACGCGCCGTGATCGTGCCCGCGGTACTGCCCTGCGGCGAATGCGACCTGTGCGAGCGCGGCCTCGCGCCGATCTGCCGTTCGCAGAAGATGCCCGGCAACGACATCCAGGGTGGCTTCGCCTCGCACATCGTCGTCCCCGCGCGCGGCCTGTGCCCGGTCGACGAGAAGCGTCTCGCCGCGGCCGGCCTCACGCTCGCCCAGGTGTCGGTGGTCGCCGACGCGCTCACCACGCCGTTCCAGGCGGTGCGTCGCGCGGGCGTTCGGCCCGGCAGCCTCGCGGTCGTCGTCGGCGCGGGCGGTGTCGGCGGCTACTGCGTGCAGGTCGCCGCGGCGTTCGGCGCCACCGTGGTCGCGATCGACGTCGACGACGCGAAGCTCGCCGCGATCGCCGGGCACGGCGCGGCGCTGACGCTGAACGCGAAGACCCACGACGCGAAGGCGCTCAAATCCGCGGTCGCCGCGTTCGCGAAGTCGCAGGGCCTGAAACCCACCGAGTGGTTCGTGTTCGAGTGCTCGGGCACCGCCGCCGGCCAGCTCACCGCGTGGAGCCTGCTGGTGCACGGCGCGACGCTGTCGGTGGTCGGCTTCACGATGGACAAGGTCGAGGTGCGGCTCTCCAACCTGATGGCGTTCGACGCGCGCGCGCTCGGCAACTGGGGCTGCCCGCCCGACGCCTACCCCGGCGCGCTCGACCTCGTCCTCGACGGCAAGGTCGCGCTCGCGCCGTTCGTCGAGACCCACCCGCTCGACGACATCAACCGCGTGTTCGACGCGGTGCACCACCGCGCCATCCGCCGGCGCGCCGTGCTGGTTCCCGCCTGAAGGAGCGCCACCGCATGAATGCCCCCGAACCGATCCGCGAGTTCAAGGACCACGGTCTTGTCGCCGACGCGACCCGCCCCGGCGTCCGCCTCGAGCGCCGCCCCGCCCGCGCGCCCGACGGCACGCCGGCCGAAGGACTGTTCAACGCCTGGATCACGCTCGACAACCCTTCGCAGTTCAACTCGTACACGACCGACATGGTGAAGGGCGTGATCCTCGCGTTCCGCGCCGCCTCGGACATGCGCGACGTGAACGCGGTGGTGTTCACCGGAGCCGGCGACAAGGCGTTCTGCACCGGCGGCAACACCAAGGAATACGCCGAGTACTACGCCGGCCACCCGCAGGAGTACCGGCAGTACATGCGGCTGTTCAACGACATGGTCAGCGCGATCCTCGCCTGCGACAAGCCGGTGATCTGCCGCGTCAACGGCATGCGCATCGGCGGCGGCCAGGAGATCGGCATGGCCTGCGATTTCTCGGTCGCGCAGGATCTCGCGCGCTTCGGCCAGGCGGGTCCCAAGCACGGGTCCGCGCCGATCGGCGGGGCGACCGACTTCCTTCCGGTGATCGTCGGCGCCGAGCGCGCGATGGCCGCCTGCGTCCTGTGCGAGCCGTTTTCGGCGCACAAGGCCTACCAGATGGGGATCCTGACCGACATCGTGCCCGCGCTGCGCGTCGACGGCCACTACGTCGCGAACCCGCTGGTCGAGACCGAGCGCATGACCGACGCCTACGGCCGCTTCGTGTTCGGCGAGCCGAAGGCGGGCGACGCGCTGAAGGACGGCAAGGCGCTCCTCGCGCGCGGAACGGTCGACCTCTCGCTCCTCGACGCGAAGGTCGACGAGCTGTGCGCGAAGATGCTGCTCACGTTCCCCGACTGCACGACCAAGACGCTCGAGGAACTGCGCAAGCCCAAGCTCGACGCCTGGAACCGCAACAAGGAGAATTCGCGCGCCTGGCTCGCGCTCAACATGATGACCGAGGCGCGCGCAGGCTTCCGCGCCTTCAACGAGGGCACCAAGGCCTCGCGCGAGGTCGACTTCGTCGCGCTGCGCCAGGCGCTCGCCCGCGGCCAGGCGTGGAACGAGACGTTCACCGACGGCCTGATGCCGGGCGCGCGGGGGTGAGCCGATGACCGCGTCGCCGCTCCGGGTGTCGGTCGAGCGCGAGGGCGCGCTCCTGCGCCTCACGCTCGCGCGCCCCAAGGCGAACATCGTCGACGCCGCGATGATCGCGGCACTCTCCGAAGCGCTCGCGCGCCACGCCGGCGCGCGCGCCCTTCGCGGCGTCGTCCTCGACGCCGAAGGCCCGCACTTCAGCTTCGGCGCGAGCGTCGAGGAGCACCTGCCCGCCACCTGCGCCGCGATGCTTCGTTCGCTGCACGCGCTGATCGTCGCGATGCTCGAGTTCCCGGCGCCGATCCTCGTCGCCGTGCGCGGCCAGTGCCTCGGTGGCGGCCTCGAGGTCGCGATGGGAGGAAGCCTCCTCTTCGCGGCGCCGGACGCGCAGCTCGGCCAGCCCGAGATGCGGCTCGGCGTCTTCGCGCCGGCCGCGAGCGTGCTGCTGCCCTTCCGCGTGAACGCCGCGGCCGCGGAGGATCTCCTGCTGTCCGGACGCTCGATCGGCGCCGCCGAAGCGCACCGCATCGGACTCGTCCACACGGTCGCGGACGACCCGGTGGCCGCCGCGCTCTCGTGGTTCGACGAACATCTCGCGGGCAAGAGCGCCGCCTCGGTCCGCCACGCGCTCGCCGCCGCCCGCATGGCGCGGATGCCGGCGATCCGCGAAGGGCTCGCCGCGGTCGAACGCCTGTACCTGCAGGGACTGATGAACACCCGGGACGCCAGCGAGGGGCTCGCCGCCTTCCTCGCGCACCGTTCCCCAGCCTGGGAGCACTGCTGATGAGCGCCGTTTCCCCGACCCCTCCGCGCGCGATCCAGATCGTCGAGCGCTGCCAGACGCTGTTCGAGGACCTCGACTTCAACGCAGTCAAGCAGTGGAAGGCCGCGGCGCCGGGCCGCAAGGCGATCGGCTACATGCCGATCTACGTGCCGCGCGAGATCGTCCACGCGGCGGGCATGCTGTCGGTCGGCGTGCTCGGCGGCGGCGACGCGCTCGAGGTGATCCAGGGCGACGCCTACTACCAGAGCTACATCTGCCGCATCCCGCGCTCGACGATCGAACTCGGGCTCACCGGCCGGCTCGACTGCCTCGACGGGATGCTGTTCCCGTCGATCTGCGACGTGATCCGCAACCTGTCGGGCATGTGGCAGATCCTGTTCAAGGACAAGTACGTCCGCTACTTCGACGT
>JADLBN010000027.1 GCA_020847675.1 Burkholderiales bacterium | reverse complement strand
TCGAGCCCGGCCTCGCGCACGGTGACCGCGACCTCGCGCATCTCCTCGGCGCGGCGCTTGCCGTGCAGCGCGGTGCGCATGACCATGTAGCTCGCGATCTTCTCCCAGTCGAGTTCGGGGAAGGTCTCGGAGAGCGAAGCGAGCACGCGGTCCTCGACGCCGTACGCGCGCGCGGCGGTGAGGCTCTCGACCAGCAGCGATTCGAGCCCCTTGATCATCACGCTGCGGCACATCTTGGTGGCGGACGCGATGCCGACGCGCTCGTCGGCGACCTGGGTGTCGAAACCGAGCGGCGCCGCCAGTTCGCGGAACGCGACAGCGTGCGGGCCGCCCAGCAGCATCGGCACGCGTATCCCGTAGCCGGGGACGGTCGTCATGACCGCGGCCTCGACGTAGCGTCCGCCGGCGGCGTCGATGCGTTCGCTCGAGAGCTGCTTCGCGCCGGGGGAACAGGAGTTCAAGTCGACGAACCAGGTGCCGGGACGGATCGTCCGCGCCGCTTCGTCGGCCACCGCGCGCGCCTGCGATGCCGTCACCGCGGAGATGATCAGGTCGGCCCGGCCGGTCAGTTCGCGCATCGAACCCACGAGATCCACGCCGGTCTTCAGGGCGTGGTCCTTCATCGGCGCGGCGGTCGACGGATCGGCGAGCAGGATGTCCCAGGCCGCGAGGAGCGTTACCCCGCGCTCGATGAGTTCGGCGGCGAAGATCTTCCCGACTTCGCCGTAGCCGACGAGGCCGAGGGAGAGGATTCGGGGATCGGAAATGGCCGTGCTCCTGAGGGGCGGGTTGCGGTTGGCGGGCGGGAAAGGGCGGTGTCAGACACCGGATGAAACCCGGTGTCAGACACCTCGACCCGGTGTCAGACACCATGAACCGGTGTCAGACACCATGAACCGGTGTCAGACACCGCCCCAGACGTCGCGCGCGGTCTCGACGCACAACTTCAACTTCGCGGCCTGCGTCGCCACTGCGATGTCGTTGCCGTGCACGGTCGAGCTGAAGCCGCATTGGGGCGAGATCGCCATCTGGTCGAGCGGCATGACCTTCGCCGCGAGGTCGATGCGGCGCTTCAGGTCGTCCTTGGTCTCCATGCGGTCGAGTTTGGTGCTGACAAGACCCAGGACGACGGTCTTGCCCGCGGGCACGTGGCGCAGCGGCGCGAAGTCGCCCGAGCGGGCGTCGTCGTACTCGAGGAAATAGCCGTCGACCGCGAGTTCGTTGAAAAGCACCTCGGCGACCGGCTCGTAGCCGCCCTCGGCCGCCCACGCGCTCTTGAAGTTGCCGCGGCACAGGTGGACGCACACGCGCATCGACGCGGGTTTGTGCGCGATCGCCGCGTTGATGAGCCTCGCGTAACGGCGCGGCAGCTCGTCCGGGTCGTCGCCGCGCGCCTTCGCGCCTTCGCGCATCTTAGTGTCGCACAGGTAGGCGAGGTTGGTGTCGTCGAGCTGCAGGTAGGTGCAGCCGGCGGCGGCGAGGTCGGCGATCTCGTCGCGGTAGGCCTGCGCGATGTCGTCGAAGAAGTCCTCCATCGCCGGGTAGGCGTCCCTGCTGACCGCGCCGCGGCCGCCGCGGAAGTGCAGCATCGTGGGCGAGGGGATCGTGACCTTGGGCGTGCGCGAGACGAGCGACTTCAGGAACTCGAAGTCGCGGCGCTGGATCGGCTTCGAGTGCTTCACCTTCTTCGTGACCTGCATCACCGGCGGCGCGAAGTCGACGTTGCCCGCGTCGCTGTGGAAGCTGATCGCGATCCCGCCTTTGGTCTCGACGCCGTCGAGCTGGGTCAGGAAGTCGATGTGGAAGTAGGTGCGGCGGAATTCGCCGTCGGTGATGCCGCGAAGGCCCAGGTCCTCCTGGAACTTGACGATGCCGCGGATCGCGTCGTCTTCGACCTTGCGTAGCGCCGCGGCGTCGATCTCGCCCTTCGCGAACTTCTCGCGCGCCTCGAGGAGCGCGCGCGGACGCAGGAAGCTCCCGACGTGGTCGGCGCGAAATGGCGGCGTGCTGCGGACGGTGTTGCGGGAGGCTGCGGCGGTGTCGGTCATGGCGTTCGGCGGAAGGGAATCGCGGAAGGCCCCATTCTAGCCGCGCAGTCGCTACCGGGGATGCGCCGGGCAGGGCAACGCGCCAATGCCCGACCCATCGGAAGGGCCTTGGCTCCGGGGCAGAGTCGCGCGTCGACGCACGCGCGGTGGCGCGCGGCCGCGCTTACGTGGAGCGTCCCTGCAACAGTCCCCGCTGCGCGAGATTGCGCATGAGCCCGACCGCCCCCATCGTCCAGCGCGCCACGGTGTCGCTCGTCTTCACGCGATTCACCAGCGCGCCGAGCGAGGGCGTCGAGATCGTGACGACGTCGCCCACCACGTGGGTGAATCCCTGCCCCGGGCCGTGGCGGTCCTTCACCGGCGCGAACATCGTGCCGAGGAAGAGCACGAACCCGTCCGGGTACTGGTGGTTCGCGCCGATCGCCTGTGCCGCGAGGTCGAGCGGGTCACGGCTGATCTCGCTCATCGAACTCGAGCCCTCGAGCATGAAGCCTTCGGGACCCGCGACGCGCAGCGCGAGGTCCGCGCGCCGCACGTCGTCGACGCCGAAGTGCTCGTCGAACAGCCGCACGAACGGTCCGATCGCGCAGGACCCGGTGTTGTCCTTCGCCTTGGAGAGGAGCAGCGCGCTGCGCCCCTCGAAGTCGCGCAGGTTCACGTCGTTGCCGAGCGCCGCGCCGACGACGCGCCCTGCCGAGGACACCGCGAGCACGATCTCGGGCTCCGGGTTGTTCCACGACGACTGCGGGTGGATGCCGATGTCTGCGCCGGTGCCCACCGCGGACATCGGTTGCGCCTTGGTGAAGATCTCGGCATCGGGGCCGATCCCCACCTCGAGGTACTGCGACCACGCCTTCTGCGCGATCAGCGCCTGTTTCACGCGCTCGGCCTCGGCGGAACCCGGCTTTACCGAGAGCTTCTCGCCGAGGATTCCGGCGAGCGCCCCGCGCACGGACTCCGCCTTCGCCGCGTCGCCGCGCGCCTGTTCCTCGATCACGCGCTCGAGCATGCTCGACACGAACGTGACGCCGGCGGCCTTGATCGCCTGCAGGTCGTTGGGCGCGAGGAGCCAAGGCTTCGAAGCGTCGCGCATTGCTTCGTCGCTGTTGGCGAGCAATTCGCCGATCGTGCCGATGCGCTCCGCGTCCGCCGCGCCGCGCACCGCACGCACCGGATCCGCGAGATCGAGAAGCTCGCTCGTCGTCGGCGCGACGCGCGCGAGATCGAAGACCGCGCCGCCGCGGACCACGACCGGCGAGGGGCCCTGCCGGGCGGGAAGCCACGCGCGTCCGACGAGCGTCGCGCGGGCGGCATCGCGCGGCAGCGCCCGCGCGGGATCGAGGTCGGCAAGCATGTCGGACGAAGGGAAGGGGAAGCGCCGATGATAGCGCGCGACTCGGGCCAGGCGGCGAGCGCGCTCCCTGCCTCGCGAACCGGACTCCGTGCCACCGGCGGCGGCCTGCCACGCCCGGCCGCTGCGCGCCGGAGCCCCGGCGATCAGGCCGTCGGGGCGCGAACTTCGATGGCTGTCGCCGGGCAGACTCGCACGCAGGCACCGCACCCGGTGCAGCGCGTCGAGTCGACGCGCGGATCCGGCACCGGTCCCGCGTGCACGCGGAAGCGTATCGCTCCGGCCTCGCACGCGTCGCCGCAACTGTCGCACTCGACACCCAGACGGGCGAGACACGAGGCGTCGATGCGCGCGACCGCGTGCCACGGTTTCCCGCCCGACGCCCGCGCGGCGACGTCGAACGCGGGTTCGGGGCAGATGTCGACGCAGGCCCCGCAGAACGTGCATTCGGCTTCCGCGTAGTCCACCTGCACGATGCCTGCGGCGAGCTTGAGGACGTGCGTGGGGCAGGCGTCGATGCACTTCGCGCAGCGCGTGCACGCGCGGTCGAACGCGTCGGCTGCGAGCGACCATGGCGGGCGCAGGACGAAGCCCGCGGGCGCCCCGGCCAGCATCGCGCGACGCACCGCGTCCTGCGGCGCGGCGTCGCGTCGCACGCCGCGGTTCGCGCGACCTTGACTGCGTGCACTCATCGTCGGATTGGCTCGGGCATCGGCGGTCCAGCCGGGCCATGGTCCCATTCTAGGCCTCGCGTTACCGACCGGTGGAAAATTTGCGCCACCACCGCAGCGCCCTGGGGATGGCCCGCCTTGGCATCCTTGCGCGATGACCTCCGATCTTCCGGCTGCAGGGTCGAGCCGGGTCGACGTGTCGGCCGCGGGCGCCTGGGCGGTGGTTCTGCTGCTCGTCGTCCTCGACGTCGCGCCTTGCTTCGTGACGTTCATCGAGGGCGACTTCGCCCGCGACCTCCATGCCGCGCTGCGGATCTCGCAGGGACGGGCGTTTCCGCTCGAAGGGCCGATCATCTCGGGAATCGCCCATCCGGGTCCGGCCTGGTACTACGCGCTGGCGGCGGCGATGAAGCTGACCGGCACGGTCACCGGCGTGGTCGCGGTGATCGCCATCGCTGCTGCGCTGCGATTCCCGCTCGCCTGCCTGCTCGGCCGCGACCTCGCCGACCGCAGGACGGGCCGCTCGTTCGCGATCCTGCTCGCGCTGCCCGGGATTGGCAGTCTCGCATCGACGTGGATTGCCCATCCGAGCGTCACGGTGACTCTGGTGCTCGCGGTGGCCGTCGCGCTCTGGCGGGCGGAGCAGCGCTCGTCTCCCGGATGGCTCGCCACGGCCGGGGCGGCCTTCGGTCTCGCGCTGCACGCGCACCCGACGACGCTGCCGCTTGCGCTGCCGCTCCTGTGGGTCGCGGCCCGCGTGGTTCGTCGCGCCGGACTGCGCGGACTCGCCGGAGCGGTGGCGGCCCTCGCGCTCGCGGCGGGCGATGGACGCCGACCGCCGTGGGCGACGCGCAGGTTTTTCCAATCCAGGGACGAGACTGAAACGATCTTGGTCAGGCGGCGAGTCTGGATCGACGGTTCATGGAATGGGACAGGCGCTTGAGACAACTCGGATCCCGCGGACCGAAGTTCGGTCCGTGGGATCAGCGGGGCCGCAGGCTTCCCGATGCCGCGCTTTTCACCGGCCCGGGTTCGTGCCAGAATCGGGCCAACCCATCGATTCCGAGGCATCACGCGATGCTGGATCGCGACGGCTATCGCCCGAACGTCGCCATCGTCATCGCCAACGGCAGGAACCAGGTCTTCTGGGGCAAGCGGATACGCGAGCATTCGTGGCAGTTCCCGCAAGGGGGCATCAACACCGGTGAGACGCCCGAAGCGGCGATGTACCGGGAACTCCGCGAGGAGGTCGGCCTCCAGCCCCAGCATGTCCGCGTTCTCGGCCGGACGCGAGACTGGCTGCGCTACGACGTTCCGCAGCACTGGATCAAGCGCGAATGGCGCGGAAGCTACCGCGGCCAGAAGCAGATCTGGTACCTGCTGCGGCTCGTCGGCCGCGACACCGACGTGTCGCTGCGCGCGACCGACCGCCCCGAGTTCGACGCGTGGCGCTGGCACGAGTACTGGATCCCGCTCGACAACGTCATCGAGTTCAAGCGCGAGGTCTACCGCCGCGCGCTGATCGAACTCGAGCGCTTCCTGATCGCGCGGCCGCAGACGCGCCGCGAACGCCTGTTCGGCGTCCAGCATCCTGCGATGCCGGACGACTACGCCGAGCCGGTCGAGCGCGCCTGAGCGCCGGGCCCGCGCGCGGCGGGACCTGCGACCTCTCCGCCGGTCAGAACGGGCGACGCGCGCCCATCGCGTAGCCGGCGACGACGAACAGCGCGATCGCGCAAAGCGCCACGATCAGCGCGAACGGAATCGCCCGGTCGGCGCTGCACTTGCGGAGCAGCGGCGCGCCGACGAAGAACGTGTAGAGCGCGTAGACCGCCGCGATCCACATGACCAGGTGGGCGAAGATCCCGAGCACGTGGGCGATGCCGGCGAGCCAGACCGCCGTGCAGCTGTACGCGACGAGCTTGAGCGAGGCGACGAAGTCGCGTTCCCCGCCGAACGACGGCGCGAGCACGTCGATCGCCATGGCCAGCACGAAGGTCAGCACCAGCGCGGTGACGTAGGCCGACACGGCGACGCGCAGCGCGAACAGCACGCCGTGTTCGGCGTACCCCACGAGCATCGCCACCGGAGCGATCGCGCCGAGGATCAGGATCCAGCCGGTGTAGATCGACTGCACCGTCGCCGGCTCGGCGGCGATCTCGGGCCACTCGGACCGGGGTTCGACCAGGATTGCGCGGATGCGGTCGATCATTGCCATGGCTCGTCCTCCGGCCGCAGGCATGGTCTCGCAGCGAAGTGTAGGCGAGCGTCCCGGCGCGTGTCCATGACGCTGGCGCGAGGTGGCGCCCCGATCGCGCACGCAGCGCCCGGGGCCGCGATGCAGCGCTCCTGCGGAGGCGGCGTCGACGCGGACAGCGGCGGGTAGCGCGACGCCGGGGTCGTTTGCTCAGGCGAGGAGCACCAGGTTGTCGCGGTGGATCAGTTCGGGCTCGTCGACCCAGCCCAGGATCGCCTCGATCTGCGACGAAGGCTGGCGCAGGATGCGCGCGGTGTCGGCCGCGCCGTAGTTGACGAGCCCCCGGGCGATCTCGCGTCCGTCGGGCGCGACGCAGCCGACGACCTCGCCGCGTTCGAAGGCGCCCTCGACCGCGGTCACGCCGATCGGCAGCAGGCTCTTGCCCTCGCGTGCGAGCGCGCGCACCGCGCCCTCGTCGAGCCTGAGTGTCCCCGCGAGCTGGACATGATCGGCGAGCCACTGCTTGCGCGCGCCGAGCGACTGCGCTTCGGCGACGAGTTCGGTGCCGATGGCCTCGCCCGCGGCGAGCCTCGGGAGGACGTCGCTCTCGCGGCCGCTCGCGACGACCGTGGAGGCGCCCGAGCGCGCCGCGCGCTTCGCCGCGAGCACCTTGGTCAGCATGCCGCCGCGCCCGATCTCGCTGCCCGCGCCGCCGGCCATCGCCTCGAGCGCAGGGTCGCCGGCCTTCGCGGTGCGAACGAGCGTCGCGGCCGCGTCGCGCCTCGGGTCCGCCGTGTACAGGCCCTGCTGGTCGGTGAGCAGCACGAGCACGTCGGCCTCGATCAGGTTGGTGACGAGCGCGCCCAGCGTGTCGTTGTCACCGACGCGGATCTCGTCGGTGGTGACGGTGTCGTTCTCGTTGATGATCGGGACGACGCCGAGATCGACCAGCGTGCGCAGCGTGCTGCGCGCGTTCAGGTAGCGCCGCCGGTCCGCGAGGTCGTCGTGGGTGAGCAGGATCTGCGCGGTGCGAAGGCCGTGACCCGCGAAGGCCGCTTCGTAGGCCTGCACGAGTCCCATCTGGCCCACCGCGGCGGCGGCCTGCAGGTCGTGGATCGCCTTCGGCCGCCGTTCCCAACCCAATCGCTGCATACCCTCCGCAATCGCGCCGGAGGAAACGAGCACCACTTCGCGTCCGTCGCGCCGGAGCGCGGCGATCTCGGAGGCGAGACGCGCAACGGCCGCGTGGTCGAGTCCGCGACCGTCGTTGGTCACGAGGCTCGAGCCGACCTTGACGACCCAGCGGCGGGCCTTCGCGGCGGCTGTCATGCGGCGGGTTCCGCGCGCCGCCTGCGCGAGACGACCGGCGCCGGCCTGAGCACCTCGGGTGTTTCCGCAGCTGGCTCCGGCGCGGCGGGTTCCGCAGGATGTGCGTCGAGCCACGACTGGACCGCGAACGTCAGCGCGCGGCAACCTTCGCCCGAAATCGCCGCGATCGGGAACACCGGGCCCTTGTGGCGCATCGCCTTGACGAACGCCGCAACGCGCGTCTCGCGCTCGTCTTCGGGAACGAGGTCGAGCTTGTTGGGCACGAGCCAGCGCGGCTTCTTCGCGAGCGCGGGGTCGTACTTCTTCAGTTCGGCGACGATCGCCTTCGCCTCACGCACCGGGTCGGCGTCCGGGTCGGCCGGGGCCAGATCCACGACGTGCAACAGGAGCCGCGTGCGCGCGAGGTGGCGCAGGAAGCGGTGACCGAGGCCCGCACCTTCCGCCGCGCCCTCGATGAGTCCGGGAATGTCGGCGACGACGAAGCTCCGCCGCTCGTCGGTGCGCACGACGCCGAGCGAGGGCGCGAGCGTGGTGAACGGGTAGTCGGCAACCTTCGGCCGCGCAGCCGAAACGGCGCGGATCAGCGTCGACTTGCCGGCATTCGGCATGCCGAGGAGGCCCACGTCGGCGAGCACCTTGAGTTCGAAGCGGATGCGCCTCGACTCGCCGGGTTCGCCGCGCGTGAACTGGCGCGGCGCGCGGTTGGTGCTCGACTTGAAGTGGATGTTCCCGAGGCCGCCCTTGCCGCCCCTCGCGAGCGTCGCGCGCGCGCCGTCGGTCGCGAGGTCGGCGATCGCCTCGCCGGTGTCCGCGTCGGTGACGACGGTGCCCACCGGCACGCGCAGCACGACGTCGTCGGCGCCGCGGCCGTACTTGTCGGCGCCCATGCCGTTCTCGCCGCCCTTCGCGCGGTGGATGCGCGCGTAGCGGTAGTCGATCAGCGTGTTGATGTTGCGGTCGGCGATCGCATGGATGCTGCCGCCGCGGCCGCCGTCGCCGCCGCTCGGGCCCCCGCGCGGCACGTACTTCTCGCGCCGGAACGCAGCCGATCCGTTGCCGCCGGCGCCGGCGTGGGCCTCGATCACCGCCTCGTCGACGAACTTCACGGCGCCCCCCGCTTCAGCAGCACGAACTTCTCGGTGTTGTCGCCGCGCCGGTTGCCTTCCCAGATCCGTCTCCAGCCCTCGGGGAGGGGGACGTCGTGGTCGCCTTTCCCCAACTGGACGAGCTTCAGCGGACACTCGCCGCCCTCGCCGGCTTCGACCCGCTCGGTGACGATGCCGGCGAAATACGCGAAGAGCGCCCGCTGCGCCTCGCCGAGGTTCCGGCTCGCCACGCACACTCCGGCCGGTACCTGCTCGCGGATCGACTCGGCGACCGCGCGGTAGCTGCGGCGCGAGTCGATGTAGGGCAGCCAGATCGTCGAAACCAGCGCCCAGAGGAGCGTCATGCCGATCGTCCAGTTGAGCACCGCGCGGCGATTCGAGCGGCGCGCCGGCCGCACCATCGCGACCCACAGGATCGTCATGGCGAGCGCGGCCAGCATCGCCCAGAGCTTGAACGACGGCCGGAAGCCGATCTCCGTGTCGCGGAGCAGCCGCGCCGTCGCGGGCGACATGCCGTAGAGGTACGAGTCGATCCACAGTCCCCAGACGAGGATCGCGCACAGGCCGAAGGTCAGGATGCCGAACCAGTCGAGCGCGCCCGAGAAGCCGCGCTTGAGCGAGTCGACCTCGATCGACGCGAGCAGCGCGAGCGGCACCAGGAGCGGCATCGACGAAATGAGCCGCGGGTCGCGCTCCAGCGCGAGTCCCGCGAGAATCACGAGCACGAACACGCCGGGCAGCACGACGCCCGCGTCGGCGAGGCCGCCGTTGAAGCCGCGGCCGCGGATCCACAGCATCCACAGCGCGAGCGGCACCGCGGGCCACGCGAGCCAGGGAAGGTTCTTCGCGATGTAGAGCGGATCGAATCCGCCCGACACCGGGGCGAAGTAGTCGCTCCAGCTCTCGGCGGCGCTCCAGGCGGCGTAGAGGTCGGGCGAGCGCTCGGCGAGCGCGATGGGCCAGGCGGCGCCCAGCGGCAGCGCGACGGCGAGCGCGACGGCCACGGTTGCCGCGTGCGCCCGCGTTCGCCAGGTCGGCGAGACCGCGGGAAGCAGCAACGCGGTGACCGCGAGCCAGACCGGCGCGCCCAGGCCGCAGGACAGGAACGCGATCGCGATGCCGACTCCCAGTGCAATGCCGCCTGCGACGGGCCTGCGCAGCGCGAGCGCGAACCCCCAGAGCGCGACCGCGATGCCGGCGGTCATGCCGAGTTCACCGGACAAGGCGTGGGCGCGCTCCCACATCCCGATCGAGCCGACCAGGATGAGCACCGGGAGCCATCGGAACGCGCGGCCCAGCAGTTCGCGCCCCGCGAGCGCGGTGAACACGAGGACCGTGGCGAGCAGCAGGCCGGCAGCGAGCCGCGCGGCGTTGTGGGGCGCGAGCGGCGGGCTGAAGAGCTTCAGCGTGCCGGCGGCGAGCGCCGGAACCAGCGGCCCGCGTTCGAGCCAGGGCTCGCCGGCGATCCGCGGGACGACGTAGTCCCCGGTCCGCGCCATGTCGTAGGCGGCGCCGAAGGTCGTCGCGTCCTCGGCCTTCCAGGGATCGTGGCCGACCAGCCCCAGCGCGATCCACGCGACGCAGAGCAGGACGAGGCCGGCCTGCTTCAGCGCCCTCTGCGGACCCGACGGCGAGACCGACTCCGGGTCGACCGGCTCGGGGGGGGCGGTGCGGGGCGCGCGCATGCGTCCAATGCCAGCCGGTGCATCACGAACGAAAAAGGCAGCCGAAGCTGCCTTTTCGCGAGGCGCCGTGCCGTTCGACACGTCGGGTCGATCAGCTGCGCGCCGCCGCCTTGGCCGCAGGCTTCGTCGCCGACTTGTTGCCGTAGCGCTGGTTGAACTTGTCGATCCGGCCGGCCGTGTCCATCACCTTCTGCTTGCCGGTGTAGAACGGGTGGCACGACGAGCACACCTCGATGTGCAGCGACTTGGCGGGCGACGCGGTGCGGGTCTCGAACGTGCTGCCGCAGCTGCAGGTCACCTGGATCTTCTCGTACTTGGGATGGATGCCGGTCTTCATGATGTCCTCTCGTCGCGGTCGAACGAAACGCGCCGCCGCGGATCCGGCCGCCACGCGGGTCCCCTCTGGATCCACGCCCCTGCGTCGGATAGCCCATCATTATGGGCCGATGAGCCCGAAAGGGCAAGCCAGGCCGACTCGCCCGAGGCCATGGACGAGTCGCATTCTTCCATCCGTTCAATGACTTGTGTTCACCCTCGCCTCCGCTGGGTGGCATCGGACCCGGGGAGCGAGGTCATGTTATCTTGGGACGATCCGGCTACGGCCGATCCGTCTCGCGGATGGCGGACGGTCTTTCGAACGCTATCCACCCGTTGCTTCCCGGAGTCCCCCGGATGTCCGCCCTATCGACCGATGCCGCCCGGACCACGGGCCTCCCGAGCGCGGCCCGCGTGACGATCGTGATGACGGCGCGCGAGCGCCACGGGCTCGCCGAGCGCGCAATCGGTTCGATCCTGCGCAACACCGCGTGCGCGTATCGACTGATCTACGCGGACGGCTCCACACCGGCCTGGCTTCGCGAGCGGCTGCAGGTGCTCGCCGCCGACGGGCGCCTCGAGATCCTTCGCGTCGGTCCGGATCTGTGGCCGACGCAGATAAGGCGCCTCGTCGTCGGCAGCGTCGACACCGACTACGTCGCCTTCATCGACAATGACGTGATCGTCGAACCCGGCTGGCTCGAGGCGCTCGTCGAATGTGCGGACGAGACCGGTGCCGGAGCCGTGGGCCCGCTCTACCTGATCGGCGGCGGTGACGCGCCCGCGCGCGTGCACATGGCCGGCGGATCGCTCGAATGGATCGACACGCCGACGGGTCGCGTCCTGCGCGAGGAGCATGCGGACGCGAACACGAAACCCGAAGAGATCGCCGCTACCGCGATCCGCGAGCCCTGCGGCTACGTCGAATACCACTGCGTTCTCGTGCGCATGGCCGCCGCGAGGGACGGCGAGCCATTCGACCCCCGCATCCGTTGCGTCCACGAGCACATCGATCTCTCGCTCACGCTCCTGCGCCGCGGATACGCGACGTGGACCGAACCCAGGGCCCGCGTGACCTATCTCGCGACCGAGCCCTGGGCGCTCGGAGATCTCGCGTATCGGCGCAGGCGCTGGTCCAGGGAGGAGGGCGACGCGAGCATTGCCGCGTTCTGCGACAAATGGGGCGTTGCCGACGACGATCGCTCGTTCGGAGGCGTGCGTGCGTTCCTGCACGAGCACCTGCGACGGCTCGACCCGCTGCGTCCCGAGGGGGCGGGGCGGCCCGACCTTGCGGAGCCGATGCGGCCCGGGGAACTGGTTCAGAACCGGTCTGCGCTCCTCGACCTCGCGCTTGCCCGAGGCTACGAGATGCACGAGTGCTCGGTCATCGCGCACCACTGCGACGTCGCTGCCATCCTGATGAGCGGCGGCTACCGGCCCTGCGGCCGGCCTTTCGTCTCGCACCTGATCGGCACGGCGGGAGTGCTGGTGCGTTACGGATTCCGGCTCGACGTGGTGCTGGCGGGCCTGCTGCACGCCGCGTACTCGCACTGCCCGGAGCTGCCGCCCGGGCAAAAGACCAGCATCGAGACGGTGCGCGACGTCCTCGTTAATGCCGGCGTGGGAGTCGAGCGTCGGGTTCGGGCCTACACGCGCCGGGGCGAGGATCCCGGGGCGTTCGCGACGGCGCTCGATCGGGTCGGCGAGCTTTCGTTCGACGATGCGGAGATCGTCGCGATGATCGCGGCGAACGAGGTCGACATGGCGCTCGGCGGTGAGTATCGCTACACGATGCGCGACGACCGCATCGATCGGAACGGGCGCGAACTGGTGCGGCGCGTGTGCGGAGTACTCGGAGTGCCAGGTCTCGCGGCGACCCTGGACGCGGCGACCGAGACGCCCTCGGCACCGCCCGGGCTCCGCACGGGCGCGCTCGGCAGTTATCGCATCGCCGGGCTGCGGCGCTTGCCGATGGTCAGCCGCGCGTTCGCCGCGTTCGACGCGTCGGCGTGGGAGCCGAGGCCGGGCGAATAGCGTCGGGTGCCGCGGGTTGCCCGGGGGCGGAGGTTGGGAGGCTCTGGCCTCAGCCCCGGCGCATCGAGTCGAAGAACTCCGCGTTGTTCTTCGTCGCGCGAACCTTGTCGACGAGGAATTCGGTCGCTTCGAGGTCGTCCATCGGGTAGAGTACCTTGCGCAGCACCCAGACCTTCTGCAGCACCTCGGGTTTGAGGAGCATCTCCTCCTTGCGCGTCCCCGAACGGTTCACGTTGATCGCCGGGTAGGTGCGCTTCTCGGCCATGCGCCGGTCGAGGTGGATCTCCATGTTGCCGGTGCCCTTGAACTCCTCGTAGATCACGTCGTCCATGCGCGAGCCGGTATCGATGAGCGCGGTCGCGATGATGGTGAGCGAGCCACCTTCCTCGATGTTGCGGGCCGCGCCGAAGAAGCGCTTCGGGCGCTGCAGCGCGTTCGCGTCGACGCCGCCGGTCAGCACCTTGCCGGAGGCCGGCACGACCGTGTTGTAGGCGCGGGCGAGGCGGGTGATCGAATCGAGCAGGATCACGACGTCCTTCTTGTGCTCGACCAGGCGCTTCGCCTTCTCGATCACCATCTCGGCGACCTGCACGTGGCGCGTCGCCGGCTCGTCGAAGGTCGAGGCGACGACCTCGCCGCGCACCGTGCGCTGCATTTCGGTCACTTCCTCCGGGCGTTCGTCGATCAGGAGCACGATCAGCACGCACTCGGGGTGGTTCGCCGCGATCGAGTGCGCGATGTGCTGGAGCATCACCGTCTTGCCGGACTTCGGGGAAGCGACCAGGAGCCCGCGCTGGCCCTTGCCGATCGGGGCGATGATGTCGATGACGCGGCCGGTGAGGTTCTCCTCGGCCTTGATGTCGCGCTCGAGGACCATCGGCTCGTCGGGGAAGAGCGGCGTCAGGTTCTCGAACAGGATCTTGTTCTTCGAGGCCTCCGGCGGCTCGCCGTTGACCTTGTCGACCTTCACCAGCGCGAAGTAGCGCTCGCCGTCCTTGGGCGTGCGGATCTCGCCTTCGATCGTGTCGCCGGTGTGCAGGTTGAAGCGGCGGATCTGCGACGGCGAGATGTAGATGTCGTCGGTG